>CAXSDY010000182.1:0-4370 GCA_964235835.1 uncultured Sphingomonadaceae bacterium | reverse complement strand
CCGACCTGCTTGGCGAGCAGGATGTGCTCCTTGGTCTGCGGCATCGGGCCGTCGGCCGCCGACACGACCAGGATCGCGCCGTCCATCTGCGCGGCGCCGGTGATCATGTTCTTCACATAGTCGGCGTGGCCCGGGCAATCGACGTGGGCGTAGTGGCGCGCGGCCGTCTCATATTCGACGTGGGCGGTCGAGATGGTGATGCCGCGCTCGCGCTCTTCGGGCGCCTTGTCGATATTGTCGTAGCTCGTGAAGGTCGCGCCGCCGGATTCGGCGAGCACCTTGGTGATCGCCGCGGTCAGCGACGTCTTGCCATGGTCGACGTGACCGATGGTGCCGATGTTGCAGTGCGGCTTGTTCCGCTCGAATTTCGCCTTGCCCATGATAAGCCTCTTCTAGGTTCTGGAAAATGGGCAGCCCGCCCAAGTGCGAGCGCGCCCATAGCTACAAAAAATCGGTTACGCCAGCTTCGCCTTGACCTCGTCCGCGACGTTCGCCGGCACCTCGTCGTAGTGCGAGAACTGCATCGAATATTGCGCGCGCCCTTGCGTGAACGAGCGCAGCTGGTTGACGTAGCCGAACATGTTGGCGAGCGGCACCATCGCCTCGACCGCCTGGGCATTGCCCCGCGTGTCGGTGCCCTGGATCTGCCCGCGGCGGCTGTTGAGGTCGCCGATGACGTCACCGAGATAGTCCTCCGGGGTAACCACCTCGACCTTCATGATCGGCTCGAGCAGCTTGATGCCCGCCTTCTGCGCGGCTTCGCGCATCGCCCCGCGCGCACAGATCTCGAACGCCAGCGCGGAGGAGTCGACGTCGTGGTACTTGCCGTCGGTCAGCTGCACTTCGAAGTCGATGATCGGGAAGCCGATCAGCGATCCGGTCTCGGCCGTCTCGCGCATGCCCTTCTCGACCGAAGGGATATACTCCTTCGGGACGTTGCCGCCCTTGATGTTGTCGGCGAACACGAACCCGGAACCGCGCTCGCCCGGGGTGACGGTGATCCGAATCTCGGCGAACTGGCCCGAGCCGCCCGACTGCTTCTTGTGCGTGTAGGTCAGCTCGACCGGCTTGCCGAGATACTCGCGATAGGCGACCTGCGGCGCGCCGACGTTCGCCTCGACCTTGAACTCGCGCTTCATGCGGTCGACGAGGATCTCGAGGTGGAGCTCGCCCATCCCCTTGATGATCGTCTGGCCGGATTCATGGTCAGAGGTAACGCGGAACGACGGGTCCTCACGCGCCAGGCGGTTGAGCGCGATGCCCATCTTCTCCTGGTCGGCCTTTGTCTTCGGCTCCACGGCGACCTCGATGACCGGGTCCGGGAACTCCATCCGCTCGAGGATGATCGGCGCGTTCGCCGCACACAGCGTGTCGCCGGTCGTCGTGTCCTTCAGGCCCGCGAGCGCAACGATGTCGCCGGCGTAGGCGATCTGGATGTCCTCGCGGTCGTTGGCATGCATCAGCAGCATGCGGCCGACCTTTTCCTTCTTGTCCTTGACCGAGTTGGTCACCTGCGACGCGGTCTCGAGCGTGCCCGAATAGATGCGCGCGAAGGTCAGCGTGCCGACGAACGGATCGTTCATGATCTTGAACGCCAGCGCCGAGAACGGCGCGTCGTCCTTGGGCGCGCGCGTCTCGATGGTGACGCCGTCCAGCTTGAGGCCTTCAACCGGCGGGATGTCGAGCGGCGACGGCAAATAGTCGATGACCGCGTCGAGCAGGGGCTGCACGCCCTTGTTCTTGAACGCCGAGCCGCACAGCACCGGCACGAACGAGAAGTTGAGCGTGCCCTTGCGGAGCAGCGCCTTCAGGGTCGCGACGTCCGGCTCCTCGCCGCCGAGGTAGGCCTCCATGATGTCGTCGTCCTGCTCGACCGCCATCTCGATGAGGTCCATGCGCGCGGTCGCGGCCGACGCCTTGAGGTCGTCCGGGATTTCCTGATATTCGAACTTCGCGCCCAAGCTCTCCTCGAGCCAGATGATGGCGCGGTTCTCGACCAAATCGACGAGGCCCTTGAAGCTGCCTTCAATGCCGATCGGCAGGTAGAGCACCGCCGGGCGGGCACCGAGGCGATCCTTGATCATGTCGACGCAGCGCTCGAAGCTCGCGCCGGTACGGTCGAGCTTGTTGACGAAGCACATGCGCGGAACCTTGTACTTTTCCGCCTGGCGCCAAACCGTCTCGGACTGGGGCTCAACGCCGGCGACGCCGTCGAAACATGCGACCGCGCCGTCGAGCACGCGTAGCGAGCGCTCGACTTCGATGGTAAAGTCGACGTGCCCGGGCGTGTCGATGATGTTGATGCGGTGCTCTTCGCCCTTCTGGTCGTCGCCCCGCCAGAAACAGGTCGTTGCGGCCGACGTGATCGTGATCCCGCGCTCCTGCTCCTGCTCCATCCAGTCCATCGTCGCCGTGCCTTCATGCACTTCGCCGATCTTGTACGACTTGCCGGTGTAATAGAGGATGCGCTCGGTCGTCGTCGTCTTGCCGGCGTCGATGTGCGCCATGATGCCGATGTTGCGATAGCGGTCGAGCGGATGGCTGCGGGCCATGGTCAAAGGTCCTTTGGACTAGAAGTGTCGTTTGTGGCTGCCGCGCGAGCGGCGGCTAAATCAGGGAAAGAAGAGCTTTGCGATCGCCGATCCCGCGCCGATCAGCGCAGCCACAGCGATCAGGCCCTGGAAGATCGTCGCAAAGGACACGATCCTCGTGCCCAGCACCACCTTCTCGAAGTCGGCACGCGTCTTCTGGATATCCACGAGCGCCTTCGCCGTCTCCGCTCCCATCTTGCGGATGCGAGCAATCTGCTCATCAAGATTGAGCGCTTGCGGATCGAGCTGCGTGGCCATCGGACGCCCTATATAGGCCCTTACCAGCGGTAATGCGAGAAGGCGCGGTTGGCTTCGGCCATGCGGTGGGTGTCTTCGCGCTTCTTGACCGCGTTGCCGCGGTTCGAGGCGGCGTCCATCAGCTCGCCCGAGAGGCGCGCGGCCATGGTCTTCTCCGACCGCGACCGCGCTGCCGTGATCAGCCAGCGGATCGCCAGCGCCTGGGCGCGCTCGATCCGCACGTCGACCGGCACCTGGTAGGTGGCGCCGCCGACACGCCGGCTGCGGACCTCGATGCCCGGCTTCACATTGTTGAGCGCGTCGTGGAACACGCCGATCGGATCGCGCTTGAGGCGGGTCTCGACACTCTCGAGCGCGCCATAGACAATGTTCTCGGCGACCGACTTCTTGCCGTCGAGCATGATCGAATTCATGAACTTGGACAGGACCTCGTCCCCGAACCGGGGATCGGGCAGGATTTCGCGCTTTTCAGGACGACGACGACGGGACATTGAATTTCCTTTCTCTTCAGCCGTTTCCGGAACCAGCGGGTCCCATCGAAGTAACACTTCGATGGGCGCCCTGTCCGGGGCTTACTCGGGTCGGTTACTTGGGACGCTTGGCGCCATACTTCGAACGCGACTGGCGCCGGTCCTTGACGCCCTGGGTGTCGAGCACCCCGCGCAGCACGTGATAGCGCACGCCCGGAAGGTCGCGCACACGCCCGCCGCGGATCAGCACGACGCTGTGCTCCTGCAAATTGTGGCCCTCGCCCGGGATGTAGCTGATCACTTCGCGCTGGTTCGTGAGGCGGACCTTCGCGACCTTGCGCAGCGCCGAGTTCGGCTTCTTCGGAGTGGTCGTATAGACACGAGTGCAGACGCCGCGCTTCTGCGGGTTCTGCTCCATCGCAGGGACCTTCGACTTGGCCTTCTGCGGTTCGCGACCCTTGCGGATCAGCTGGTTGATCGTCGGCATGAAGCCTTCACCTTTCGTTGCCAGACCGGCTGGCGGTTACTTTGCCCCTTCGTGCGGATGCGCGAAACGCACGACGCCCGGGCCAACCTATCGGCTGCCTGGCCATCGCGCTGGAGCAATGTTCAGCTCTTGCCCGGCGGGAGGCGGCGAATACGCCAGCTCCGCGGACAAGGGGGCTCCTTAGCGAGCGGAGCCCGGAGGGTCAATCGGCCGCGCGGCTAGGACCAGAAAATGTCGGGTGCCTGCACGTGCCACTCGTTCGCAACCGGGATCACGCCCGCGGCCGCATTGTAGGCGAATCCGCCGTTCGGCTGAGCGAGCCAGTCCCCGACCTGGCCGGCATCGTTGCGCCACAGCAGGTCGCTTCGTCCGTCGCCGTTGTAGTCGCCGATGGCCGCGATGTGCCAGTCGTTCGTGACCGGCGTCGCGCCGGCCGCGGCATTGTAGACGAAGCCGCCGTTGGCCTGGCCCAGCCAGTCCCCGAACGCACCGCTGTCGTTGCGCCACAGGATATCGCTGCGACCGTCGCCGTTGAAGTCGCCGGTGCCGACCACGTGCCAGTCG
>CAXSDY010000181.1:0-4440 GCA_964235835.1 uncultured Sphingomonadaceae bacterium | reverse complement strand
GCCGGCGAGATCTGGCAGCGGACGCTCGCTTGCGCGCGGGAGATGGTCGCGCGGGCCGGCGGCGCGGATCGTATCGCCGCCATCGGCATCACCAACCAGCGCGAGACCGCCGTCGCCTGGGACCGGACCAGCGGGGAGGCGCTGGCGCCGGGCATCGTGTGGCAGGACCGCCGCACCGCCGAACTGTGCGCGGCGCTGCGCGAGGACGGGCAGGAGCCGGCGGTCAGCGCCGCGACCGGGTTGGTGCTCGACCCTTATTTTTCCGCGACCAAATGGCGCTGGATGCTGGACCATGTGCCCGAGGTTGCTGCCGCCGGGAGCCGCCTGGCGCTGGGTACGGTGGAAAGCTGGCTGGTGTTCAAGCTGAGCGGCGCGCACGTCAGCGACGCGAGCAATGCCAGCCGGACGATGCTGATGCGCCTGGAAGGCCAAAGGTTCGACGCGGGCCTGTGCGATCTGTTCGGGATTCCGGTCGGGAGCCTGCCCGAGGTCGTCGACATGGCCGGCCCGATTGCGACTTGCGACCCGGCGTGGTTCGGCGGACCGATCCCGATCTGCGGCCTTGCCGGCGATCAGCAGGCGGCGACGATCGGCCAGGGGTGCGTCGAGCCCGGGGCGACCAAGGCGACGTTCGGCACCGGCGCGTTCATCCTCACCGCCACCGGGTCCGCGCCGCGCCGCTCCGCGCATCGCCTGCTCGGCACGGTGCTCAGCCAGGTCGGCGGCGAGCGGCGCTATGCGCTCGAGGGTTCGGTGTTCGTGGCAGGCAGCATGGTCAAGTGGCTGCGCGACGGCCTGGGGTGGATCGGGACGGCGGCCGAGAGCGAGCAGGTCGCGCGCGACAACGACAGCGGCGGCGTGACGGTCGTCCCGGCGCTCGCCGGCCTGGGTGCGCCGCACTGGCGGCCGGAGGCCAAGGCCGCGATCTTCGGGCTGACGCTCGGGACCCGGCGGCAACAGATCGTACGGGCAGCGCTGGAGTCCGTTGCGCACCAGTGCAGCGATCTGCAGCAAGCGTTCGCCGCGGATGGAGCGACGTGGCGCAGCCTGCGGATCGACGGCGGGATGGCGGCGAACGACTGGCTCGCGCAGGACCTGTCGAACATGCTCGACATCCCGGTCGAGCGGCCGGCCGACGTGGAGAGCACGGCCCGCGGTGCGGCGATGCTCGCTGCGGTCGGCAGCGGCCTGTCCCGCGATCTCGACGAGGCGTCGGCCATGCTGCCGGCCGTGCAGGGCTTCACGCCGTCGCTCGGCCCGGTCGAACGGCAAGGTCGACTCGACGGCTGGCACGAGGCGCTCGGCCGGCTGCTTGCGGAACCGGCGGTGTGAGCGAGGCGATCGTCGCCGCCGACATCGGCGGCACGCATGCGCGCTTTGCGCTGGCGGAGGTCGGCGAGGGGCGAGTGGTGTCGCTCGGCGATCCGGTCACGCTGCGCACCGAAGATTACAGCGGGCTTGCGGCGGCCTGGGACGAGTTCGGCCGACGGACCGGCACGCTGCCGGACGCCGCCGCGATCGCAGTCGCGGGCGTTGGCGATGGCGAGCAGCTGAGCCTTACTAACGGCAGCTGGACGATCGGCCGCAGCCTCCTTGCTCAAGAGCTCGGCGTCGAGCGGCTTGCGCTGATCAACGATTTCGGCGCCGTCGCGCACGCCGTGGCGCAGCTTGGCGAGGAGCATTTCGTCACCCTGTGCGGGCCGGAGCGGTCATCTGGTGACGGCGTGACGTCGATCGTCGGGCCGGGAACCGGCCTGGGCGTGGCGCAGCTGATCCGCACGGCTGCGGGGGACCACGTCGTGGAAACCGAGGGTGGCCATATCGACTTCGCGCCGCTCGACCCGGTGGAGGATCGGCTGCTGGCCGAACTGCGCAGCCGGTATGGCCGCGTGTCGGTGGAGCGGGTCCTGTGCGGGCGCGGGCTGGCCGAGATCCATGCGACACTCGCGGGGATGAGCGGCACTCCGGTTGCTCGCCTCGACGAACGGCAGCTGTGGACGGCGGCGCTCGAGCGGACGGATGCGCTCGCGTCCGCCGCGCTCGATCGCTTCTGCCTGTCGCTCGGCAGCGTGGCAGGCGACCTCGCCCTGGCGCATGGCTCGGACGCCGTCGTCATCGCGGGCGGCCTCGGCCTGCGCCTCAAGGATCGCCTGCGGGCGTCCGGCCTTGCCGGGCGGTTCGTGGCCAAGGGGCGGTTCCGCGGGCGGATGGAAGCGATCGGCGTCAGGCTGATCACTCATCCGCAGCCCGGGCTGTTCGGCGCGGCGGCAGCGTTCGCGCGTCGCTATAACTGACGCGCGCTCGCGTCAGCGCGGCTTGCGGAAGCGCAGCACGAACTGATCCGTCTTGCCGCGGATGCCGCTCTCCACGACCTTGAGCGTGTGGTCGTCGCCCGGGTGGCGGAGCAGGTCGCTTTGCGCATCGAGCCGGAAGCCAGCCGCCTGGACTTCCTGACGGACAATTGCCGGATCAATGCGGTGCAGGGTCGAGGTCTGCGTCGCGCCTGCGCCCGCCGCCGCCGCGTGGTCGACGATCAGGTAGATGCCGCCTGGCTTCAAGGCGCGGAAAGCGGCGGCGTCGAGCGCGTTGGCGGCGTCGCTTGCGCCGACCTTGGCGTTCTTGAAGTCGTGATAGTTCAGCGTCGTCCACACAACGTCGACCGATGCCGGAACCGGCAGCGTTCCAGGCTGGGCAACCGTGAAGGTGACGTTGGGATAGCCTGTCGCCAGCGTCTCCATCCCCGGCGAGGGCCTGAAGCCGACCGCATAGATGTGGCCCTTGGGTCCGACGACCTTCGCGAGGATGCGGGTGAAGTAGCCGCCGCCGGGTGCGATCTCGGCGATCGTCTGGCCCGGTCGGACGCCGGCGAAGGCGATCAACTCGCCCGGCTTGCGATCCGCGTCGCGCGCCCGATCCGCTTCCGGGCGGGCAGGGTCGGCAAGCGCCGCGCCGAACCCGAGCGGTGCCGCACCGGCGCTGGCGCAGACCGCCAGCCCAAGGGCGGTTGAGGCGAGCGCCACGGTGATCTTGCTAGTGAGTTTCATAATCCACTCCTTGTGGTAGGGATGCGCGTGGTGGTGATGCGGGCCTTAGCGCGGCGGCGCGTCCGGCGGGATATGGAGGGCGATCACCGACAGGCCCTTCTTGCCCACGCTCGCGAAATGATGCGGCACGCCGGCGGGGAGGAACACGGTCGCGCCCTTGACCAGCGTCCTGCTCGTGCCGCCGCTGATCGCCGTGCCGCGCTGGTTGCCGGGGTTGATGCGCTGCGCGTGGACCAGCGTGCCGCCCGTGATCAGCACGCCGTCGCCTTCCAGCACCGAGATATATTCGGCGTCGCGATCGTGGATGAAGGGCGGCGTGGGCCCGGCGCGGTATTCGATCAGCGCACGGTAGCCCGGGATGCGGACCAGCGGCTGCGGGCGGCCCGACGGCTGATCCGCGGGTCGTTCCGCCTTGGCCTTGGCGATCCGCGCCGCGGTGTCGGCGGGCGTCGCGTAGATCATATCGGGCTCCGGCTGCTGGGGGACGGCGGGCGCGGGCGGCGCCGGCTGGACAGCGGCGAGGGCGCTCAACGGAAGCAGGGAAAGGATCGACCGCCAGTGGTTCTTCGCGACTGTGGGCACGGGGCATTCTCCTGATGCCGAAGACGCACGATTCAGTCGCGCTAGTCAACGCGCTTGTGGATGTCGGTGACCCGCCCGGACGGACTACGGCCAATATCACGAGCGGCCAAGCGTCGCGGCGGAAGGCCGCGGGGGTGAAAGTGGTGCGCGACCCAGTCCGTAGCGAACCCGTCTTTGCGCCATGCTTCCCATGTTCGTGGGAAACTGATGGGAATGTGGCTCAAAGTCCTGCGCTGAACGGGTCCGCTTTGCGAAAAGACCGCTTTTCCAAGCTCGTATGGGCCTTTTCCCACACGAGCGACGTGATCATCTTCTCGAAGATCTGCTCGACTCCCGAGTGGGGCGCAGATGCACTCCAAGGACGGGGCCAGCACGCGGGTGGAAGGGCTATCACTGGATTTCACCGAAGCGGAGTTGTGCATGCATTGGTCATGCCCTCCCTTGTGAGCGGAAGCGATAAAGGTCGGCGTGTGTCTGGTACTCGACGCCTCGACCCGAGATGCCATCGCGGGCTTGTATCGGCGCTCAATCTTCCACAGCATCGCCTCGCCGTCTGTCGCCGGCTTATCGAGCAGCACTGTTTCGGTGGCGGAGATTGCTTCCGGAAGGGGGGCTCTGCCGCGGTCTGCGCTACGTCGAGCATTGCGCATACGAGGACGTAAAGTCTTTACAGCTATTGCTGGACGCGGCGGATGAGCGTGACCCGGAGCTCGCCGCAATCAACTGGCGCTCCGACTGTGACGGCGTCAATGAGCGCTATGGCGGGCTGATCGCCTCCGCTTGCGAACCGTCATACCATTGACCCCACGCGAGG
>CAXSDY010000180.1:0-4448 GCA_964235835.1 uncultured Sphingomonadaceae bacterium | reverse complement strand
CGTCGCACGCTGGCGTTGTGATCCCTTCACCACGCTTGCCACGCTCACACCCAATAACGATGAGCCTAGATCCGGCCGAAGTTCTGGTTCGCGACCTTCTTGCCGAAGTTCTGGTTCGAGCGGGTCTTGAGCGGGTTGGTCGCTTTCTCGAACAGCTCGATGGTCGCGTCGAACAGCGCGCGCAGCTTGACCACGTCAGGCACCAGTTCGTCCGGGAAGCGGTGCGTCTCCACGCCCGACCGCGCCGTCGCCTCGATGGTCTCCGCCACGCCGGCCAGCGGCTCCGCGCCGAACTGCCGGGCCTCGCCCTTCAGCGTATGGGCCGGAATGACCAGCGCGATCGTGTTCTGCTCATGCATCGCCGCTTCGATCTGCGCGACGCTCTTCAGCCCGTCCTCGCGAAAATAGCTGAGGATGCGGATGAAGCCGGGGCCAAGCTCCGCCCGGCTCCGCTCGAAGTGCAGCCAGTCCACGAGTTCGGGTTGATCGTCGTTCATCCCGGCGGGTCTAACCCGCAAGGGTAAAGGCGAGGTTAGTGCCGCGGCGGTTTCGCCGGCCGCCCGCCGCCCGGATTGGCGGTGTGGTACGGGTTCTTGGTCGCGCGCATCGACAAGCGCAGCGGCACCGGCCCGAGCTTCAGATCCTTGCGCATCGAGTTGATCAGATAGCGATGATAGCTGTCGGGCAACTGGTCGACGCGCGTGCCGAAGATGACGAAGCTCGGCGGGCGCGACTTGACCTGGGTGATATAGCGCAGCTTGACCCGCTTGCCTCCGGGCGCCGGCGGCGGGTTGGTATCGACCGCCTTTTCAAACCAGCGGTTGAGCTCGCCGGTGGTGACCCGCCGCGACCAGGCGTCGCGCAGCTCGAACGCCGCCTTGAGCAGCACGTCGATGCCCTTGCCGGTCTGCGCCGAGATGGTCAGCAGGGTGACGCCCTTGAGCTGCGACAGGCCCTCTTCCAGCGCCGCCTTGACCCCGTTGAACAGCGCCGACGCGCCCTCCGCGACGTCCCACTTGTTGAGCGCGATGATCAGCGCGCGGCCTTCCTCATGAACCGAATCGGCGATGCGCAGATCCTGGGCCTCCAGCCCGCGCGTGGCGTCGAGCAGCAGCACGACGACCTCGGACATGTCGATGGCGCGGCGCGTGTCCATCGCCGACAGCTTCTCCAGCTTGTCGTCGACCTTGGCGCGCTTGCGCAGGCCGGCGGTGTCGACCAGCCGAACGGGGCGCGGGATGCCCTGCTCGTCGATCCACTGCCAGTCGAGGCTGATCGAGTCGCGCGTGATCCCGGCCTCGGGCCCGGTGATCATCCGCTCCTCGCCGAGCATGCGGTTGACCAGCGTCGACTTGCCCGCGTTCGGCCGGCCGACGATGGCCAGCTTGAGCGGGCCGCCCTCGTCGGGTTCAGGCTCGTCCGCGTCCGCGGCGTCCTCCCGCTCGACGTGCGGCAGCAGCGCCTCGAACAAGTCCGCGAGGCCCTCGCCATGCTCTGCGCTGACTGCCAGCGGATCGCCCAGGCCCAGCTTGTAAGCCTCCAGCCGGCCGGCTTCCGCGCCGCGCCCTTCGGCCTTGTTGGCGGCGACGATCACCGGCGTGTCCTGGCTGCGCAGCCAGCGGCCGATCTCCTCGTCGAGCGCGGTCAGCCCTTCGCGCGCGTCGTAGAGGAACAGCGCGACATCGGCGTCCCCCACCGCCGCTTCGGTCTGCTGGCGCATGCGGCCGGGCAGGCTGGCGGGGTCCTCGTCCTCGAACCCGGCGGTGTCCATGACGGTGAAGGTCAGGCCCATCAGCTGCGCCTCGCCCTCGCGCCGGTCGCGGGTCACGCCGGGGCGGTCGTCGACGAGCGCGACCCGGCGCCCGACGAGCCGGTTGAACAGGGTCGATTTGCCGACGTTCGGCCGGCCGACGATCGCGACGATGGGGAGCGGCATGCGGGCGCAGTGGACGGGTGCGAGGCGAGGGTCAACGCCGCTCTCGCTGTGATAATTTGGTGGGAGCGGCGCCGGTGCGCGTGACGGACCCCTTCGTCAGCCTGCGGCTGCTACCTCCGCTGCCAAGGCAGGGGAGCGGAGGCTAGCGATAGGCGATCAGTCTTCCGCTGTCGGTCAGGACGTACAAGGTCTTGTTCGCCACGACGGGGGGCAGGCTGACCGATCCGCCGGCGTTGGTCTGGCTTTGGAACGAACCGTTCGCCGGGTTGACGTTGATCAGCGTGCCGTTGGACCCGGTCAGGATCAGGCGGTCGCCGGCCAGGATCGGCCCCTCGTAGCTGATCCCGCCCGACTTGCTCTTGGCCTTGCGATAGCGTGGCAACTGGCTGATCCAGCGAACCTTGCCGTTGGCGCGCGCAATGGCGACGAGCTTGGCTTCGTCGGTCACCAGGAACACCCAGTCACCGATCACGCATGGGGTCGAGATGCCGGCGAGGTTGAGCTCCCAGACGCGCTGGCCGCTGATGAGGTCGAGCGCGACCATGCGGCCACCCTGACCGAGCGCGAACACCTGGCCGCTGTCGATCACCGGGTCGGCGTCGATATCGGACAATGATGAGACGCTGGTGCGGATGCTGGTGCGCGACAGCGTGTCCTGCCAAACTTGCCGGCCGTTCTCGTAGCGATAGGCGTTGAGCTCGCCCGACGAGAAGCCTGCCACGACCGTCCCCTGCGCGATCGCCGGGGCGGCGGTGCCGAACACGCCCGCGACTTCGAGCGCCGCGGCAGCGGACCAGTTGGTCGATCCGTCCGCTTCCTTGAGGCTGTAGATCTGGTTGTCCTGGCTCATCGCGTAAAGCGTGCCGTCGGCAACGCTCGGCGCGCCCCGCAGCGGCCCGCCGGGGCGAACCTGCCACAGACGCGCACCGGTGCCGACGTCGAGCGCGGCGATGAACCCCAGGCCGTTGGTGGCAAAGACCCGCCCGGCATCGACCGCGACGCCGCCGCCGAACAGCGACGCCGCGCCGCGCGCCTGCGTGCCGAACTGGGTCGACCACAGCAGGCCGCCGTTGCGCTCGTCGAATGCCCGCACGGTCGATTGCGTGTCGATTGTGAAGACCTTGCCGCCCGACACCACCGGCGCCGCGGCGAGGCGCGTTCCCTTGCGCGCGCCGGCGCCAATCGACACGTTCCACGCCTGGCCAAGCGAGGGGCCGAGCGCGAGATGGCCCGGTGCCTTGTTCGGCACGCCGCCGGGCTGGCTCCAGTCGGTGTTGACCTGCGCCGGGGGCAGGGTCATCGGCAGCGCGGCCGTCGCGTCGTCGACGGCGATGTCCGCCTCGCTCGACAGGATGGCGATGCGCTCGCCCAGCACCGGGGTCTTGGACTTGCCGCTGCCCTTGAGCACGCCGCAGCCGGACAGGGCCGCGCCCATCATCAGGATTGCGGTGAAATGGCGAAAGCGGGTCATCGTCGTCGGGTCCTTACTGCGCGGGTGCGGTGGTGATGGGAGCCATGGCGCCGCTCGCGTCGACGCCGAGGCTGCCGGCCATCTGCACGGCGCGGCCACGGATCGTCTCGGGCACCGAGCGGTCGGAGGCGACCGATGCGAACAGGCGGCCCGCTTCGCTCTTGCGGCCGGCCTTGAGCAGCGCGAGCGCGCTCATTTCGCCGGCGCTGCCGAACCAGGGATTGCCCGGCCGGGCGAGCGGCTGCAGCCGGTCGATCACCGCCTGCGGCTGAAGCGTGTCGAACTGCATCGCCGTCAGGCGGATTGTTGCCAAGTCGCGCCACGGCTGGTCGACGCCCTTGTCGGCTGCGACCTCATTGTAGATCACGATCGCCGCAGGCCGATCGTTCTGCTGCAAGGCGATCGCGGCCCGTGTCAGGCGCGCCGACACCGCGACCGCATCGCTATGCGACTGCTCGAGCGGTTCGAGCTGCGCCGGAACGCGGCCGAGGTTGCCGGTCCCGATCGTGTCGATCGTCGCGGAGAGCGCCTCGCCGTCGGCCGCGGCCTGCTTCTGGCGCTGGTCGCGCCAGAACAGCCAGGCGCCGATCGCGAGCAGCAGCACGACGACGGCCGCAATCGCCCACTTGCCATAGGCGCGAGCGGCATCGCGCATCTGGTCGCGGCGCAGATTCTCGTCGACTTCACGAGCGAAGGTCGTGCTCTCGTCAGGGGCAATCGCCAAGAAACATCCTCGTCGGCCTCCGGCAAGGAGGCGAAATGCGTGGGGAGCGCGACGCTTCCTTTCCCCATTTTGCATGAACGGAAGCTGGCGGCGGTTGCTCTAGCGGCGCGCTGGCCCAAAGGCAAAGGCCGCGCCGGCTTCGCTCAGCCGCCCTTCAGCCGGTACGTCTGGTCGGCAGTCGGGAAGCTGCGCGTGCGGACCTCCCCGGCGTAGGTCGCGGCGGCAGCGGTGATCCGGGCGGCCAGATCGTCGTAGCGTTTGACGAAGCGCGGCGTGCGTTCAAACAGCCCGACCATGTCCTCGGTGACCAGCACCTG
>CAXSDY010000179.1:0-4520 GCA_964235835.1 uncultured Sphingomonadaceae bacterium | reverse complement strand
GAGAAGAGCGAGCCCCGCGCCAGCTTGCCGATAACATCCCCGGCGGCCGCGTTCACGCGCAGCCTCGGAGTGACTCGATGTTCGCGCGGTACTGCCCGGCACCACCGCGGAACACCGCAGTTCCGGCGACGAGTGCGGTGGCACCCGCGTCGAGTAGTTGCCGCACATTGCTCGCGTCGACGCCGCCGTCGACTTCGATCGTGACATCGAGGGCGTTCTTCTGCACCTGCCGCGCGACGGCCTCGATCTTGCGCAGCTGGCTGGTGATGAACTTCTGCCCGCCGAAGCCGGGATTGACGCTCATCAGCAGGACCAGGTCGACCTCCTCGAGCAGATAGTCGAGCACCTTGGCGGGTGTCGCCGGGTTGAGCGAGACGCCGGCCTTCTTGCCGAGGGCCCTGATCCGCTGGATCGAACGATGGACGTGGGGCCCTGCTTCCTGGTGCACGGTGATGATGTCGGCGCCGGCCTCGGCGAAGGCATCGAGGAACGGATCGACCGGGGCGATCATCAGGTGGACGTCGAGCGGCTTGGTGGTGTGCGGGCGCAGTCCCTTCACCACGGCCGGGCCGATGGTGATGTTGGGGACGAAATGCCCGTCCATCACGTCGACGTGGATCCAGTCCGCGCCGGCCGCGTCGAGCGCGCGGACCTCCTCGCCGAGGCGGGCGAAATCGGCGGAGAGGATGGACGGAGCGATGAGCGGGGCGGTCACCTCGATCGATTAGCCGCTAAGCGGCGGCGGCGACAAGGCGCGCAGTGAAGAAGCCGTCCAGGCCGCCGCGATCTTCGAACATACCGGGCAGGATGCGCAGATACCCTTCAGTCGTTGGCGTGACCGTGCTGGGAAGCTCATCGGGCGCGGGCGGGCGGACCGAATACTCGGGATGCCGTGCGAGAAACGCCGCGCAGACCTGCTCCCCTTCCGAGGGCTCGAGCGAACAGGTCGCGAACACCAGCGTTCCGCCCGGGGCAAGCAGGGTCGTAGCGTGGTCGAGGAGCCGGGCCTGAAGGCCGGCGCTCTCGGCGATAATCGAGTCCCGGGCGCGGGTGAGAACCTCGGGATGGCGGCGGAATGTACCGGTGGCCGAGCAGGGAGCGTCGAGCAGGATGGCGTCGAACCGCTCGTCCGAGCGCCATTCGATCGCGTCTGCCTTGACCAGCTTTGCGGTCAGCCCGGTGCGGCCGAGATTCTCGCGCAGTCGCGCGAGACGACTTTCCGAGCGATCGAGCGACGTGACCTGGCGCCCCGCGGCGGCGAGCTGCATCGTCTTGCCACCCGGCGCGGCGCAGAGATCGAGGACGCGCGTGGCGCTCGCCGGAATGAGCCGCGCGGGAAGCGAGGCGGCAAGATCCTGGACCCACCACTCGCCATCGGCGAAGCCCGGCAGAGAGGCAACACTGGACGAAGCGTCGAGGCGGGCGTGGCGGTCGGCGAGCGAAACCGCGCCGGGATAGGCCTTCGCCGCCGCATCGCTCTTGAACGACAGGTCGAGCGGCGCGCGGCCGGCCATCGCGCGCCGGGCCGCACCAATCACCTCGTCGCCCCACGCCCGGCTCCATCGTTCCTCGACGGCCGCCGGGAGGTGCGGTTCGTGGAACGGCGGCAGGCCGCGCCGGAGCAGCGTGCCGAGCACCCCGTGAACGAGCCGCCGCGGTCCGCCATCAACCAGCGGCAGCGCGGTCGCGACGATCGCATGGTCGGGAGTGCCCAGCCCGATCTTCTGCGCCAGGGCGAGGCGCAGGACCATGCGCGCCTTGGCGTCGTCAGCCAGCCGCAGCCGGGTGGCACTGTCGATCAGCCGGTCGATGTCGGGCAGACGCCGAAAGGTTTCGCTGGCAATGGCCAGGGCATGCGCCTGATCTGCGGGCGGAAGCGCCTGTCCGGCCTGCGCAGCCGCTTCGAGGGTTTGGCCACGGCGCATCACGGCGTCCAGCATGCGCAACGCCGCCTCGCGGGTCGCCAGACCGTGATTGGCGGAAGGGGTGAGTTCGGGACTTGGCACGGGCGCCTTTAGGCACCAATTCCGGAATCATGAAACGTCCTCCGCATGTCACCGCGCCCAAGGCGCTGACCCCCTCGCCGCCGGTGCCCGAGCCAGAGCCGGTCTCGCCGTCGCATCCGTACGGCGAGCAGGAACGACTCGACCCGACGCGCTATGGCGACTGGGAGAAGAAGGGCGTCGCCGTCGATTTCTGATGATGGCCTAGTGGTGTTCCGGGCGAGCGGGGCGCGCGAGCAGGCCTTCGACGACCTCTTCGATGCCGGCGGTACCGGCGAGCAACGCGGCGACCGCGGCGACGATCGGCATGTCGACTGACCGAGCCGTGGCGAGTCGGTGCAGGACTGGAGCGGTAAAGGCGCCCTCGGCCACGGTGCGCCGGTCCGTCAGCATGGCGGCCGCCGAGCGCCCTTCGCCCAGACCCTTGCCAAGCGAGAAGTTGCGCGAACTCGCCGAGGAGCAGGTCAGGACCAGGTCGCCCAGGCCTGACAGGCCGGCAAGCGTCTCGCGGCGCGCGCCCAAGGCGATGCCGAACCGGGTCATCTCCGCGAAGCCGCGAGCAATTAATGCCGCGCGCGCGTTCTGGCCCAGGCCGCGTCCTTCGACCACGCCGCAGGCGATGGCGAGCACGTTCTTGATTGCGCCGCCGACTTCGGCGCCGATCACGTCGTCGGTGTCGTAGGCGCGGAAGGTAGGCAGCGCGATGCGTTGCCGCACGGCCTCGCCAAGTGCCGGATCAGCGCAGGCGAGGGTCACCGCCGTCGGCAGGCCTGCGGCAACCTCGCCGGCGAACGTCGGGCCGGACAGGACCAGGACACTGGCGCCGGGGCACGCGTCGGCCGCGACGTGGTGGAGCATCGCACCGCTCGTCTCCTCGATCCCCTTGGCGCACAGGATCAGCGGAACTCCGGTGCGGGGCGCCGACGCCAGCACGGCGCGCATGTGCTGCGCGGGCGTGACCACGAGCCAGGCGTCGCACGGGGCGAGTTCGGCGAGATCGCTAACGGCGCGAATGGCAGGCGAGAGCGGGATTCCCGCGAGGAAGGCGCGGTTCTCGTGATGGTCGTTGATCGAGGCCACCACGTCGGGCTCGCGCGCCCACAGCAGCGTTTCGCGTGCCCCCGTCGCGGCGACCTGGGCCAGCGCGGTTCCCCACGCGCCGCCACCAAGGATGCCGAGCCGTTCGACCCTCATGCCTTCACGCCGGCGCCGCGCACCGCCTCCGCCCCGGTGTCGAGCGGCCAGCGGGCGCGGGCGGGCACGTCGAGCGGATCGACCAGAGCTGCGGCCAAGCGCTCCGCGCCGGCCCAGCCGATCATCGCGGCATTGTCGGTGCACAGCCAGGCAGGCGGGACCGAGAAACGGCGATGGTGCGCTTCGGCGACTGCCGCCAATGCGCCACGAACCGCGGCGTTAGCGGCAACGCCGCCGGCGACGACTAGCGTCGGCGCATCACAGTGGGACATCGCAACGCGCGTCCGGTCGACGAGGCATTCGATCACGGCCTGTTGAAAGCTTGCGGCGATGTCGGCCGCGCGGTGCGCGCCTGACGCGGCCGCCCGCTGGACGGCGCTCTTCAGTCCGGCGAAGGAGAAATGCGGCTCGCTGCTCCCGACCAACGGGCGGGGCAGCGGGACGGCTGCGGGGTCTCCCTGCGAAGCGAGCGCTTCGATCGCCGGCCCGCCGGGATAGCCGAGCCCCAGCAGCTTGGCCGCCTTGTCGAACGCCTCGCCCGCCGCATCGTCAATCGTCGTCGCGAGTCGCCGGTAGCGGGCCACCCCGCGGACCTCGAGCAACTGGCAGTGCCCCCCGGAAGCGAGCAGCAGCAGATAGGGAAATTGGAGGCGCGGATCGGCGAGGCGGGGCGAAAGCGCGTGACCCTCGAGGTGATTGACTGCGATCAGCGGCTTGCCGCTGGCGAGCGCGAGGCCCTTTCCGGCGAGCAGGGCGACCATGACGCCGCCGATCAGGCCAGGCCCGGCGGTCGCGGCGACCGCGTCGATCTGGTGCGGCCCGATACCCGCGTGATCGAGCACCTGCCGGATCAGTGCCGGCAGCCGCTGGACATGCGCGCGGGCAGCGATTTCGGGCACCACGCCGCCAAACGGGCGGTGTGCCTCGTCCTGAGCCTGGACCGCATGGGCCAGCACACGTCGGTCGCCCGACACGAGCGCTGCGGCGCTGTCGTCACAGGAAGATTCCAGACCGAGGATCAGCGGCATGCTGAGCCTTTGCCCTAGGCCGCCCGCCTCGGCTAGTAGCGGCGCCGGAGAGGCGGGCGATGCAGCATATAATCCTTGGAACGCGTGGGTCGCCGTTGGCGCTCGCCCAGGCCCGGTTGGCGGCTTCCGGGATCGAGGTTGCGCATGGATGGCCGGCGGGCACCGTCGAGCTGCAGGTCGTGCGCACTAGCGGCGACCGGATCCAGGACCGGCCACTCGCGGAGGTGGGCGGCAAAGGCCTGTGGACCAAGGAGCTGGACCAGGCATTGTTGGCTGGCCGGACGCACGTGTCGGT
>CAXSDY010000178.1:0-4522 GCA_964235835.1 uncultured Sphingomonadaceae bacterium | reverse complement strand
GCCCTCGGCACCGAGAGGCGCAGGACGCAACCCGCCGCCGTGTCGCGCACGGCCAGGCGCAACGTCTCGCCCTGCCCCGCCAGCGCGAGCACCGACGCGACGAACCGCTCGATCAGGCGCTCGGCGAGCGCCGCGGGAACGGCGCAGCTTCCCTCGGGAGTAGGCGAGTCGATCGCGAGGACGACGTCCCTCGCCGCCGCTTCAACCCGCAACTGCTCCACCAGCGGCGGGACGAAAGTGGCAAACGCGGGATGCGCGGGATCGCCGCCCCCGGCCCGCAGCCGCGCCGCGAAATCCAGATCCTCGACCGCAGCGAGAAGCACGCGCGCCTGGGCCACGATGTCTGCCGCGCGTTCACGATAGCTGCTCTGGGCCGGCCCGAGGTACTGGCCATCGATGATCTCGGCGAAGCCGATGATCGCGTTGAGCGGCGTCCTGATCTCATGCACGAGTTCGCGCAGTGCCGTGGTGTCGAGGCCGGGCGCGTCGCCTGCATCGGTCCCGCGCGGGTGGGCGCTGGGGCGCCGAGCGACGCCGCGATAGCCGACGAAGCGTCCGTCATCGGGCGCGAACGCGGGGACGCCGCTGATCAGCCAGGGTCCCGCGGCGGCACCCGCGTCCGACATCTCCAGCGCCGCTTCGTGAAACGGCAGGCGCCGGGCGAACGCCCGTTCGACCGCTTGGTCGACCCCATCCTGCCGGCTAGCGCGCGCGATCGAGCGGCCGATCACCGGCCCTCGGCTGACCCCTTCGACCCAGCCGATGTCACCGCCTGGGCCGCATTCCCATCGGAACAGCGCGGGTGAACCCTCGCCGATTCTGGATTGCTCGGCGGGAGCTGGAGGCGGTCGGTGGAAATCAGGCGAAACCCGCTCGGTCGTTGGTGCGCGCTCAGGAGCTATGTGCGGCTCCGGTGACGGCTCCGGCACCACCTCGGCGTCCGTGTGAAGCGGGTGCTCGCGCCTCTCCGCTGGCTCTGCCGCGACCTCGCGCGACAGGCGCAACTGCTCGATGCGCGCGACCACTTCGTCGATCGTCGGAACGGCCTCGCTCAACAGTGGAGCGGCATCGGACGCCGGTCCCGGCTGCTCGGACCCGAGGCTTTCCCCAAGGCTGGCAAACGCAGTCCGGCCCTCACCAGCGTGAATCGCATCCAGAAACCGCCGCACCTCAGGCGACGCGGCTTCGCGAAGCGCCTGGTCCGATGCGCCCGTCAGCAAGGGCGCCGCGACCTCGACCGTGTCGCCCGCGAAAGCCTCGAGCAGAGCCCGCGGCAGCTCGCGTCCGGCGATCGCCCGGGCGGCAGCAGCGCGCTGCGGGACGGCGACCTTGTCACGATCGCCGAGGATCGTGTCGATCGCTCGGCAGACCGCTGGGCCGGACGCGTCAGGTCCGCCGCGCGAGACGAGATCGACCAGTTGTCGCCAGCGGACGGCGCGCTCGTGCGCGTCGGTCGGCACGCCGGCAAGCACGGTGCTCAGTCGATCATCGAACGTCACCGGTGTTCCGCCTCATCAGCTGCGTGC
This sequence comes from uncultured Sphingomonadaceae bacterium, assembly GCA_964235835.1. Classification (GTDB taxonomy): domain Bacteria; phylum Pseudomonadota; class Alphaproteobacteria; order Sphingomonadales; family Sphingomonadaceae; genus Sphingomicrobium. The sequence continues at coordinate 2,996 of CAXSDY010000178.1, read as the reverse complement.
GCGTGAGGCTTGGCGAAGGTCGAAGCAACGCGACAGGCTACGCTGGTTAACCATCCCGCATTGGTACAGCGCTAACCTGGCGGGCGTGAACAGAAAAAGGACGCCAACGTTGCCGCCGGCGTCCGATTTTTCTGGTTCAGCCGAGAAACTCGGAGGGTCAGGCGCGCCCGGTCGTGTAGACCATCCAGTACTTGGCCACCTCGGCCTGCGTTCCGCCCACCGACTGAAGCGCAGTAGCGGCACCCGCCTTGTCGCCGCTCATCGAAAGCGCCATGCCGAGCCGGAGATTGGCGAGGTCCTTGTCGACGCCCGGCTTGGTCAGGGCCGTTCGGTAGAGCGAGGCGGCCTGCGCATAGTCGCCCGCATCGAAGAAGCCATCCGCCGCCAGCATCGCCGGCTTGGCGGTCGCGGCGCTGGGCGCGTTCTTGCCGGCCGCAGTCAACAACGCCTTCTCGCCCGGCGACTTGGCGCGAGCGACGGTGACGAGTGGCGCGATGCTCGGCGACGTCAGCCTGATCGACCCGGACGCGGCGCCTTCCTGCAACAGGGCAAGACCTTCGGACGGATAGCCGTGGTTGATCAGCGACGATGCCCATGCGGCATAGTCGGACTCGCCCGACAGCGCCTTCGTCGCGCGCGCCAGACGCATCATGTCGATCAGCTGCTGCCGCTCGAGCCCGCTCATGTTCCGGTAGATGTTGATCGTGTCGCGCCAGTGCACCGCCGACGGGGCGGCAGCGACCCACTCGCGCGAGTAGCCGTATACGGCCGGCATCTTGGCATCATAGGCGCGCCCCACCCGCGCCTGATACCAGCTCTCCGGCACCGGCTGCCCCGCCGCCTTGGCGCGGGTGATCGCCTGGGTCAGCGAGTTGAGGCTCTCGGGCACGCGCTTCTGCTGAAACAGCAACTCAGAACGAAGCAGCAATGCGTCGCCGTTGTTGGGGTCGAGCGCCGTCAGCTTGTCCAGCGCTGCGGTCGCCGGGGCGATCTGATTGGCGGCGGACATGCGCTGGGCTGCGAACAGATAGATCTTGCCCGTGTCAGCAATGGTGCCGCCGTTGGCGTTCATCGTGTCGGCGGCTGCGACCAGCCCCGGATAATCGTTCGTGTCGATCGCGGCCTGAAGCTGCATCGTCCCGATCGCGTAGCGATCGTCCGGCGTCTTCGCGGCAGCCTGCGCTGCAGACAGGAGGCCCGGGATCGCCGCGCTGTTCTTGGCCTTCACCGCGGTCTGCAGGGCGAAGATCGCGGGCTGTGCCTTGGGCGAAACTTTCAGTTGCCGCTGGGGCGCTGCTGCGGCGGCAGGCGCCTGCGCTATGGCCGGGCCTGCGGCGGCAAGGGCCAGAGCGGTTGCGATCGCCGGTGTGATGAACTTCATCCTGCTCTCCTGTTGGACGCCCCTGATCGGGGGTGGTTTGGCGCAAGCCATAGCCCTGTTGCGAAATGGCGGGAAGCCTGTTGCCGTCCTGCGCTGAACCTTCATTGAACCGTGCCATGCGGCGCTGCTTTGACGCCCCCGGACAGACCGGTTAGCGCGCTCGCCATGCTGATCCTCCTCTCGCCGGCGAAGACGCTCGATCTGGTCAGCACCTACGATGAGCAGCCGACGGCGGCGCGCTTCGACCGGGAAGCCGCGAGAATCGCCCGCAGCGCCGCGAAGCTCGGGCCCGAGCGGCTCGCCGAGCTGATGCACATCTCACCCAAGCTGGCAGAACTGAACAGCAAGCGGTTCAAGTCGTTCGGAAAAGCGGAAGCGCGGCCGGCGATCCGGATGTTCGCCGGCGACGTCTATCGCGGGTTCGATGCGAGGTCGGCCGAGCCCGCGGTGCTCGACTATGCGCAGGACCACCTACGCATCCTGTCAGGTCTCTATGGCATCGTCCGCCCGCTTGACGCCGTCCGGCCCTATCGGCTGGAGATGGGGACGCGCTGGGCGCCGAAGGGCGACAGACTCGTCGATCATTGGGGACGCAAGGTCGCCCGCGCGTTGCTCGCGGACCTTGGCGACGAAGGCTCGGGCACGGTCCTAGACCTCGCCAGCAGGGAGTATTTCGCAGTCGTAGGGCTGCATCTGCCCAGGCGCGTCCGCCTCATCGTGCCTGACTTCCGCGTCCGCAGGGCGGGAGGGCTCAAGTTCCACAGCTTCACCGCGAAGGTCGCGCGCGGCGCGCTCGCCCGGTTCGTGTGTGACGAGCGCATCGCCGATCCCGCTGCGCTGAAGTCCTTCGACCGCGACGGTTGGCACCACAGCCCCGAAGACTCCACGCCGGACACCCCGATGTTCGTGCGCGAGGGCTAGCTTCGCGCGGGTACGCGAGCGCGCGCGGGGTGGCGCGCAGCGGCATAGTCGGCTAGACGGCACGGAAGGTTCGGCGCTCGCTGGATCCTGCCCCGACAATCATCCGACAGGACCTGCATTTGGCCACGACTCCGCCGGTTGCCGACACCAGCGACATCGCCCCCATCTCCATCGTCGAGGAGATGAAGACCAGCTATCTGGACTATGCGATGAGCGTCATCGTCAGCCGCGCGCTGCCCGACGTCCGCGACGGCCTCAAGCCCGTCCACCGCCGCATCCTCTATGCCTGCCAGGAGGCGGGCTACGTCGCCGGCCGGCCGTACCGCAAGTCGTCGCGCATCGTCGGCGACGTCATGGGCAAGTATCACCCGCACGGCGACAGCGCGATCTACGACGCCCTCGCCCGCATGACCCAGGACTGGTCGATGCGCGTGCCGCTGATCGACGGTCAGGGCAATTTCGGATCGATGGACCCCGATCCGCCCGCAGCGATGCGCTACACCGAGGCGCGGCTGGCGAAGGTCGCCAACTTCCTGCTCGGCGACATCGACAAGGACACGGTCGACTTCACGCCGAACTACGATGCGTCGGAGCGGGAGCCGCAGGTGTTGCCGGCGCGTTTCCCCAACATCCTGGTCAACGGCGCCGGCGGCATCGCGGTCGGCATGGCGACCAACATCCCGCCGCACAATCT
>CAXSDY010000177.1:0-4524 GCA_964235835.1 uncultured Sphingomonadaceae bacterium | reverse complement strand
CAAGGTTGAGGCTCTGCCTCAAACTCCGCCAGGGCGAGCCGCCCTGGACCGGCCTCCGTTAAGAAGCCGTCCCTGACTGGTGCCAGGATGACCGGGCCGGGTGGAAGGCGGCCGGTCCGGGTCCGGGGCGCTTATCGGGACGCATCGTGCGTGGCAAGGTGCCGCCCGTGTCCGCTTGGCGGGGCGAGGAGGTGAGGTGCCGATACTGGATTGGGTGACGCGCGGGCAGGACGTGCGCGCGGCGGCGGAAGTGCCGTATCGGCTACTGGAGGCGGCGCCGGAACTGGACGGCGGCGACGCGGACGCCGCCAACATGCTCATCCAGGGCGACAACCTCGACGCGCTCAAGGCGCTGCTGCCCTACTTCAAAGGCGCGGTGAAGTGCATCTACATCGATCCGCCCTACAACACGCGCTCAGCGTTCGAGCACTACGACGACAATCTCGAGCACAGCCAGTGGCTGGCGATGATCTATCCGCGCCTCGTGCTCCTGCGCGAGCTGCTGGCGGAGGATGGCAGCATCTGGGTGTCGATCGACGACAACGAGGGACATTATCTCAAGGTCGTGATGGACGAGGTGTTCGGGCGGCAGAATTTCCTTTCAACTTTTATTTGGAAAAAGAGCTACGGAGGCGGTGCAAAGGCACGGTGGTTTGTGGGCATGCACGAGTTTATTCATTGTTATGCAAAGAATAAGAGTTGCTTGCCTAATTGGTTCCTTCCGGCAGATTCAACTGCTGCCGAAAAATATTATCGCTTCCGCGACAGCAAATTCGAGCAACGTGGTCCGTATCGCTTGCAACCCCTTGCGACAACATCAAACGATGAGCGTTGCAATCTTCGATATCCGATTCCTGATCCCGAAGGTGGCGAAGTCTGGCCGGAAAAGCAGTGGCAGTGGTCATGTAAGCGTGCTCTGCTGGCCTTAGAGAATGATGAGCTAGTTTTTACTCGAAAAGGAACCAAAGTTTCGGTTTCCTACAAGCAGTATCTACGAGTAGGATCTGGCGAAGAGCGAATGCGTAAACCCGCCACAATTATCGACGGCCCGTATACACAAACTGGCACCGCTGAGAGCGTCGCGTTGTTTGGGCAAGAAGTAAAATTTTCGTTCCCGAAACCCGAAGGGGTTATCCAGATGGTTCTGGAGGCTGCCAGCAACCCTGGCGACCTCGTGCTTGACAGCTTCCTCGGCTCCGGCACGACGGCGGCGGTGGCGCACAAGATGGGCCGGCGCTGGATCGGCATCGAGATGGGCGATCATGCCGAGACGCACTGCAAGCCGCGGCTCGACAAGGTGATCGCCGGCGAACAGGGCGGCATCTCCGAGGCGGTCGGGTGGACAGGCGGCGGCGGCTACCGCTTCTACCGGCTGGGCGCGGCGGTGTTCGACGCCGACGGGCACGTCGCCGGCGGCATCGCCTTCGCAGCCCTCGCCGCGCATGTCTGGTTCAGCGAGACGGGCACGCCGTTTGCCGGCGCCGCGGACACGCCGGTGCTTGGGGTGCATGACGGCACCGCCTACGCGCTGCTCTACAACGGCATCCTCGGCGACCGCTCGGTCAGCGGCGGCAACGTGCTGACCGCGGCGCTGCTCGCCCGGCTGCGCGCGCAGGGCGGCTGGGGCGGCCCGATGACCGTCTACGGCGAGTGGAGCAAGCTCGGCCCGGCGCGGCTGGCCGAGGCGGGCGTCACCTTCAGGCAGACGCCCTATGACGTGAAGGCGCGCTGATGGAGCTGAAGAAGTATCAGCGCCGCGCGCTCGATGCGCTCCAGGCGTTCCTCGACCAGGCGGCGATCCGCGACCACGCCCAGGCCTACGCCGCCGCCTGCGCGATCGGCGCGCCCGGCGCCTATGCGGCGGCCTATCGTTCGCTGCCTGGGCTGCCTAGCGTGCCCTACTGCTGCCTGCGCCTGCCGACCGGCGGCGGCAAGACGCTGCTCGCCGCGCACGCCATCGGCGTGGCGCGCGACACATTCCTGGCGCGGCGCTTCCCCGTGGTGCTGTGGCTCGTCACCTCCACCACCATCGCCGAGCAGACGCTGGGCGCGCTCAAGAAGGTGGGTCATCCCTACCGGCAGGCGCTCGAAGCGACGTTCGGCGGCGCGGTGCGCATCTACGGCATCGACGAGCGGCGGCAGCTCCGCCCGCAGGACATGGCCGACGCGGCGACGGTGATCCTCGCCACCGTTCAGTCGTTCCGTGTCACCAACGTGGCCGACCGCAACGTCTATCGCGACGACGAGGAGCTGGAGCCGCATTTCGCGGCACTTCCTGCCGGCGTCCAGCTCGCCCGGCACGAGGATGGGCCACGCCGGGGCAAGCCGATCGCGAGTTTCGCCAATCTGCTGAAGCTGCACCGTCCGCTGGTGATCGTGGACGAGGCGCACAACTTCACCTCGACGCTCTCCGGCGAGACGTTCGGCCGGCTTGCGCCCGCTGCCGTGGTGGAGTTCACCGCAACGCCGGTGCGCTCCAACGTCATCGTCTCGGCCACCGCCGCCGAGCTGAAGCTGGCGGACATGATCAAGCTGCCGATCCATCTGTCGCAGCACGGCAGCTGGCAAGCGGCGATCGCGCACGCGGTCGACAATCGCGCCTGGCTGGAGGGTATCGCCGCCAGGGAAGCCAAGGGGTCCCGGGGCGGCATCCGGCCGATCGCGCTCTACCAGGCGCAGCCCCAGCGCGAGGGCGCCGATGCGACTGTCGGTATGGTGAGGCGTCACCTGATCGAGGATTGCCGCATCCCTGAGAACCGGATCGCAGTCGCGACCGGTACGCAACGCGAGCTCGACGGCATCGACCTGTTCGACCCTGCCTGCCTCATCGAGCACGTCATCACCGTCGACGCGCTCAAGGAAGGCTGGGACTGCTCCTTCGCCTATGTCTTCTGCTCGCTCGCCAGCATCAGGAGCGGCGGCGCGGTGGAGCAGCTGCTCGGCCGCGTGCTGCGCATGCCCTTCGCCACGCGCCGCTCGTCGGAGGAGCTCAACCGTGCCTATGCCCATGTGTCGGAGCGCAATTTCTTCGAGGCGGCAGAAGGCATGAAGGACCGGCTGACGGAGATGGGCTTCGACGAGCGCACCGCGTTGGAGGCGATCGTCGAGCAGCCCGAGACGTTCGCGTGGCACGAGGGTCAGCCGCTGTTCACCCGGCCCGAGCTGCCGGTGCTCCGGGTACCGGAGCGGCCCGACCAGAGCAGTTGGACGCCCGAGATGGTGGCCGCGACACGCATCGCCTCCGACGGCGCCGGTGGCGTCGCGATCACCTTCAACGCCGCCGCGCCCGACACCGTGCTGCGTGAGGTTGCCGCAGCGGTGGCGACGCCGATGGCGGCAGTGGAGGCGTTCATCGTGCAGCGCGCCGCCGCACGCTCGCCTGCCGAACAGGGCGAGGTGTTGACGCTTCCGCGTCTCGCGATCGAGCGCGGCGGGCAGATCGAGATCGTTTTCCCCGAGACGCTGGTCGATGTGGGCGGCTGGGATCTGCGTCAGGTCGATCCGGGCCTTCCCGGCTTTGTCCTGACCGATCGCCCGGACACGTTCGAGATGGATGTGGATGGCGACCGGGTGGTCTATTCCCGCATCGATGCCGACGCCGAGCTGGCGCTCGACGACGCGACCGGCTGGGATGCGGCGACGCTCTCCCGCTGGCTTGACCGCACGACGCGCCAGCGCGACGTCGCCCAGCCGATCTTCCTCGAATATTGCCGCCGCGTGGTGGAAGGCGTCGCCGGGGCCATCCCGCTGGCCCAACTGGTCCGCGGCAAGTACGCGCTGCGCCGCGCGATCGTGGCGCGGGTGGCGCAGCTTCGCCAGGAAGCCGGTGTCCGTGGCGTCCAGCTGCTGCTGGGCCACATCGCGCCGGTGCTGGCGCTCGGCGACAACGGCTTCAGTTTCAGCAGGGCCGGTTACGATCCGCGCACGCCCTATGCCGGCCCGTGGCGGCCACGCAAGCACCTGTTCGCCCAGGTCGGCGACCTGAAGCACGGCGGCGAGGAGTTCCATGCCGCCATGGCGATCGACGACCATCCGGCGGTCAAGCATTGGGTTCGCAACATCGATCGGACCAGCTGGTCCTACGCTCTGCCGACGTCCACCGATCAGTTCTACCCCGACTTCGTCGCCGAGCTGACCGACGGGCGCAAACTCATCGTCGAGTACAAAGGCGCCGACCGCACCGACAACGCCGACAGCCGCGAGAAGCGCAACATCGGCGCGCGGATGCAGGAGGTGAGCGGCGGGAGCGTGGTGTTCTTATGGGCGGAGCTGGACCGGGGTGGTGGTGTGGCACGGCAGATCGACGCGGCAATTTGCTGAAGTGGGCTGAGACCTGGCAATGGCCTAACTAACAATGCCGTTGCCTCCCGCGAACGTATTTCAACCTCCGGCGAGCCGCTTGGCTCCGCCAAATATCCGACACGACCCCCAGAGCCCCCCTCGCCACGAACGATCAGCAACCCACGTCATCCGGCAGCGTCTCGAACGGATCGTGCGCCCGCACCCCCATCGGGACGAAGTGAC
>CAXSDY010000176.1:0-4702 GCA_964235835.1 uncultured Sphingomonadaceae bacterium | reverse complement strand
CCATCCAACATGATCGGCATGTCGGTGGAAGTCTGGGAGCAGACCACCGGTATCACGGTGCTCGAGAAGCGGTTGTTGCCGGACAGTTGTGGCGCCGGCCAGTACCAGGGAGGCAGCGGGCAATTGATTCGTCTTCGCAACGACACAGGTCACGCTTTGAATGCGACGTTCTTCGGCTCGAGAACTAGACGGGGAGCCAGAGGCTTTTTGAAAGGCGAATCCGGAAGCTTGCGTGCCATAGAGGTCGACGGGGTCGAAGTTGCCGGGACTTCGCGACTCGATTTGCCCCCAGGCGCGACGATCACGCTGCACGAGGCCGGCGGAGGCGGGTTTGGGGATCCCCGTCTCAGGAGTGTGGAACCCATCGTTCGCGATCTGCGCGCAGGGACAGTCTCCCCTGCGTTCGCCCGTCGCCATTACTCGAGCCAGGTCGAGACTGCCGAACAACTCGGCACTGAGGGAGCCAGCACCAGATCGACTTGCGGCTTTGCGCCCGGATCGCATGAGTCTTCGGCCAGAGCCCGCGGGCGCCCGGAAACGAGTAGCTGAATCAATGTTCTGCATTTCTACTGCACATGAGACGTAGTCTGAGGGAGCTGCCGCTGGAGCGCCGTTACTTATGTCTTGACGACTTCGAACGCGCTGCAAAGCGGCATCTGCCCCTACCCTTCTTCGAATACATCGCCGGCGGGACAGAAACAAATCAATCGCTGGAAGACAACCGCGCGGCCTATCGCGAGTTCAGTTTCGTTCCCCGGTACATGGTGGATGTCACAACCCGCGACATGAGCGTTTCATTGCTGGGTCAGCGCTTCGACGCTCCGTTCGGCATTGCGCCAATGGGAATCGCAGCACTCTGGGCCTATCGAGGCGACGTCGTGATGGCGCGTGCCGCGGCAAGCGAAAACATTCCGATGGTGCTGAGTGGTTCATCCCTGATACCCCTGGAAGACGTGCTGGAGTGGAACGCGAACGCCTGGTTTCAGGCCTATCTTCCGGGCGATGACGAAGGCGTCGTTTCGCTGATCGATCGGGCCAGACGGGCCGGCTACAAGACGCTCGTCATCACGGTCGATTGTCCGGTCGGAGCCAACCGTGAAAACAACGTGCGGGCCGGCTTCTCGACCCCCGTCAGACCGAGCTTCGGCCTGATGTGGCAGGGGATGACTCACCCGCGCTGGAGCATCGGAACGTTCTTGCGAACGCTCGTTCGACACGGCATGCCGCACTTTGAAAACAATCACGTGACGAGAGGGGTGCCAATATTTTCCGCCACTCTCGAACGCGATCTGGGTGAGCGAGCGCACATCAACTGGTCCCATCTCAAGACGATCCGAAGCATGTGGTCCGGCCCGTTGGTGGTCAAAGGACTGCTCGATCCAAGGGATGCGCGAATCGCCGCTGACATGGGCGCGGACGGCATCGTCATTTCGAACCACGGAGGACGGCAGCTCGACGGTGCGATATCGCCGCTTCGCGTCTTGAGCCGAGTCGTAGCGACCTGTCCAGAGATTCCGATCATGATCGACAGCGGCATCAGGCGCGGCTCCGATGTTTTGAAGGCGCTGGCGCTTGGCGCCAAGTTCGTCTTCGTCGGGAGGCCCTTCGCCTATGCAGCCTCGGTGGCGGGCGAATCCGGCGTTCGGCGTGCATCCCGGATTCTCAAAAACGAGATATCACGAAACATGGCGCTTCTAGGCGTCTCTTCTTTGCAAGACCTGGACAGGGGTTTCCTGGCTCAGACCTCGGCGAAAGATCCGTTTCTCAACCCGCCATGCTGAGTCCGACCTCGGCAGGTGCGACCAATTCACCAGGAGAACACAGTGAGCTTTGATCCCAAGGGCATTTACTGCGCAATCGTCACGCCGTTGACCGCCGACGACAAGTTCGATGAAAGAGCGTTCCGACGAATCATCGACTTCCAGATCGATGCCGGCATCGCCGGGTTGCTGGTCATCGGCGGCAGCGGCGAGTTTGTCAGCCTGACGCCTCCGGAGCGTCGACAGGTTGTCGAGGCTGCGGTCGATCATGTGAAGGGACGGGTTCCAGTCGTCGTGGGCGCTTTGGCACCCGGAACGCGTGAGGTGCAAGACGTTGCCCATCACGCTTCGCAGGTGGGCGCCGACGCCGTGCTGGTTCTTCCGCCCTACTACATCAAGCCGAGCCCGCCCGGCATCGTCGAACACTTTGCGCGCGTCGCCGACGTCTCGTCTCTGCCCATCGTTGCGTATAACAACACCGGAAGGACAGGGATCAATCTGGACGTACGCCTGCTCGAGAAACTGGCGGCGATCCCATCGATCATTGCGCTGAAGGAATGCGAGCGTGACCTGGCCGTCGTGTCGACCAAAATCAACGCGCTGAAAGGCAGGATCTCGGTCTTGTCAGGAGACGATGATCTGGGGTTCCCGACATTCCTGCTGGGCTCTCCAGGGGGGATTTTCATGACCGCGAACCTGATTCCGCAGGTCCACGTGGCGATCTTCAATGCCGTCGCCAAAGGTGACATCGACGGAGCTCGAAGGGCGCACTATTCCATGCTCCCACTCGTCGAGGCGCTCTATACGGCGGATCATCCCGGCCCCCTGAAGACGGCGATGGAGTTCATCGGCTATCCGGTCGGCAAGGCCAGGCCACCCCTGCAGCCAGGGAGCACCGAAGCCATTGAACGTGCAAAGAAAGAGTTGCTGCAACTTGGCGCTTTACGCTGAGCGTTGCCTGCGCCAGGACGGCTTTCCGAAAGGCCGGTCCCCGTTCCTCGCAATTAGGCCTCGATGGTGGTCGTGGCAGTGGTCTGCGTCAGCGCAGCGGCAAGGCCCTTCTGCAAGTGGTCGGTGTGCAGAAGCACAGCCATATGCAGATCTCGAGCGTCTACGGCAGCAATGATGCCGTCGTGGTCGGCTACCGCGGCTGCAACGCGCCCATGCGTGGCCCATAGTCCATACGAGGAAAATGTGCGCTTCGAGAATTCGATGGCATCGACCAGGGGTTGGTTGTTCGATGCGTTGAAAAGAACGTTGTGAAAACTTCTGTCCAACTTATCAATGATTTCAATCTCTTGGCGACCCATCAATGCATGAAGCTGGCCATTGATTTCTTTCAGATCGTCGATCAAGGGTCTAGTAGCGTTCCTCACCGCGAGGCGCATTGCCTCGAGCTCCAGCAGCGCCCGCACTTGGTAAATCTGGGTCAAATTGGTCTTGTTGATCTCTGGAATCTTGATGCTGTGATGCGTGTGACGCTCGACAATGCCGTTGGCGCCTAACTTAATAACTGCTTCCCTTAGCGGCGTCAGACTCAGGTGCAGGTCTTCGATCAGACGCTTCTGACTGATGACTTGGCCCGGCTGATATTTTCCGTTATGTATCGCCGTGCGAATCGCATGTTCGGCGAACTCCCTCTTGGTCATTGGCAGGGGTCTCGCTCCCCGAAGAATCTCGATATCGAGTCGGGAGTTCGTACGGTCGCGATCCATTTTTTAATTGCCCGTCGTGGATTTGCAGTATTGATAGTGTATGAGCCGTCGGCCGCGGCGAGGTGACGGGCTCGGGCATGGTCGGAACTGCCCGCAGACAGCACGGGTGCATGGCGGCATAACTCCGAAGGACATCCGGCCATTTACGCCCGAGACGCCGCCATCGGCTTGCTGAGAAAGCGCGAGCCGGCGAGCACGAAGCGCCACGGCAGCTCCCGCGACTTGCTGATGCCGATGCGCACGCCCTCGGCGACGACAAGCGCCGGGTCGTTGCCCGCAACGAGACGAAACGGCGCGCGGTCGAGCCGCAGCCCGTCGTGGTCGCGGCTCACCGCCAGCGCCTGGCACACGCGGCCGGGGCCGGCGCAGAGCAGCCGCTCGTCATGCACGCCGCGGCGCTCGCGCATGAGCGCGACGCCATGCGTCGGCTCGATGGCGCGAATCAGCACTCCGGCGCCATGACCGGCGGGCATGCAGACGACGTTGAGGCACCAGTGGATGCCGTACGAGCGGTACACGTAGGCCCGACCGGGCGGCCCGAACATGGCGGCGTTGCGGGCGGTGCGGCCGGCGAAGCTGTGCGAGGCGGCATCGGTCTGGTCGTAGGCCTCGGTCTCGACGATGCGGCCGCCGACGCCGTCGACGAAGACGGAGGCGCCGATCAGGGCGCGCGCCACCTCGAGCGACGGGGCCCGGAAGTCGATCCTCATCGCCGAAAGGATACGAGTCCGAGGCGCCGTGCGTCGATAGAATCCGCGCCTTCGCAACGCACCCGCCGCCCGTGTCCGATCGCCGCAAGGTCCTGCCGCAGTACGTGCTGCCCAAGCGCGGCCTGACGGCATTCGCCGGCCGCGTCGCCTCGCGCGAACGTGGCCAGACGACGACGCGCCTCGTGCGCTGGTTCGTGCGCAAGTACGGCGTCGACATGAGCGAGGCCGCCGTCGCCGACATCGCCAGCTACGCGAGCTTCAACGATTTCTTCACCCGGGCCCTGAAGGACGGCGCGCGGCCGCTCGCCGACGCCACGCTGACCTGCCCGGTCGACGGCACGATCAGCCAGTTCGGGCCCATCGAGCACGACCAGATCCTGCAGGCCAAGGGCCACCGCTATTCGACCAGCGCGCTGGTCGGCGGCGACGCCGAGCTGGCGCGGCATTTCCACGACGGCAGCTTCGCCACGCTCTACCTGAGCCCGAAGGACTACCACCGCATCCACATGCCGTGCGA
>CAXSDY010000175.1:0-4740 GCA_964235835.1 uncultured Sphingomonadaceae bacterium | reverse complement strand
CTCCGAGCGGACCACCGGCTGCCAGTTCACCTTCGCCTGCGACGGGTCGCTGCGCCGCAACCCCGTGCCTTACCTGTGGAGCGAGGCCCGCAAGGTCGCGACAAAGGCCCTCGCCGGCAAGGTTTTCGGACCGGTCGGGCACGCCACCCACTACCACGCCGACTATGTCGTTCCCTATTGGGCCGATTCCCTCGACAAGGAAGTCCAGATCGGACGACACATCTTCTACCGGCTGAAGGGCGGGTTGGGGTCGGCCCGGTCGTTCGGCAAGGCCTATGGCGGCGAGGAACCGCCAGCGCTGTCCTCGACGGACGTGCAGGTTGCGGCCCAGGTGATCGGCGGCGCGACAGCCACCCCAGATAAGGAGGAGTTGGCATCCGGCCTGATCCCGCAGGCGAGCGAAGGTCCCAAGCCGGCGCCGATCCTCGCCGACGCATCCCATGGTCAACTGATGCTTGACGACGCGCGGCCCGTGGCGGGGCCCCTGGCGTCCTCGCCACCGTCGGCCCGGGACAAGGCTCCGGCCGACGGTGGCTGCGCGAGCGCGCCAGCTGTGCAAACGAAGGCGACGCCGCTGGACAACCGATTCGGCCGGCCGAAGCCACTTGAGTGCCGGTGAACGGCTTTGATCCGTTCATTCTCCGTTAAACCGCGTCGTTAACGCTACAGGCGGGCATGCAGCATCATGACTCCACGCCGGATTGCCGGTTAACGAGGCGTTTGCGCTTGGCCGTACCGGGTGAAAAAAGGTAGTCGGCGCAGAAGCTTGATGGACGAAGATCGCTGTGATCGTTTCGGCAGTCGTTCGAACTTTTCTTAACGAATAGGCGGCACAAGGACTGAACCGACGCACCAGGGAATAACCATATGACCAGTCACAGCATCCTCAGCCCCAAAGCGATCGCCCTGATGGTCGCGGGCTTCACCGTGCTCGTCGCCGGAACCCAGGCGGAGCCGGGGGGACGCTTCGACATGCTGACGAAGGTCCGCGGGAAAAGGATAGTCGCCGATCCGACGCCGGTCCCGTCCCCCGACCCGACACCCGTCGTCACGACGGCGCCGACCGCGCCGACAACGAGCAGCAATGCCCTCTACCCCGAACTGACCGCCGTCCCGAGCAACTTCGACATCAACACGCTGCTCGCACCGACTTGCAACTATACGGGCGGCACCATCGGCTGCTTGCCCGGGACGATGGGCGCCGACCCTGTCGGAGCGTTTCGTTTCATGTGCGAGCCAGGCCAGATCCTCCGCGACGACCCGATCGTTTATCCCGGTCAGCCGGGCAAGTCGCATCTCCATCAGTTCTTCGGCAACACGAGCGCGAACGCCAACTCGACGTACAGCTCACTTCGAACGACGGGTGGCAGCAGTTGCGAGGGGTTTGGGGCGACCGCGCTGAACCGATCGGCATACTGGATGCCGGCGATGCTCGACGGCAAGGGCAACGTGGTCAAGTCGAACATCATCTCAATTTATTACAAGCGCCGTCCCGCCAGCGATCCGTACTGCTCCCTGACGAGTGGCGAGCCCCACGCGCAAGGCAATTGCGTTCCGCTGCCTAACGGGCTTCGCTTCATCTTCGGCTACGACATGCTGACCGCGAATGCGCCGACCGGCTCGCGCTATTTCACCTGCAAGGGGCAGACTGCCACCGCAAGCGAGAGCTATCAGACCATGGCGGCGGCCGAGGAACATTGCCCGACCGCTCAGAACCCGGACGGCACCTATAACCAGCTTGGTCTCTTTCTCCAGGCTCCGGATTGTTGGGACGGCAAGAACCTGGACAGCGCCAACCACCGCGACCACGTTGCCTATATCAGCTACGGTTACTGGGGATTTCCGAAGTGCCCCGCGACCCACCCGTATGTCATCCCGGCCTTTACGATGGGCGTGTGGTACACGGTGGATGCGAACCTGCCGACGTGGCACCTCTCGTCCGACGAGATGCTCCCGGGCACCGCGCCGGGGACGACCCTTCACGCCGATTGGTTCGGTGCCTGGGACAATACGGTTGAGGCCATGTGGATGGACAAGTGTATCAACAACCATCTGAACTGCTCGGGCGGCGATCTCGGCAGCGGTCGAGGCGTCAACGGCATGTGGGGTATCAACTGGGTCACCAATCCTCGCCTGGTGCCAGTACCCTGAGGGTTCGCGTGATGGCTTGCTGGCAGGCGGACCCGACACGAAAGGGGCTTGTGCTCAACTCTGGCGGTCGTCGCATCGTCTCGGACGAGCGGGGCAATGGTCTTGCCCTGTTCGCCCTGGCACTCCCGATGCTTCTGGGTGCCGTCGGCCTTGCAGTCGACACCGCTCACTGGGTGCTGCTGAAACGCCAGCTGCAGCAAGTTGCCGATTCGGCGGCGAAGAGCGGCAGTTATACGGCGATCCAGGGCGGCGACATCGACTATGCGGTCGATGCTGACGCCGCGCGTCGCCGGGCCGAGATCGGCAATTTCAGCTTGCGCGCGACGCTCTCGCCCGAGGGGCACGACGGTGACCCCTACGCCGTTGCGGTGACGGTCAGCGCGCCTGCCGGCCTTTCGTTCGCATCGCTGTTCATGTCCAAGCCGTTGATGATTTCTGCATCTGCAACCGCGACCGTGGTCGAGACGAACGACTTCTGCGGCTTCGCTCTGGATGCTTCGTCAGACCCCGGGGTGATCATCAACAAGGACACCAAGGTCGAAAGCGAGTGCGGACTCGCGACGAACTCGTCAGCTCCAGACGCGATTAGAGGAGACGCTTCCTCTCAAGTCGCCGCGACGAAGCTGTTCGCATACGGCGGGATCGTCGGGGCCTCGATGGGCCCGAATTCGCGCACGCGCGCCTACGCTCTTCGGCAGAAGGACCCCGGGGCAGAGGTCGTAATGCCCGCCATACCGGACACCGGCTGTCCGAACATCACCGTCAATCCGGACGACGGAGCTGGCGTGTCGCTCAAGCCAGGGTGTTTTGGAAACCTGGTTCTCAACGGGCGAACTACCCTTGCGGCGGGCGAATACATCCTCAACCGTGGCAATCTGGTGTTCGGCCCGAAAGCCGACGTGAGCTGCGATGGTTGCACCTTCTTCCTCACGAGCGAGGATGCAGAGAATGCTCGAACGTCCATCGGCAGCGCTAAGATCGATCCCTCGGCAACCATCCACCTGGCAGCGCCGAGCGACGGACCTCATGCGGGCCTGCTCATGTATCAGGATCGGCGGGCTGCTCCGGAGAAAGAGGGCGAAGAGAACGTGATCGCCGGCAACAGTCAGTCGAAGCTGGACGGCATCCTGTACTTTCCGTCGCAAAGCCTGCGGCTCAGTGCGGAACAGTCGCCGGATGTCCGCTGTGCCCGGCTCATCGGGCGCAAGCTGATCTTGCAGGGCCAGATCAAGATCGCGAAGGGCTGCTCGGCAGATGGCGGCAAGCTCACCCTCGCCGCGGCCGAGGTGCAGCTGGTCAGCTGAGGCGCGAACGCACGGATGATGCGGGCCGACTTCGCGTTGTTCCGCGCGTTCTCCCGCCTCTTACATCGGCGTGCAGGCGATCCCTGAGTCTTGTGGGTCGAGTTTATGCGTGTAGCCGGGCTTGCCCGCCCACAGGGGCGCCATCCCCGCTGCCCGGACTTGCTCGCAGTTATCGAAGACGAGGATCTTGCCGCTGGCATCGTGCGCGGCGAATTCGGGGGCGTGTGGCTTGGGTGCCTCCGGTGCCCGCATGAGCATCCAGGTGCCACCGAACGCGGTCGCGCTGGAGCAGAGCAGAAGCAGGAGAAACTTGCCGTCCATCGGCCCGGCTTAAAGCCACGAAGTTGACAGGTAGTTAGCGGCCACTCTCGGCAAAAGCATGTTCGCCGTCCAGTGCGCTCGCGACGAATTCGCCACCCAGGCGCAGGCCGTCGGGATCGACCGTGTGGCCGAGGCCGGGACACACATGAGCCGTCACGCGCACCCCCAGCCGTTCGAGATCCGCCTTCGCCCCGTGCAGTGCCGCGACCGGCACGATCGGGTCGGCCGAGCCGTGGACGAGAAGGACCGGCGGCTTGCTGATCCGTTCGTGGGCGAGTTCGGCCGCGCCGGTCAGCATTCCCGAATAGCCGACGATCGCGGACACCGGCGCAGCGCGGCGAAGTCCGACATGCAGGGCCATCATCGTCCCCTGGCTAAACCCGACGATCGCCATCTGCTCCTCGGCCAGGCCATATTGCACAAGTTTGCGGTCGATAAAGGCATCGATCGCCGGCGCCGCTTGCGCTGCTCCGTGGGCGAGCGCCTGGGGCGTGAAGGCGGTGAGCGGCCACCATTGGTAGCCGAAGCCGCCGCATCGCTGGGGCGCGTTCGGCGCTAGGAACAACGCATCGGGCAGGGCCGACTGCCAGTGCGGCGCCATCGAGATCAGGTCGGCGCCGTTGGAGCCATAGCCGTGCAGCAGCAACACGATCTGGCGCGGCGCATCGCCCGATCGCGGCTGCAGGCTCGATCCATTGACGATCTTGGACAAGTGATTCCCTCGCGCGGTTTCGATCAAGAACGCTGCGGTGTCGTTCGCGTTGCAGGTCTCGCGCGCCGTCCTGCTCGGGAAGCGAGCGTTCTCCGCCGCTTAGCGTGCAACAGCACGTGACATCGCCGGCCGCTTGCGCCACAGGGCCAGCAAAAGATGGCGTCACGACGCCAGCCGGACGGCACTGCACGGCCGCCCGACGACATTGGGGATGACCGTGCCTACCTGGCCTGCACCTTCACGACGGGTGGT
>CAXSDY010000174.1:0-4754 GCA_964235835.1 uncultured Sphingomonadaceae bacterium | reverse complement strand
GTAGCTGCGCTCGACGCGCGTGGCGACGAACCGCACGCCCTCGGCGGAGAGGTGAAGGCCGCGATCGCCGAACAGCAGCTGGATGAGTTCCCGGAACAGCAGGTCGTCAGGCTGCTCGATCCGCGCGACGGGCGTGATCGCAAGCCGCGTGCGCAGGTCAGGCAGCGTAACCTCCCACGTCGGAGGAACCTCGTCGGCGACGATGACGAGCGGCCGGCCGCTAGCCTGCGCCGCGTTCCAGGCGTGGAACAGTTCCTCTTCGCCATGCGCCTGCGCATCATCGAACAGGCGCCCGCCGACTCGCCCGACGAAGTTGCGCGCGAGCAGCGAGCGGCCCGAGCGGCGCGGTCCAGTCAGCAACGTCGCCTTGACCGGCCACATCGACCATTTGCGGAAATGTTCGAACGCGGTGCGATTGGCGGCACTGAGGATGAAGCGATCGGCGTCGCCAGACTGCGGCCAGTCGAGCGGCAGCGCAATCTGGTCGGCGCCGCGACTCATTGGCCGGGCGGAGCGGGAGGCGGCGGCGGCGCGGCCGGAGCGGCGGGAGCCGTGGCCGGCGCCGGAGCCGCTGCTCGGGACAGCCGCAGCTGCCCTCCGACATCTTCCGCGTTCCACCCGCGGGCGACCAAGGCGGCGCGCATCGCGGCGAGATCGCCGTGGAAGCTCGCCACGACACTGCTCGTCCCGCCGATGGCAACGCTCGTCTCGGTCACCGCATCGACACCAGCCACGCCGCGAACGGCGGCGACGGCAGCGGCGAAGCTTGCTGCGTCGGGCGCCGGGATGAGCAACTGGAACGCCTGCGCCGGAGCCGTGCTGGTCGCAACGACCGCCTCGTCGGTGCCCTCCTCCTCCGGCAGCGGCGGCGGGGCCGGCTGATCCAGAGATGGGTCGCGCTCCAGACGGCCGGAGGCAAGCGCGGCGGTGAACAGCGCATCCATCTTCTGGACACCGGTGTTCATCAAGGCCGACAGATCACCGCCATTATGGTCGGTCACCTCGAAACTGCCGATCACCTCGCCGTCGGGGCCGTGGCGCGCAACGAAATGGGCGACCGCGGGTCCGCCGGGGTAGAGCCGATGCACGTCGACCTGGGCGACCAGCACGTCCGCGGCGCCGTACAGGTCGACGATGTTGCGCCACCAGCCGCGGCCCGGCCGCTCGGTCTGCGCCGCATTGATCAGCAACGGATCGACGCCCAGGCCGCTCGGCCGCACATAGTCGATCGCGCTGTTCGACGTGCGGAAGCGCGCCCACGCCGCCTGCCAGGCGTTGCGGCTCTCCAGGCTGGTCGGGGTTCCGCCCGTCAGGGTGATGGGGATCAGCAGCATCGGCGCCGATCGCCGCATGTCGCCGGCCATGCCGACCAGCCCCGCAGATCGCGCGCGATCGAACAGGACACCCAGGTTGGCGATGTAACGGTTGGGTCCGATCTCCTCCTTCTCGACGCTGATCGAGCTGACCAGGCCATCGAGCGTCGCATCATCAACATGCGGCGCCTGGCCAGGCGGCAGGCCGTTCGCCTTGGCCCACAGCAGCTTGAACCCCTCGCGCTGCGCTATGCGCCAACCGGCGTAGCGCGCCGCCTCGGCATTCTCGCCGCCGACATCGACATGGATTCCAGACACTTCGAGGACGCCGCTGCTATCGAGCGGCAGGATGCCCCGGTCGCCGCTTTCGAGCTGCGCGCGCAGTCCTCCGCCCAGTCCCGCGACGACGAGCAGGGCGGCGAACAGCGCAAGCGGACGGCGGGACAGCATCGCTGCGGCTTTTGGCGACAACGGCGTGGAAATAAAAGCATGATGTGGCTAGGCGGGCCGTGATGGGCCAGAAACCGATGACCTATGCCGACGCCGGCGTGTCGATTGCCGCGGGCAACGCGCTGGTCAAGGCGATCGGCCCGCTGGCCCGGTCGACCGCGCGGCCAGGGGCGGACGCGGAACTCGGCGGCTTCGGCGGGTTCTTCGACCCCAGGGCGGCTGGCTACCGCGATCCCTTGCTGGTCGCGGCCAATGACGGCGTCGGGACCAAGCTCAAGCTCGCCATCGAGACCGGACGCCACGAGGGGGTGGGAATCGACCTCGTCGCGATGTGCGCCAACGACCTGATCGTCCAGGGCGCCGAGCCGCTGTTCTTTCTCGACTATTTCGCCACCGGCAAGCTCGACGCGGCGGTCGCCGAGACGGTCGTCGCCTCGATCGCCGAGGGTTGTCGCATGGCGGGTTGCGCGCTGATCGGCGGCGAGACGGCCGAGATGCCGGGCATGTACGCGCCGGACGACTATGACCTCGCCGGGTTCTGCGTCGGGGCCGTCGAGCGCGGCGACGCGCTCACCGGGGCTGCGATTGCACCGGGCGACGTCGTCCTCGGCCTGGCGAGTTCGGGGGTTCATTCGAACGGCTTCAGCCTGGTGCGGCGGATCGTCGAGCAGGAGGGCTGGCGACTGGACCGCCCCGCCCGCGCCGACCCCGACCGGCTGCTCGGCGAGGCGTTGCTGGCGCCCACTCGAATCTATGTGAAGTCGCTGCTGCCCGAAGTGCGCGCGGGGCGGGTCGCCGGGCTTGCCCACATTACCGGCGGCGGACTGCTCGAGAACATTCCGCGCGTGCTGCCGGAGGGCTGTCATGCGGCGATCGACGCCGATGCGTGGCCCCTGCCCCGCCTGTTCGCGCAGCTCCAGGCTGGGGGGAAGATCGAGCCGGCCGAGATGGCGCGCACGTTCAACTGCGGCATCGGCATGGCAATGATCGTGCGCGAGGAAGACGTCGCCTCGGTGACGTCGGCGCTGACCGCACACGGCGAGACCGTCCACCGCATCGGACGGGTCGAGGCGAAACCGCGCGGCTGCACCGTCAGCGGTTCCGTCGAGACCTGGAGCGCGCGCGAAATCTGGTCCGCGACCACCCTCCATGGCTGAACGCACCCGCGTCGCGGTGCTCATCTCCGGACGCGGTTCGAACATGGCCGCGCTGATCTATGCCGCGAAGGCCGAGGCCTGCCCTTTTCAGGTGGTTCTGGTCAGCGGTGACCAGCCGGACGCGCCCGGCCTAGCCCTGGCCGAGGTGGAGGGCGTCGAGGTCATTCGCCTGCCCGCTCCAAAGAAGGACACGAAAGCGCGGTTCTTCAAAGACCTCGACTCCGTTCTTCGCACGGCGTCCCCGGACGTCGTCGTGCTCGCGGGCTTCATGCGCGTCCTTCCGGCCGAGTTCGTCGACGGCTGGCATGGGCGGCTGCTCAACATTCACCCGTCGCTACTGCCCAAGTATCGCGGCCTGCACACGCACGAGGCGGCGCTGGCGGCCGGCGACCCCGTGACCGGCTGCACGGTCCATCTGGTCACACCCGAACTCGATGCCGGACCGATCCTCGGCCAGACCGAGGTCGCGATCCTTGCCGGCGACACGGCCGAGACGCTCGCCGAGCGCGTCCGAATCGCCGAGCACCAGCTGCTGCCCCGCGTGCTCGCCGAGTTCGTTTCGCGCGAGCGCGACCCGAAGTGGATCGAGTCGAAGGTCGGCGAGATCGCGCTGGCAATGCCCGAGACCCGCTTCAAGACCAGTCACGGCGCGCCGGGGTGGAAGGTCGGCAGCACGAGCAGCGACAAGTTCTTCGCGATCATGTGGAATCGCCACCACGGCGAGGAGACCGTCGGCGTGCTGGTCAAGTGCGGCGGGCAGGACGAGATGGCCCAGTTGATCGATGCCGATCCCGCGACCTATTTCCGCCCCGCCTACTATGGCCCGTCCGACTGGATCGGCATCAGCCTGGATCGCGGGCAGGTCGATTGGGGGCACGTCGCCCAGTGGATCGAGCGCAGCTGGCGGCTGAACGCGCCGGCGCGACTGACCAAGCTGATGCGGGTCGCGGAGGATTTCTGAAACCACTTGCAGAGGTTCGCGGAGCGGCAGCGTAGGAGCCGGAACGACCCGGGCCGAAATCGTTGTGGCTGCTTCCTTCCGGACCTGACCAAGTTGGCGACAGACCCGTCCGCCCGACTCCCGCGGCGCCTATGGGCGAAACGGGCCGGCCGATCAACCGCGACTCAGCGGCGACGCCAGTCGTGCGCCGAGGGCGGCATGCGCACGGTCAGCGTGCCGTCCGGGATCGTCACCTGGCACGCCAGACGAGACGTGCGGGCCACGCCGGCGGCAAGGTCGAGCAGATCGTCTTCCTCCTCGCTCGCTCGCGGCAGCCGGGTGAAGTCCTCGGGCGCGACGATGACGTGACAGGTGGAGCAGGCCATCTGCCCCTCGCACGCACCCTCGAGCGGCTGGTCGTGCGCCTGGGCGAGGTCCAGCAGATTGCCACCGGCGGGGACCTCGACCTCACGCGCCAGGCTGCCGTCGAACCGCAGGAACCGCACGACGCTCATGCGGCGATCCGCTGGGCGCGGACCGTGGTCTCGAGGCGCTGGCAGGCGGCAACGAGCTCGTCCTGCGTGGTATAGCGGCCAAAGCCGAGGCGGATCGAACTGCGCGCCTGGCGGTCGTCGAGTCCGAGCGCGCGCAGAACATGGCTCGGGCGGCCCGACCCGCTGGCGCACGCGGAGCCGAGCGAAAAGGCGATGTCGCGGCACTCCGAAAGCAGGCGCGCACTATCGAGGCCGTCACGCCGCAGGTTGAGGTTGCCGTGGTAGCGCTGGGCGGCACTGCCGTTGAGCTCCCACTCGGGGCCGAAGTTGGCGCGCGCTGCCTCCCACAACCCCTCGACGTGCAGCGCATCGGCTTGCCCGCGAGCAAGCGCCAGCTTCG
>CAXSDY010000173.1:0-4759 GCA_964235835.1 uncultured Sphingomonadaceae bacterium | reverse complement strand
ATCGTTTCAGATCAACGACGGCACTGCGCTGCGTCAGGCGCCAGCCGACTGGCACGTCGCGGCGACCGGCGACTTCAACGGAGATGGTCGGGCCGACATCCTGTGGCGTCACGACGGTGGCTTGACGGGCACCTGGCTCGGTACAGCGGCGGGTGGGTACGTCATCAACGATGGCGCCGCGGCGAGAGCGGCAGCGGCGGACTGGCACGTCGCGGGCACCGGGGACTTCAACGGCGACGGTCGAAGCGATGTTCTGTGGCGCAGCGACAGCGGCCAAGTGGGCACGTGGCTCGGTGTCGCGAACGGCTCGTTCACCCTTGCCGACCCAGCAAGCGTCCGGCAGGTCGTGGCCGACTGGCACATCGCGGGCATTGGGGACTTCGATGGCGACGGGCGCAGCGACATTCTGTGGCGCAATGACAGCGGAGCGTTCGGGACCTGGTTCGGCGGCGTTGCTGGCGCGTTCCTTGTCGCCGAGGGCCGGCCGCTGCAGCAGGCACCACGCGATTGGCACATCACGGGCACGGGCGACTTCAACGGCGACGGGCGCGACGACATCCTGTGGCGCCATGACGATGGCAGGCTCGGGGATTGGCTGGCGCAGCCCGACGGCACATTCGCCTACAATGGCGCTCAGGGCGTGGTTGATGTCCCGACCGACTGGCACGTGGCGGCGACCGCCGATTACAACGGCGATGGGCGCGCCGACATCCTGTGGCAGGGAGCGAACGGCTTGACCGGGGACTGGCTCGGGCGGGCGGACGGAGGCTTCACCGACAATAGCGCTGTCGGGCTCACTCTGGTCCCGCTCGCGTGGCACGTGCAACCCACCTCGCTGTTCTTCTAGCGCAAGCTTCAGGTCGCAGGCAGGCCGCTCTGGGCGGCTTGTCACGCTCTCGCGGGCGCCGCATGAGCCCGGGCGATGGTCCCGGCCCCGACCCCCTGGCGCGACGAATTGCGCGAGATGCTGGCGCTGGCCTGGCCGCTGATCCTCGCCAATCTGACGATGGCGCTGATTCAGGCGAGCGACGTCGTGCTGATGGGCTGGCTCGGCCCGCGCCAGCTCGCCGCCGCGGCGCTCGGCATCAACCTGACGTTCGCGTTCAGCCTGGTCTGCCTCGGGCTGGTCACCGCCTCCTCGCCGATGATGGCGACCGCGCTCGGCGCTCGGCGCCACAGCGTGCGCGAAGTGCGCCGCACCTTTCGCCAATCCCTGTGGCTGGTGCTCACCGTATCCCTGCCGGTGTGGCTGGTCCTTTGGCACGGCGAGCGGATGGTCGTCGCCCTAGGGCAGGAGTCGGCCCTGGCTCGCGACGCGGGCCTGTTCCTGCGCGGCTACATGTGGTCGGTGCTGCCGTTCCTGGCCTTCCAGGCGATGCGCAACTTCGTCTCGGCGGTCGAGCGGCCGGGCTGGGTCCTGGCGATCAGCCTGTTCGGCATTCTGGCTAACGCGCTGCTCGGCTGGGGCCTGATCTTCGGCCACTTCGGCCTGCCCGCGCTCGGCATCTTCGGCGGCGGGCTGGCGAGCAGCATCGTGTGGAGCCTGTTGTCCCTGGCCCTCGCCATCGTGCTCGTGACCGACCGTCGGTTCCGCCGCTTCCGCCTGTTCGGCCGCTGGTGGCGGCCGGACTGGCCGCGTTACCGCCGCCTGTGGCTGCTCGGCCTTCCGATCGGCCTGGCGATGGGCTCGGAGGGGGGCGTGTTCAGCGCCGCCGCTTATCTGATGGGCCTGATCGGCGCCGCGTCGCTCGCCGCCCATGCCGTCGCGCTGCAGATCGCCGCGCTCAGCTTCATGGTGCCATGGGGCTTGAGCCAGGCCGTCACGGTGCGTGTTGGCCTGGCGGTCGGCAGGCGCGATCCTGCCGCGATCGGCCGGGCCGGCTGGACGGCATGGATGCTCAGCGTTGGCTTCATGTGCATCATGGCGTTGGTCCTCTGGTCCATCCCGCGAACCCTGATCACCATTTTTCTAGCAGACACGCCCGCCAACGCGCCGGTCATTGCGCTCGGCGTGTCGTTTCTCAGCGTCGCCGCCCTCTTCCAAATCTTCGACGGCGCCCAGGTGGTCGGCGCCGGCATGTTGAGGGGCCTGCACGACACGCGCGTGCCAATGCTGTTCGCGCTCGTCGGCTACTGGGCGCTCGGCATGGGGCTGGGCACGTGGCTCGCCTTCGCGCGGGGCTGGCGCGGCGTCGGCCTGTGGACCGGCCTCGCCAGCGGCCTTGCGATCGTCGCCGTGCTCATGCTGCAGCGCTGGGCGCGGCGCGAGCGCTCCGGACTTGTCCCCGACGCTGCGTGATCAGACCTCGATGACGACGTGGCTGCCGGGCGTAGTCAGCGTGAACAGCTTAGCCGCAAAGGCCAGCGGCAATCGCACGCAGCCGTGCGACGCCGGATAGCCCGGTACCCGCCCGCCATGGAGCGCGACCCCATAGTCGTTCAATCGCTGCATGTAGGGCATCGGCGCGTTGTCGTAGGTTCTGCTATGGTGGACCTTCTCCTTGGCCAGGATCGGGAACACGCCCGTTGGCGTCTCATGGTCCTTCATCCCGCTCGACACCGTGGTCACGCCGATCAGCTCGTCGCCGCGATAGACGAACGCCAGCTGGTCGGTGAGGCTGACGATGACTTTGGTCGGGCCGCCCGCCGGGATGCGCTCGGCCCACCGGAACTGGCCGGGATCGAGCGCGTCAACCCCGAATTTTTCGGCCATCTGCGCCCGAGCGGCTTCCGCGTCCGGCGCGTTCGCTACATCCGCCTGGACCGACTGCTCCCGGGTGTCGGCCGGCTGCGAAGACTGCTGGCCGCTCTCCGACTGGACTCGCGCTGGATCGGGCAGGGGGCGCAGAGGATCGAAGGCCTGCTGGGCCAGGGCGCTGGTGCCGCTCAGCAGGGCAAGCGCGCACAGGACGCGCGCGAACCGCACGTTCTTCATCTGGTTTTCCTTCGTTTACCGCCGTTCCTGGAACGACGAACCTGAAGCGCACAACGCCTGCTTGACGATTTTGTGCCCGCGCCCCATATGCGAACAATCGCTTGGCACTCTCCGTGGGCGAGTGCCAGCGTCAGTCATCAACATCTATCAGGGGTTTCACGAAGATGGGTTTCAGGCCGCTTCATGACCGAGTCCTCGTCCGCCGAGTCGAGGCAGAGGAAAAGACCGCCGGCGGGATCATCATTCCCGACACGGCGAAGGAAAAGCCGCAGGAGGGCGAAGTCGTCTCCGTCGGCACCGGCGCCCGCAACGAGCAGGGGGAAATCCATCCGCTCGAGGTCAAGGCCGGCGACAAGATCCTGTTCGGCAAATGGTCGGGCACCGAGGTTCGCGTCGAAGGCGAAGACCTCATCATCATGAAGGAAAGCGACATCCTCGGGATCGTCGGCTGAACCTTTCAAGTCATTCAAACTAGGGAGCCAAACACATGGCAGCCAAGGACGTAAAATTCAGCCGCGATGCGCGTGAACGCATCCTGCGCGGCGTCGACATCCTCGCCGACGCGGTCAAGGTCACGCTGGGGCCGAAGGGCCGCAACGTCGTCATCGACAAGAGCTATGGCGCACCGCGCATCACCAAGGACGGCGTCACCGTCGCCAAGGAGATCGAGCTCAAGGACAAGTTCGAGAACATGGGTGCGCAGATGCTGCGCGAAGTGGCCTCGAAGACCAACGACAACGCCGGTGACGGCACCACCACCGCGACCGTGCTCGCCCAGGCGATCGTCCGCGAGGGCATGAAGTCGGTTGCGGCCGGCATGAACCCGATGGACCTCAAGCGCGGCATCGATCTCGCGGTCGTCAAGGTCGTCGAGGACCTGAAGTCGCGCTCGAAGCCGGTTTCCGGGTCGAACGAGATTGCCCAGGTCGGCATCATCTCGGCCAACGGCGACACCGTGGTCGGCGAGAAGATCGCCGAGGCGATGGAGAAGGTCGGCAAGGAAGGCGTGATCACCGTCGAAGAAGCCAAGGGCCTCGAGTTCGAGCTCGACGTCGTCGAAGGCATGCAGTTCGACCGTGGCTATCTCTCGCCCTACTTCATCACCAATCCGGAGAAGATGTCGGTCGAGCTTCAGGACCCCTACATCCTGATCCACGAGAAGAAGCTGTCGAACCTTCAGGCGATGCTTCCGATCCTGGAAGCGGTCGTGCAGTCGGGCCGTCCATTGCTGATCATCGCCGAGGACATCGAGGGTGAGGCGCTTGCCACGCTCGTCGTGAACAAGCTGCGCGGTGGCCTCAAGGTTGCCGCGGTCAAGGCTCCGGGCTTCGGCGATCGTCGCAAGGCGATGCTGGAGGACATTGCGATCCTGACCGGCGGCGAGATGATCTCCGAGGATCTCGGCATCAAGCTCGAGAACGTCACGGTCGGCATGCTCGGCACCGCCAAGCGCGTCACGATCGACAAGGACAACACGACCCTGGTCGACGGGGCCGGTCAGTCCGAGCAGATCAAGGGCCGCACCGAGGCGATCCGTTCGCAGATCGAGAACACCACCTCCGACTACGACCGTGAGAAGCTCCAGGAGCGTCTCGCCAAGCTGGCTGGCGGCGTCGCGGTGATCAAGGTCGGCGGCGCCTCCGAGGTCGAGGTCAAGGAGCGCAAGGATCGCGTCGACGACGCCCTTCACGCGACCCGCGCCGCGGTCGAGGAAGGCATCGTCCCCGGCGGCGGTACTGCGCTGCTCTATGCGACGAAGGCGCTCGAGGGCCTGGCGGGCGTCAACGACGACCAGACCCGCGGCATCGACATCGTCCGCAAGTC
>CAXSDY010000172.1:0-4798 GCA_964235835.1 uncultured Sphingomonadaceae bacterium | reverse complement strand
GTGCGCCGGAGTGCGAGGTCCGCTCACCGTTCGACACGCGGCAGGTCGTCGGCGTGGTGGCCGAAGGCACGGCAGCGGGAGTTGAGGAGGCAGCACGGGCGGCGAGCGCCCCGCAGCCCGCGTGGGACGCACTCGGCGGACCGGAACGCGCGCGCCTGCTCGATCGGGCCGCCGACCTGTTCGAGGAGCGTCGCGCCGAACTCTATTCGCTATGCATCCGCGAGGCCGGCAAGACTCTCCCCGACGCCGTGCTGGAGGTGCGCGAGGCAGTCGACTTTCTGCGCTTCTACGCCGCCGAGGCGCGCGCCAAGTTCGCCAGGGCAACGCCGCTGCCCGGCCCGACGGGCGAGACCAACGAACTGCGCCTGCACGGCCGCGGCGTGTTCGCCTGCATCAGCCCGTGGAATTTCCCACTCGCCATCTTCATCGGCCCGGTCGCCGCGGCGCTCGCCGCGGGCAATGCCGCGCTCGCCAAGCCCGCCGAGCAGACGCCGCTGATCGGCGCGCTCGCCATCGACCTGATGCACGCCGCGGGCATTCCGCCCGCCATCGTCCAGCTGGTGCCCGGCGATGGGAAGGTCGGAGCGGCACTCACGGCGCATCCACTGGTCGCCGGAGTCGCCTTCACCGGCTCGACCGACACCGCGCGCGCGATCAACCGCAGCCTCGCCGATCGCCCGGGGCCGATCGTCCCGCTGATCGCCGAAACCGGCGGTCAGAACGCGATGATCGTCGACAGCTCGGCGTTGCCAGAACAGGTGACCCGAGACGTCATCGCCTCCTCGTTCCAGAGCGCCGGCCAGCGCTGCTCGGCGCTGCGCGTACTCTTCGTGCAGGACGACGTCGCGGGCGCCATGCTGGCGATGATCGGCGGCGCGATGCAGGCGCTGACCATTGGCGACCCGCGCCTGCTCACGACCGATGTCGGCCCGGTCATCGACGCCGACGCAAAGGCGGCGCTCGACGCGCATGTCGCGCAGCTGGAGGGCAGGGGCAAGTTCCTCGCGCGGCTGCCGCTTTCGCCGGGAGCCGGGCATGGCCATTTCGTCGCGCCCGCCATGATCGAGATCGCCAGCCTCGCCGACCTCGACCGCGAGCATTTCGGGCCGATCCTGCACGTCATCCGCTGGAAGTCGGGCGATCTCGCCACGGTCATCGAGGCGATCAACGCGACCGGGTTCGGCCTGACGCTGGGCCTGCAGAGCCGGATCGACACGACCCGCGCCTTCGTCGAGGCGCACGCCCACGTCGGCAATCTCTACGTCAACCGCAACCAGATCGGCGCGGTGGTCGAAAGCCAGCCGTTCGGCGGGGAAGGCCTGTCGGGCACCGGTCCGAAGGCCGGCGGACCGCACTACGTCCTGCGTTTCGCCACGGAGCGGGTCACCTGCATCGACACGACCGCAGCCGGCGGAAACGCCACGCTGATGGCGGCGGCCGATTGATTTGGACCATCCAGTGGACTAACTTCGGCACTCAAGGAGATGCACTGTGCAGGTGCCCGTGTCCGAAGCGAAGGCCCGACTGACGGACCTCGTGCGGCGTGCCGAGGCAGGCGACGAGGTCATCCTCACCGGTCATGGCCAGCCGGCCGTGCGGTTGGTGCCGGTCGCTGCAAAACAGGCCGATGGCCGCGATCCGCTCACGCTCATCAGAAACGTCCAGGACAGCGCGCGAACCAAAATAACCCCTGGGCCGAGCGCTGCTCGCAGTCAGGACTTTCTCTATGACGAGGACGGCCTGCCCGCGTGATCGTGCTGGACACGTCGGCACTGATGGCCCTCATCGTCGAGGAAGCGGGAAACAGCGCAGTCGCGGCCGCGCTCGGTCGTGAGGACGAAAGACTCATCAGCGCCGCCACTATAGCGGAGTTGTTCGTGGTCGCATCGCGCCGGAACGTTTTCGAGGAGGTCCAGTTGCTTGTCGGCGGCCTGAACCTGATCGGCGTGCCGCTCACGGACGCGCTCGCACGTTCAGCGGCAGATGCTTACCGTCCTTGGAGCAAGAGTTTCCACTAGGCTCGGCTCAACTTCGGAGACTGCTTCGCCTACGCGCTCGCCAAGGATCGCGACTGCCCGCTGCTATCCGTTGGCGACGACTTCACCAGGACCGACATCGTCAGCGCGCCGGAAGTGGCTCCCCGGGCCTGATTCGAACAGGCGACCATTCGATTAACAGTCGAACGCTCTACCGCTGAGCTACCGGGGAACACCTCTTGCGAAGCGCGGTCCCCTTTAGCGGTGCGCCTCCCAAAGGCAAGCATCAGTGCGCGAACTGCTCCATCGCGATGCGCTCGTCGAGCGCATGTTCGGGATCGAACAGCAGGGTCAGCGACGGTCCCTTGGACAGGCAGACGTCGACGCTCGCCACGTCGCGGACCTCGAACTGGTCCGCGACGGCGGACACCGGGCGATTGAGCGGATCGAGCACGCGGAAGCGGATCGTCACATCGTCCTGCAGGATCGCGCCGGCCCAGCGGCGTGGGCGGAACGGGCTGATCGGGGTCAGCGCAAGCAGCCTGGCGGCGAGCGGCAGGATCGGCCCGTGCGCCGAGAGGTTATACGCGGTCGAGCCCGCCGGGGTGGCCACGAGCACCCCGTCGCAGACCAGTTCCGGCATCACGACCCGGCCATTGACCGAAATCTCAATCTTCGCGGTCTGCCGCGTCTCGCGTAGCAGCGACACCTCGTTGATCGCGGCGCGCACGACCGTCGCTCCGTCCGTGGCAGTTGCCGTCATCGTCAGCGGGGTGACGCGGATCGGCTTCGCGCCCTCGATCCGCTGCTGCAATCCGTCGAGGCGCCATTCGTTCATCAGGAACCCGACGGTGCCGCGGTTCATGCCGAACACCGGGCGCGGGCTGCCGGCTTCGAGCATCGCATGGAGCGTCTGCAGCATGAAGCCGTCCCCGCCGAGCGCGACCAGCCGCTCGCCCTTTTCCGCATCCGCCCAGCGGTAGCGCCGGCGTAGCATCTTCTGCGCCGCCTGCGCGACCTCGGTCGGCGAGGCGAGCAGGCCGACCGTATCGAGCAGGCGATGCGGCGGGAGGGCGGGAGCCTCTCGGGTCATGCCTCGCTCATAGGCCTTTTCGCGCTCTCCGCCACACTGTCCTGCGACGGCACGGCGCGAACCCGGCGCTATGCCGGGGAGGATCGAACGGCCAGAGCGTTTGGCGATGATCAACTTGCCTTTTTGGACCGCTCGCGAGGGCAAGCGCGCCTCCGACACCCTTCCGCCGCCACCACCGCCGCCCGCCCGCGACCGGCCGCTCGAGCAGGCCATCGCGCGCGATGCCATCAACGTCCTGTTCCAGCCGCAGATCGCGCTCGACAGCGGTCGGGTGATCGGCGTCGAGGCTCTGGCGCGCTGGACCGGCGAGACCGGCGCCGAGGCGCTCTTCGCGCGCGCGGCCGCCCATGGCCTCGGCGAGCGGCTGTCGCGTACCGTACAGCGCCGGGCGCTTCGTCAGGTCGGGCGGTGGCGGGGCTCGCTCGGCGACTTGCGACTGTCGATCAATCTGATCGCCGAGGATTTGATGCGCGACGGATACGTCGCGTGGTTGCTCGATGAGATCGCCGCTGCGGGGCTCACGCCAGACCGGATCACGGTCGAGATCACCGAGTCCAGCCTCATCGCCGATCCGGCGGCGGCGGCGGTCCGCTTGTCCTGCCTGCGGGCGGCCGGGGTGCAGATCGCCATCGATGATTTCGGCACCGGCTATTCTAGCCTCGCCTACCTTGCCCTGCTGCCGCTCGACGCGCTCAAGATTGATCGAGGGATGATCGCCGACCTGGTCGGCGGGACGCGCGACCGGATCGTCGTGCGCGCGATGATCCGCCTGGCGCGCGAGCTCGACCTCAAGGTCATCGTCGAAGGGGTGGAGACGAGCGGCCAGCTATCGCTGCTCGCCGAGTGGGGCTGCGATCTCTACCAGGGTTTCCTGGGCGCCGGAGCGCTCACCGAGGAGGAACTCGCCCGCTTTGTCGCGGCGACCGACACGAAGGCGGCGTAGCCCCTACGCCGCCTTCGACCATCGTGGACTTAGTAGCGTGCCGGAGCCGGGGCCCGGCCGGGCGGCGGCACCGTGATCTTGACCGTCTCGCCGCTGCGCCCCGGGAAGCCGGTGAACATCGCTTCGACCAGGTTCGGAACGATCCGGTTGAGGTCGTCCGTCTCCGAACG
Organism: uncultured Sphingomonadaceae bacterium; assembly: GCA_964235835.1. GTDB lineage: Bacteria > Pseudomonadota > Alphaproteobacteria > Sphingomonadales > Sphingomonadaceae > Sphingomicrobium. The sequence continues at coordinate 616 of CAXSDY010000172.1, read as the reverse complement.
CGCCCGGGCGTGACCTTCGAACACCGCCAGATTGTCGCCGCGCCGCCGGATGTCGACGTCGAGGTTGCTTTTGTAGACGGTGTAGCTGCTCATCCCACCGGCCCAGAACGGATCGTCCCAACCCCAGAAGAACGGGTCGCGGTAATAGCCGAAGCGGGAGTAGTAGGGCCGGCCATAGAAACCGCCGAACCCGCCGTAGCCGAGCCCGAGACCAAGGCCGAAGTGGCCGCGCCCGAAGCCGTACCCACCAAAGCCGCCGACCCGATTGTCGTTATACTCGGTCGTGCCGCGATCGACGGCATACCCGACGTGGACGATCAGGGTCGCCGAAGCGGGGTTCGGGGCCGGCGCGTAGCCCTGCGCCGCCATCGCCTGCGCGACGTAGCTGCCGAACCGCTGGAACTCGAGACTGCCGTTCAGCCGTTGATCCATGGGGACGACGAAGAAGGTCTGCCCCATGGGGGCGGGCATCGCCTGGAAGCGCGAGACCTGGGCCGGGAAGCCGGTCGCGCAGCCCGACACGCCAAGGACCGCAGCACCCAACATCGCGGCTGCGGCAAGTTTCATCTTACGCATGAGTGGTCACCCTCTCTTGGGAGTTCGTGCATCGTTGGAG
>CAXSDY010000171.1:0-4851 GCA_964235835.1 uncultured Sphingomonadaceae bacterium | reverse complement strand
CAAGTCGGAGGCTGGACGCCCGAGCGGAAGGCCTGGTGCGAGAGGGGGGACTCGAGCCCCCATGCCTTGCGGCGCACGATTTTGAGATCACCATCGAGATATTGGAAGCGATCTTTGAGAAACGCGGACACGTGCGGTTCCTCGAAGTGTCGCTTCAAGTGGTCAATCGATCGCCACGCTTCGTAGAACACGAAGAGCGAGCGATCGGCGCGATCGCGATGCACATGGTAAGCGAGCGAGCCCGCCTCCTCGCGGGTTGGCGCAACCATCGACACCAGACGCTGCTCCAACACGTCAGCGCAGCCGGGCCTCGCTCGCGCAGTGCCGACCAAGGCATAGGGACCGCTCTCCCCATCATCGGGCAAGGGCAACACCGGTGCATCGTTGGACATGGCCGTCTCCTGTGGTATGGATTGAACCTTACCTACCTGGTTTGATGGTAAGATGAAAGCCTTACCTGTGGAACGCGATGAGAGACGAACACGGCCATCCGGAATGTGAAGAGATCGAGTTTGGGGACGTGCTGTCGGCGCTCGCCGATCCGTTGCGCCGTCAAGTGGTGGCGACCCTCGCCCGGCTCCCGGTCCACACCGAACGAACTTGCGCGTCTTTCAACCTTCCCGTCAGCAAGGCGTCGCTCACTCACCATTTCCGCGTCCTCCGCCATGCCGGGCTGATCCGGCAGATTGATCGCGGCAATAGCCGGGCGGCGGTATTGCGCCTGGTCGATATTGACTACCGGTTTCCCGGATTGCTTGCCATTCTGGCGGCCGAGCAAGTCGAAAAGTAATACCGCGATCTAGGCATGATCCCGCCCGCCATCGCCTACTCGGACTTTTCGCAAATCGGCAGCTGCAAGTCTTAAGGGTCCGACAGACGCGAGCGCAATTCAACCCGCAGACGGAGTCGTCGACTCTTAACTGATGTAGATCGCGACGCCACCAGCCAGATGCCGATCGGGTTACCTGAACAGTCAATCGGAGTTTCTGCGCCACGTCGCTCATCTTGCGGTGGCCTGCTCAGGAGCTAGTTGGTCGACCACGGTAAGCACCAGACCTGTCCAGTATTCGCCAGCACTGACATCCATGATGGTGTGTTCGGCCTTATGGATCGCGGCGCTGCTGTCGGACTGGACGAATGTCTCAAGGTCACGCATCGACGCGAACGCCAACAAAGTCACGCCGTCGATGCCTGCGGTGGCAGGATGGAACAACGGCTGCCCGCTTTCGGTCGGTCCGATGTTGTGGAGCTGTGCATAGCGTGTCACGCCGGACACCTTGTCGAGCTCGTACATCACGATGGCCGCATGGTTCGACAACCAACGTCGCTGAAACGTCTCTCGGTCGAGTCCGTCGCGCCGCGCATGCGTCTTGATGAGGACGATAGCGTCGTTCGCGGCGGCATTCGGCAGCAGAATATATTGGCGCGCGAGAAAGGGAGCGAGATCGCGGAAGATGACTTGGTCCTCCGGTAAGATCGCGCGGCGAACGCGCTCCGAACCAAGCATCAATCCCAAGTCTTCAACGCTCTGGAAATTAAGGTAGGCGACGCCGTCCCACGCCGGACGCTGATAAGGCTCGATATGGCCGATTACGGTGTCGAACAGCCTGCCATTCGAGTCGAGCGGCGGCCGGTAGGGCAGCGGCGCGGTGCTGGTCGGCCCTGCCGCGAGGCGATGGATCTGGTCATAGCGAAGCAGGCGACCGATCACCGCTTCGTCCTCGACCACCTCCGGGTGCAGGAAGCGAACGCCATGAATCTTCCGCCAGTAATTGCCCCATTTCTCGAAGTTGAGATTAGGGTCGGCCTCAAAGGCATTGGTGGCGGGGTCGGCGGCAGGGTCGAGGACGACGCTCCCATCCCTGTTGAGCAGATGGCCCTTGGCACGGCTGCGCTGATCCAGCGGCGTCGAGTCTGCTCGCGACAGGAACGAGAACAAGACCGTCAGCGGCGCGGTCTGCGGCTCTGAGGCGGGGAGAGAGGGTGATGCGGCAGGGCCTGTCATCGGGTGAACTCCTGTGAGCCCGGGAAGTTGAATGGTGGGAGGAATGAGCGCAGTAGGGCGGTGAAGCCTGCGACCGCGCCCGTCAGGCACACGCCCGGCCAGCTGAACCGATCCCAGGCCCACGCACCGACGAGCGCGCCTGTCGCCACTCCGACCATTGCGGTTGCCATCAGCAGGCCGTTGAGCCGGCTCCGTGCGGCGGGATCAATCGTCGCCGCGATGCTCTGGTGCGAGACGAGGCCGGCCATGACGCCGAGGTCGAACAACACGGCGCCCGCGATCAGGATCGGCAGCGAACCCCGAAAAACCAGCATCATCATGAATGAGAGGCCGACCAAAAGGCTGCCTATGCGGATCGCCAAGCCTGGACCCCGGAGATCGGCAAGCCGACCGAACTGGGGCGCGGCCAAGGCGCCTGCGGCTCCCGCCAGCCCGAATGCCCCGGCAACTCCCGCGCCGAGCGGGAAAGGCGGTTCAGCCAGCATCAGTGCGAGGGTTGACCAAAAGGCACCGAGCGTAGACGCCAGGAGCGCTTGCGTTACCATGGCTTTGCGCATGATGGCGTGTCGACGCGCCAAGGCGACGACACTTCGCAACAGCGCCGCGTAGGACCCGACCGTGGCGGCAGGCATCGAAGGAAGTCCGCGCCACAAGCAAACGCCGACCGCTGCCATTATGGCGGCGGCACACCCATAGACAGCGCGCCAGCCGAACAGGTCGCCGATCGTCCCGGCAAGCGTCCTGGACAGCAGGATGCCGGAGAGGATGCCCGTGGTGACGGTGCCAATGGTCCGGCTTCGCATCTCCGCCGTAGCGAGCTGGGCCGCTACAGGCACGAAGTCCTGACCCACGCTGCCGAAGATACCGACGAAAAGAGAAGCCGAAAGGAGAACAGCCAAGTTGGGGGCAACGGCGACCGCCAGCAGGGCCATGACGAGCAGCGCCGATTTGATCAGGATGAGGCGCTTGCGGTCGATGAGATCGCCCAGCGGCGCCAGCAGCAGCAGGCCACCCGCATAGCCGGCCTGGGCGACAGCAGGGACTAAACCGGCCCGTTCCGAGGTGATCGCAAGGCCGTCGCGCACCAGCGGGACCAGGGGCTGGATGTAATAGACATTGGCGACGCCCACGCCTGCCCCGAGCGCGAGGAGCCAGGGCAGCGCCGCTGATGGCGGACGCTCTTGTCTATCCATGGCCAGCGTAGCTTGCGTCGGCATTTAAACTCCCGGGAGGGTTGGCACCCGGCCCGAGGCTTTCCTATCGACTACTGAAATGAGTATAAAGGACCACGCAATCGCAAGATCGTTTCCTGGAAGTAGTCAATCGGTCATGGTTCAGCCCGAGCACATCCGCGGTATTACGGCTTTCGTCAGCGCCGCAGACGCTGGCGGCTTCACGGCTGCGGCGGAGCGCCTCGGCATTGCCAAATCGGGCTTAGCCAAAAGCGTGGCGCGGCTAGAGGCCCGGCTGGGGGTCCGCCTGTTCAACCGGACGACCCGCCGGTTTGCGCTGACGGCGGAAGGGCAATCCTTCTATGAGAACTGCACGCGTATCCTTGCCGATCTCGAAAGCGCCGAGGCTGAGCTGACGGCCCACCGCCTTGAACCGCGGGGACGTTTGCGGGTGGATCTCCCGGTCGCCTTCGGCAGGCGCTGGGTGTTGCCAGCGCTTATCGACATCGGCGCACGCTATCCCGAACTGGCGCTGGAAGTCTCGTTCACCGACCGCCGCATCGATCCTGTCGAGGAAGGCGTCGATCTCGTGGTCAGGATCGGCGACCTCGATGACAGCGCGAGCCTAATCGCACGGCGCCTCGGCGTGCAACAATCCATTGTTTGCGCAAGCCCCGCCTATCTTGCCGACCGCACGAAGCCGATCTCACCCGATCGTCTCCGCGAGCACTCCTGCATCGTCTTCGGTAGAGCCGGACATCTGCTGCCCTGGTGGTTCCTCCGCGAGAAGGGAGGGGCGGAAGAAGTGGCCGTAACTGGGCGGTTTGTCTTCAACAACAGCGACGCGATCTGCGATGCCGCGCTCGCCGGTCTGGGATTGGCGCTCCTATCAACGTGGCTGATCGCGGATCATCTTCGGGACGGACGTTTGGTGCCCGTGCTGCCGGAGGTCAAGACGCGCGGTTTCCCGATCTACGCACTCTGGCCGCAGACCAGGCAGACGAACGCAAGGGCGCGCGTTGTTGTGGATGAGTTAGCTAATCGCTTCCTGCCGGAACCTCCATGGCAATAGCCTACGCACTGGTGAAGGCGGCTTCTCGGGATGTATGTCTCTTACAATCTTTAAAGGTTTGCTGCCTGCGCTCAACGAGGTCCGCAAAGTGCTGCTCGCAGTTGCACTTGATCGCCGCTGGGCAGCGGGCTTCGTCCGCGGGTACGTCGTGCAACTGGGTCCTATCGCCACTATCAAGCTCGGCAGCTCGTAGATAACAAAGCGCTGAAATGAATGGGGCTGATAGCGACTCGGTCATGTTCCGATGAGCCAAGGCGATGGGTAAAATCACGCGGCCCTGCTAGCGGCCTCCCGGGCAGGTATTAGTGCAGATTTTGATGACGTTGAAAGGGTGGTGCGGGTGGTCGGGGTCGAACCGACACTCCTTGCGGAACCGGATTTTGAATCCGGCGCGTCTACCAATTCCACCACACCCGCATTAAGCCGCTTGGCTCTTATGTGGCTCCTAGCGCATTTTGGCCTGTTTGGGGAGACCCCTCCAGCGCCGCGCTAAGTGCCTGTATTCACTTCGGAAAAAATAAATCCTCTAGAACCAACACCAACCCCTTTTTGAGTCGCGTGCGTCTACCGTTCCGCCACTCTCGCATCCAGCCGGCTGGCCC
>CAXSDY010000170.1:0-4875 GCA_964235835.1 uncultured Sphingomonadaceae bacterium | reverse complement strand
GCTCGCCGCTCACCCATCCGCCGCTCGCGGCCGGTCCGGCAGGCGCCTATGTCACGGCGGGCCAGGACGAGCCCGGCTATCGCGCCTGGTACGCGATGCAGCCGCAGCGCGCGCTCCGGGTGGCGGCGTTCAACGCCTATCTCGCGACCTACGACGTGGCCGGCATCGTTCCGACCTGGCAGCTGCTGCGCACCGCGTCGATGTGGAAGCCGTGCAACGCGGAACCGTTCGAGGTCCCGCCGACGCTGGAGTGGCCGAACGTTGTCCAGACCTTGCGCTACATCCGCGACTACGTGGTCCCGGCCGTCGGCCCGGTCGAACCCGTCTCGGCCTACCGCAACCCGTCCCTCAACGCCTGCGCCGGAGGCGCGCCGCAGTCTGCGCACCAGCATTTCCAGGCGGTCGACCTCGTGCCGCTGCGTCCCACGACGCGGGAGGCCCTGATGCGCACGCTGTGCACGATCCACGTGCAGGACGGCGCGCCCTATCAGGTGGGTCTAGGGTTCTATGCCTTCCTGCGCTTCCACGTCGATTCGATGCGCTATCGCAAGTGGGGCGTCAGCGAGGCTGGCGACGCGTCCCCGTGCCACGTCGTGATCCCGCCGTCACCGGTATCGGTCGACCCCCTGGCGGCGATGCCGGAACCGGCATCAGGCGGAACTACGCTGCCGCCTTCATCTGGTCGAGGTGGAGATAGAGTTCGTTGAAGCCGGCGACATCGCGCAGCCGCTCCCAATCCGGGATCAGAACGAATCGCTTCTCGCGCTTGATCAGGCCCTCCGCCTCGAGGCTCTTCAGGGTACGGTTGACATGCACCGACGTCAGCCCGGTTGCATCGGCCAGCTGCTCCTGCGTCATCGGAAACGAATAGCCGCCCTTCTCGCCAAGGCCGGCGACCTCGAGCCGGCGGGCGAATTCGCACAGCAGGTGAGCAATCCTCGCGCGCGCATCGCGCCTGCCGACGTTGACCACCCATTCGCGAAAGATGGAGCCGTCGATCAGCGTATCGACCCACATTGCATGACCGATCCGGGGATGGGCCTCGATCATCTGGCGGATCGCTTCGCCGGGTACGAACGCGATCTCAGCATGAGTCAGGACCTGGACGTTATGGTCCATCACCTTGAGCAGCGATCCTTCGAGATCGACCATGTCACCCGGGATGTGCAGGCTGACGATCTGGCGCGAGCCGTCCGGCGTCAGCTTGTGACGATAGGCGAGCCCGGACAGGAGAAGCGCTGTGCGTCGGGATCGACCCTTCCCGAACGACATACTTGCCGGGCTCCATCGTGCGCGTACGGAACGGAAGCGCACGCAGCGCCTCGATGTCGCCTTCGTCCAGGTTCGCACGCCGTCGAAATTTCGCGATCATGTGATCGAGGGTGTGAGACAAGTCGGGCATGGCTCTCGCTTTTTGGGCGGGAGCACGTTGCATCTCTCAGTCGCCGATAAGCCAGTTAGGACATCGCCGATTTTTGGTCTTTAACACAAGTGGTTCGAATGTCTTCCCACTTATGTTTACGCTCGACAATTCAACATAAGGTAGGTTTTTCTTGATTGCGCCGGTGCTTCAATGCTATCCTAAATGATCGCTGCAAACAGCCCTGGCCGCGGCGACCGAGAGACACGAGCGCTCCCGCCCAAGAGGAGCAGCGCTGTGCAGATATTCTATTTCCATCTTCGCGATGGCGAGGACCTGACCCTCGATCCCGATGGTCGTTGGCTGCCGGATTCCTCGTCGGTGATCGGAGTTGCCTTGTACGAGGCGCGTGCAATCATCAGCGATGATGCCCGGAGCGGCCGGCTCCGCCTGGACCAGCGCATTGATGTCGAGGACGAGACCGGCGCGATCATCCATCGGCTGCTCTTTCAGAATGCCATTGAAATCACGCCTCCCGCAATCGAGGTAAAGATTCCCTAACCCGCGCCAGAATCAGGCCCAAGGGTCTTGTGTTGCTGAAGTGCAACACTACCTTCCGCTGCGACGGAGGGCTGTATGGATTACGAGAAACTCACCGAACGGGCGCGCGGGTTCCTGCAGGCGGCGCAGACCATCGCAGTGCGCGAACACCACCAGCGGATCACGCCTGCGCATCTCGCCAAGGCGCTGCTCGACGACGAGCAGGGCATGGCTGCCGGACTGCTGAACGCCGCTGGCGGTGACGCCAAGGCTGCGCAGCGAGCCGTCGACGCGCTGGTTGCCAAGGTGCCGGCGGTGACGGGCAGCGGTGCCACCTCGGCGCCGGCGATGGACGGCGACACGATCCGCCTGCTCGACCAGGCCGAAGCGATCGCCAAGAAATCCGGCGACCAGTTCGTCACCGTCGAGCGATTGCTGCTCGCCATGCTGCTCGCCAAGGGCAGCGATGTCGCGACGGCGCTCGCCGCATCGGGCGTCACTCCGCAAGCGCTCAACGCGGCGATCGACAAGCTGCGCGGGGGACGAACCGCGGACACCCAGTCGTCCGAAGACCGCTACGACGCGCTCAAGCGCTTCTCGCGCGACCTCACCGAGGCGGCCCGCGCCGGCAAGCTCGATCCGGTGATCGGCCGCGACGAGGAGATCCGCCGCACCATCCAGGTCCTCGCCCGCCGCACCAAGAACAACCCCGTGCTGATCGGCGAACCGGGCGTCGGCAAGACCGCGATCGCCGAAGGCCTCGCGCTGCGCATCGCCAACGGCGACGTGCCCGACGGCCTCAAGGACCGCCGCCTGCTATCGCTCGACATGGGCTCGCTGATCGCCGGCGCGAAGTATCGCGGCGAGTTCGAGGAGCGGCTCAAGGGCGTGCTCGACGAAGTCAAGCAGGGCGCCGGGGAGATCATCCTGTTCATCGACGAGATGCACACGCTCGTCGGGGCCGGGAAGGGCGAGGGCGCGATGGACGCGTCCAACCTGCTCAAGCCCGCCCTGGCTCGCGGCGAGCTGCACTGCATCGGTGCGACCACGCTCGACGAATACCGCAAGCATGTCGAAAAGGACGCCGCGCTCGAACGCCGCTTCCAACCCGTGTTCGTCGGCGAGCCGACCGTACCCGACACCATCTCGATCCTGCGTGGATTGAAGGAGAAGTACGAGCTTCACCACGGCGTTCGCATCACCGACGCCGCGCTGGTCGCGGCGGCGACGCTGTCGAACCGCTACATGTCGGACCGCTTCCTGCCCGACAAGGCGATCGACCTGATGGACGAGGCGGCGTCGCGGCTGCGGATGGAGGTCGAGTCCAAGCCCGAGGAGATCGAGAACCTCGACCGGCGGATCATCCAGCTCAAGATCGAGCGCGAGGCGCTGAAGAAGGAGACTGACGCCGCGTCGAAGGACCGCCTCGGCCATCTCGAGACGGAGCTCGCCAACCTCGAGCAGCAGTCGGCCGAGCTGACGCAGCGGTGGCAGGCGGAGAAGGAGAAGATCGGCGCCGAAGCGGAACTCAAGGGGCAGCTCGACGCCGCGCGGATCGAGCTCGATCAGGTGCAGCGCAACGGCGATCTCGCCCGGGCCGGCGAGATCCAGTACGGTCGCATCCCGGACCTCGAGCGCCGGCTGGCCGAGGCAGCCAACGCCACGAAGGGCGCGATGCTGCGCGAGGAGGTCACCGACCAGGACGTCGCCGCGGTGGTCAGCCGCTGGACCGGCGTGCCGGTCGAGCGGATGATGGAGGGCGAGCGCGAGAAGCTGCTGCAGATGGAGCAGCTGATCGGGCGCCGCGTCATCGGTCAGCAGCAGGCGGTCGCCGCCGTCTCGGCCGCGGTGCGCCGCGCACGGGCCGGGCTCCAGGACCCTAACCGCCCGCTCGGATCGTTCCTGTTCCTCGGGCCGACGGGGGTCGGCAAGACCGAACTGACCAAGGCGCTGGCCGAATATCTGTTCGACGACTCGGCCGCGATGGTCCGCATCGACATGTCCGAGTTCATGGAGAAACACGCGGTCGCCCGACTCATCGGCGCGCCGCCCGGATACGTCGGTTATGAGGAGGGCGGCGTGCTGACCGAGGCGGTGCGGCGTCGCCCGTATCAGGTCATCCTGTTCGACGAGGTCGAGAAGGCACACGGCGACGTGTTCAACATCCTGCTGCAGGTGCTCGACGACGGCCGGCTGACCGATGGCCAGGGCCGCACGGTGGACTTCACCAATACGATCATCATCCTGACCTCGAATCTCGGCAGTCAGTATCTCGCGTCGCTGACCGAGGACGAGGATGTTGCCAAGGTCGAGAGCCAGGTGATGGAGGTCGTGCGCGGCCACTTCCGGCCCGAGTTCCTCAACCGGCTGGACGAGATCATTCTGTTCCACCGGCTCGGACAGGCGCACATGGGACCGATCGTCGACATTCAGGTCTCCCGCCTCGGCAAGCTGCTCGAGGACCGCAAGATTCGGCTCGACCTGACGGACGGCGCCCGCACCTGGCTCGGCCGCGTCGGCTACGACCCGGTCTACGGCGCCCGTCCGCTCAAGCGCGCGGTCCAGAAGTACCTGCAGGACCCGCTCGCCGACGCCATCCTGGCGGGCAAAGTTCACGACGGCCAGACGGTGAGGGTCAACGAAGGCGACGGTGCCCTCGTGCTCGACCCCGCCTGACGCACATAAAAAAGGGGCGACACCTGAAGTGCCGCCCCCAAAATTTCGACAGACGTGAACTCTTAAAAGTCGATCTTAGCACCCACGCGGAAGAAGCGGCCGATGAACAGCGAGTCGCTCCAGGCCGGATTGAACTGGTACAGACCGTAAGCAGCGTTCGGTTCGTAGTCCGGCTTCTTGTTGAGCAGGTTCTTGACGTCGAAGTAGAAGGTGAACCGGTCGGCCATCTTCACCTCGGCATGGCCGTCCATGTAGAACACCGACTTCGCGCGGCACTGCACCGGATCGCCGTTGTCATA
>CAXSDY010000169.1:0-4926 GCA_964235835.1 uncultured Sphingomonadaceae bacterium | reverse complement strand
GCGGTGCTCGGCGTGCTGATGCCGCGCCGGGACCCGACGGTCTTGACAAACGATCCGGTGACGCTGTCGATCTCGAGCAAGGTTCAGCAGGCGCTCGAGCATGAACTCAACGCCGCGATGACTGAGTTCTCGGCGATCGGCGCGGCGGGCGTGGTGATGGACGTCCACACTGGCGAGATCCTGGCGATGACCTCGCTGCCCAGCCTCAACCCGAACATCGCCGGCCAGGGCTCGCCCGAGGCGCGCTTCAACCGCGCGACGCTCGGCGTCTACGAGCTCGGCTCGACCTTCAAGCCGTTCACGGTGGGCATGGCGATGGACTCCGGCGTGGTGAAATCGGTTAGCCAGATCTACAACTGCCCGCACGAATTCCACTACGGCAAGGTCGTCGTCCACGACACGCACCCGTTCGGCCGCGCCTGTTCGGTCGCCGAGATCATGGAGGAAAGCTCCAACATCGGTACCGCCCAGATCGCGCTTCAGGTCGGCGCCGCTCGGCAGAAGGCGTTCCTCGCCAACATGGGCTTCCTGGCGCCGGTCAAGGTCGAGCTGCGCGAGCGCGGCCGGACCCTGACGCCGGGCAACGACTGGGGCGAGATCGCGACGATGACGGTCGGTTTCGGGCACGGCATCGCCGTTACCCCGCTCCACCTCGCGACCGGCTATGCGACCCTGTTCAACGGCGGCGTCTATCATCCCGCGACGATCCTCAAGGTCGACGCGCATCACCCCGTCGGGCCGGCGCACCGCGTGTTCACCGAGGAGACCAGCTACAAGTCGCGCGCGCTGCTGCGGCTGGTGGTGATGAAGGGCACCGGCAAGAACGCCGATGCGCCGGGCTATCGGGTCGGGGGCAAGACCGGCACGGCCGAGAAGCTGGTCGGCGGGCATTATACGTCTGCGGCGGTCGTCACGACGTTTGCGGGCGTGTTCCCGATGGACGAACCGCGCTATGTCGTCGTCGCGATGCTCGACGACCCCAAGCCGACGGCGAAGACCTACGGTTTCCACACGGCCGGCTGGAACGTGGCGCCGGTCGTCAGCCGGACGGTCAGCCGCATCGCGCCGATGCTCGGCGTCCGCCCCGACATGCACCGCGACGCGAACATGAGCGAGGTCCTGCCGTTCGTCCACGAAAAGGAGAAATGAGCGGTGCGCCTTGGCGATCTGACCAGGATCGAAGGCGGCAGTAGCGCGACCGGAGCCGCGTTCGACGGCGACGTGATGGTCACCGGGGCCGCGATCGACAGCCGCAAGGTCGCACCCGGCAATCTGTTCGGGGCCTTCCGCGGCAGCGTCCATGACGGCGAGTCCTTCATCGGCGCGGCGATCGAACGCGGCGCTGTCGCAGTCGTCGCCCATCCCGAGGCGCGCGTCGAGGGCGCCGCCCACCTGTCCGATGCCGAGCCCCGCCGCCTGTTCGCCAGCCTCGCCGCGAAGCTGTTCGCCCCGTTTCCGGCGACCACCGTCGCGGTCACGGGCACCAACGGCAAGACCTCGACGGTCGAGATGGTCCGCCAGCTGTGGCGCATGGCCGGCCACCGCTCGGCCTCGATCGGCACGCTCGGCGTGACCACCGCCGACGACCAGGTCGCCACCGGCCTCACCACGCCCGACATCGTCACCTTCCTGTCGAACCTGTCGGGGCTGAGGCGCATGGGCATCGGCCATGTCGCCTACGAGGCCTCGTCCCATGGGCTCGACCAGTTCCGCTCCGAGGGCCCGACGGTCGCGGCCGCCGCCTTCACCAATTTCAGCCGCGACCATCTCGATTATCACGCCACGATGAACGCCTATTTTGCGGCCAAGATGCGGCTGTTCGACGAGGTCGTCGACGATCGTGGAACGGCGGTCGTATGGACCGGCGACCCGCGCTCCGCCGAGGTGATCGACCACGTCCGCCGGCGCGGGCTGAAGCTGATCACGGTCGGTCCCGTCGCGGAAACGATCGCGCTCGTCCGCCAGTCGCCGACGCCGCTCGGCCAGACGCTGATCCTGCGTCACGCGGGCAAGGAGCACAGCCTCTCCCTGCCGCTGATCGGCGCCTACCAGGCCGCCAACGTGCTGGTTGCCGCGGGCCTCGTGCTCGCCACCGGCGGCGAATGGCAAGCGACCCTGACCTCGCTCCCCCGGCTGGCCCCGGTGCGCGGGCGGCTCGAGCGGGCGGTGATCACGCCAGCCGGCGCGCCGGTCTATGTCGATTATGCGCACACCCCCGACGCGATCGAGGCGGCGATCGCCGCGCTTCGTCCCCATGTCACGGGTCGCCTGATCACCGTCCTCGGCGCCGGCGGCGACCGCGATGCGGGCAAGCGCCCGGAGATGGGCCGGGTGGCGGCCTCGCTCAGCGACCTTGCGATCGTCACCGACGACAACCCGCGCTCCGAGGACCCCGCCCGCATCCGCGCCGAGATCATGGCCGGCGCCCCCGGAGCGCGCGAGATCGGCGGCCGGCGCGAGGCGATCGCCGCAGCGCTTGGCGAGGCACGCACGGGCGACATCGTGCTGCTGGCCGGCAAGGGCCATGAACAAGGCCAAGTGCTGGCGGATCGCATCGTGCCCTTCGACGATGTGACGGTCGCACGGGAGTGCGCGGCGTGAGCGAGCCACTGTGGACCTCGGCCGAGATCGCGCGAGCGACCGGCGGCGCGGCGAGCGCCGCCTTCGACGTGACCGGCGTCACCTTCGACAGCCGCGAAGTGGGGCCGGGCGACCTTTTCGTGGCCATGCCCGGCACTGCCCACGACGGCCACGCGTTCGTCCCCGGCGCGTTCGCCGCGGGAGCGGGCGGCGTGCTCGTCTCCCAACCGGCCGATGGCCCCCACGTCCTCGTCGCCGATGTCGCGGCGGCCCTCACCGCGCTCGCCGTCGAGGCGCGCCGGCGGGCGTCGGCGCAGGTCTTCGGGGTCACCGGATCGGTCGGCAAGACCAGCACCAAGGAAGCCCTCGCCGCCGCGCTCGAACGCAGCTGCCGCGGCCCGGTCCACCGCTCGGTCAAGAGCTACAACAACCATACCGGCGTTCCGCTCAGCCTCGCCCGCATGCCGCGCGACAGCGAATGCGCCGTGTTCGAGATGGGCATGAACAACCCGCGCGAGATCGCCGCGCTGACCCGCCTCGTCCGCCCCCACGTCGCGATCGTCACGGCGATCGCACCGGCGCACATCGAGAACCTCGGCACGATGGAGGCGATCGCCGCTGCCAAGGCCGAGGTGTTCGAGGGACTGGAGCCTGGCGGCGTGGCCATCGTGCCGGAGGAGACCCCCCACCGCGACCAGCTGGTCAAGGCGGCGCGGCGCAGCGCCGGCGTGGTCATCACCTTCGGGGGGGAGGGCGCCGACGTCTGCGCGCTTCACGCCGTGCGCGCCGACAACGGCGGCAGCCTGATCACCGCCCGCCTGATGGAAAGCGAGCTTACCTACACCATCGCGCAGCGCGGCGATCACTGGGTGTCGAACTCGCTGGCGGTCCTCGCGGCGGTCGAGGCGAGCGGGGGCGACATCGCCGCCGCTGGTCTCGCCCTGGCCGACATGGCTGGCCTAAAGGGGCGCGGCGAACGCCACCGCATCCCGCTCGAGGGCGGCAGCGCGGTGCTGATCGACGAAAGCTACAACGCCAACGCGGCGTCGATGGCGGCGACTCTCAAGAGCCTCGGCGAGGAGCGCGGCGTCAAGCGGCGCATCGCCGTGCTTGGGCCGATGCGGGAACTCGGCGACCAAAGTGACGCGCTTCACGCCGCGCTCGCCCCGGACGTCCAGGCGGCCAAGGTTGATCGCCTGATCCTGCTCGGGGACGAGACGCGCGCCCTCGAACGCGCGCTCGAAGGGTTGGTCCCGGTCGATCGCGCCGACGACGCGGAGGGCGCCACCGCGCTGCTCCGCACGCTGATCGAGCCCGGCGACGCGGTGCTCGTCAAGGCATCGAACTCGGTCGGGCTTGCCCGGTTGGTCGAGGCGGTGGCAGGGGAGGCGGCATGCTCTACCTGATCGCCGAATATTTCGGCTTCCCCGGCGTCCTCAACCTCATTCGCTACATCAGCTTCCGCGCCGGCGCGGCGAGCGCGACCTCGCTCGCCATCGGCCTGCTGCTCGGCCCGTGGTTCATCGCCTGGCTGCGCACGAAGCAGGGCAAGGGCCAGCCGATCCGCACCGACGGGCCGCAGAGCCATCTCGCCAAGCGCGGCACGCCGACCATGGGCGGGCTGCTGATCCTCATCTCGATGATGATCTCGGTCCTGCTGTGGATGGACCTCGCCAACCCCTACGTGTGGGCGTGCCTGCTGGTCACCGGCGGGTTCGGGGTGATCGGGTTCGTCGACGACTATGACAAGATCCGCAAGGCGCACCACGCCGGACTGTCGGGCAAGACCCGGCTACTGGTCGAGTTCCTCATCGCCGGCTTCGCCACCTGGCTGATGGTCCGCCACCACGGCACCCACCTCTACGTGCCGTTCCGCACCTCTCCGGCGATCGACATCGGCTGGTTGTACGTGCCATTCGGCGCGTTCGTCATCGTCGCCTTCGGCAATGCGGTGAACCTGACCGACGGGCTCGACGGGCTGGCAACCATGCCGGTGATCATCGCCAGCCTGACCTTCCTGATCATCAGCTACCTCGTCGGCAACGCCAAGTTCGCGACCTACCTCGGCATCCCGCACGTGCTCGGCGCCGGCGACCTGTCGGTGCTGACGCTGGCGATCGTCGGCGCCGGGCTCGCCTTCCTGTGGTTCAACGCGCCCCCGGCGGCGGTGTTCATGGGCGACACCGGCAGCCTGGCGCTCGGCGGCGCGCTCGGCGCGATCGCGGTCGCGACCCACCACGAGTTCGTCCTCGCGATCGTCGGCGGCCTGTTCGTGCTGGAGGCGGTCAGCGTCGTCGTCCAAGTGTTCTGGTTCAAGCGGACCGGCAAGCGCGTGTTCCGCATGGC
>CAXSDY010000168.1:0-4956 GCA_964235835.1 uncultured Sphingomonadaceae bacterium | reverse complement strand
GCAGGACGGTGAGGTAGCGGGTGTACTGGTTGAGCTTCTTGCGCCCGGTCTCGCCTTCCTTGCGCAGCTGCTGCCACGCCGGATAGAGTGTCGCGCCGAGCTGGACCACGATCGACGCCGTGATGTAGGGCATGACGCCCAGCGCGACGATCGACATGCGCTCCAGCGCGCCGCCAGAAAAGGTGTTGAAGAAGTCGAGCACACCGCCCGACTGGGTCTGGTACAGCGCGGCCATGGCGCGCGGGTCGATGCCCGGGATCGGCACGAACGACAGAAGGCGGAACAGCACCAGCGCGCCGACCGTGAACCACAGCCGCTTCTTGAGCTCGGTCGCCTTGGCGAAATTGCCAAGGCTGATGTTCGACGCCATTTGCTCGGCTGCGGATGCCATTCGTGTTCAACCTTCTTCGCGAAAGCAGCCGATCCGCTCATCCTGAGGTGCCGTTGAGCTTGTCGATATGGCGTATCGAAGGACGGTCCTTCGATACGGGTCTTCGGCATCGGGCCCCACCAAAGCGATACTTTGGTGGAAACCCTCGCTCAGCCCACCTCAGGATGAGCGATCGGGGGTGCGAGTTCGCTATATAGTGCGTTCCCGCCGCTTGTCAGGCCTTCGCCGCGGCCTTCTTGGCGTCCTTGTCGGCGATGCGGGCGAGGCGCGCCTTGCCCTTCTTGGCTGCGGCGAGTTCGGACGGGACCTTGCGTTCGATCAGCTCGATCGTGCCGCCCGCGCCCTCGACCGCCTCGCGCGCGCCCTTCGACACGCCGGCGACCTTGAAGCTGAGCTTGGCCGAGAAGTCGCCCTTGCCCAGCAGGCGGACGCCGTCCTTGCCGCCGCGCGCCAGGCCGGCGGCCTTGAGCGCGGCATGGTCGATCGTGCCGTCGGCGGCGATGGTGCCGGCGTCAACCAGCTTCTGGATCATGCCCAGGTTCACCTCGGCAAAGTCCTTGGCAAAGATGTTGTTGAAGCCGCGCTTCGGCAACCGCATGTGGAGCGGCATCTGGCCGCCTTCGAAGCCGTTGACCGAGACGCCCGAGCGGCTCTTCTGGCCCTTCTGACCGCGGCCGGCGGTCTTGCCCAGGCCGGAACCGATGCCGCGGCCGACGCGGACGCGGCTCTTGCGGGCGCCGGGATTGTCGCGGAGATCGTTCAGTTTCATGTCGTGCACTCGCTTTCGCTTTAGTCGCGCGGTTTCCTCTCCCCTTGCGGGAGAGGGAGGGAGCCACCGAAGGTGGCGGAAGGGTGAGGGGGACTGCGCCCCCAGGAGGGATAGTCCCCTCACCCCACTCAGCCTGCGGCTGAGTCGCCCTCTCCCGCAAGGGAGAGGGGAGATTTCTAGCCCTCCACCTTCAGCAGGTGGGCGACCTTCCTGACCTGGCCCATGACCTCGGGCGTGGCCTCGCACGTCACCGTGCGATGCATCTTATTGAGGCCGAGGCCGACCAGCGTCGCGCGCTGGGTCTTGTCGCGGCGGATCGGCGATCCGGTCTGGGTGATGGTGATCGTGGCCATGACTACTCCGTGACCGCGTCGGCGGTCGCTTCGGCTTCGGCGGTGCCCATGCCGCTGCGGCCGAGCAGGTCGGAGACTTTCTTGCCGCGGCGCTGCGCGACCGAACGCGGGCTGGTCTGTTCCTTGAGCGCTTCGAACGTTGCCCGGATCATGTTGTACGGGTTCGACGTGCCGACCGACTTGGTGACCACGTCGTGGACGCCCAGGCTCTCGAACACGGCGCGCATCGGGCCGCCGGCGATGATGCCGGTGCCGGACGGGGCCGAGCGGACGGTGACCTTGCCGGCGCCGAAATGGCCGTTGCCGTCGTGGTGCAGCGTGCGGCCATCGCGCAGCGGAACGCGGATCATCGCCTTCTTGGCCGCCGCGGTCGCCTTGCTGATCGCCTCGGGCACTTCGCGCGCCTTGCCGTGACCGAAGCCCGACCGGCCCTTGCCGTCGCCGACGACGACCAGCGCGGCGAAGCCGAAGCGCTTGCCGCCCTTCACCGTCTTCGACACGCGGTTGATGTGGACCAGCTTCTCGATCAGCTCTTCGCCGCCGTCGTCGCCGCCACGGTTGTTGCCACGGCCACGATCGTCGCGCCGGCCACGATTGCCGCCGCCGCGATTATCGCCGCCGCCACGGCCACGGCCGCCGCGGGGACCGCGCGGGCCGCGAGCGTCGTTACCCGGACCTGCATCGGGGGTCGCACCGGTGTCGGCAGCGGGTGCGGCCGTCTGCGGCGTGTTGGTGTCGTCAGCCATGCTAGAACTCCAATCCGCCTTCGCGGGCGGCATCGGCCAGGGCTTTCACCCGGCCATGGAACAGGAAGCCGCCGCGATCGAACACGACGCGCGAGACGCCGGCTTCCTTGGCGCGCTCGGCGAGCGTCTTGCCGACCTGGGCGGCGCCATCGGTGGTCGCACCGGTCTTGCCGCGCAGATCCTTGTCGAGGGTCGAAGCCGCGGCGAGCGTGACGCCGGCCGCATCGTCGATGACCTGCGCATAGATGTGGCGGCCGGAACGATGGACTGACAGGCGCGGCTTGCCCGAGGCACGCGCCTTGAGCGCGCTGCGGACGCGGCGGCGGCGGCGGTCGAAGAGGGACATCTTGGCCATGGCTTACTTCTTCTTGCCTTCTTTGCGGAAGATGAACTCGCCGCGATACTTGATGCCCTTGCCCTTGTACGGCTCGGGCTTGCGCCAGCGGCGTATCTCGGCCGCAACCTGGCCGACCTGCTGCTTGTCGATGCCGCTGATCTCGACCGTTGTCGCGTCGGGCGTCTTCACGTCGATGCCGTCCGGCACGGCGTAGTTGACGTCGTGGCTGTAGCCGAGCTGCAGCTTGAGCGTCTTGCCCTGCGCCGCGGCGCGATAGCCGACGCCGGTGATCTCGAGCACCTTGGTGAAGCCGTCGGTCACGCCGGTGACGAGGTTCTGCACGTTGGTGCGCTGCATGCCCCAAGCGGCGCGGTTGCGCTGCGACTGGGCGAGCGGCGTAACGCTGATCTGGCCGTCCTCGATCTCATATTTCACGAGGTCATCCATCAGCGGCATCGAGAGGCTGCCCTTGGGGCCCTTGACTGTCAGCGTCGCGCCTTCGGTCGAGGCCGAGACGCCGCCCGGCATGGGCACGGGTTTCTTGCCGATACGAGACATTTTAGAACACCTCCGCGAGAACTTCGCCGCCGACGTTCTGATCCCGCGCCTCGGCGTCCGAGAGCACGCCACGCGGGGTGGACACAATCGTCATGCCGAGCCCGTTGCGAATGCGTGGCAGTTCGCTCGCGCCCGAATAGACCCGGCGGCCGGGCTTCGACACGCGCGCCAGATGCTGGATCGCGGGCTGACCCTCGAAATACTTCAGATCGATGCGCAAGCCCTTCTGGCCGGCCAGCGCTTCTTCGGAATAGCCGCGGATATAGCCTTCGCGCTGCAGCACGTCGAGGACGTTGGAACGCAGCTTGGACGCCGGGGTCAGGATCGAATCCTTGCGCGCCTGCTGGCCATTGCGGATGCGGGTGAGCATGTCACCCAGCGGATCGGTCATCGGCATCTGGGCGCCCTTACCAGCTCGACTTGGTGAGACCGGGGATCAGGCCGGCATTGCCCATCTCGCGGATCATGATCCGAGAGAGGCGGAACTTGCGATAGTAGGCGCGCGGACGTCCAGTCAGCTCGCAACGGTTACGGATGCGCGTCGGGTTCGCATTGCGCGGCACCTCGGCCATCTTCAACCGCGCGATCAGCCGCTCGGTCTCGTCCTTCGACGTGTCGTTCGCGACTGCCTTCAGCTTCGCGTACTTCGCCGCATACTGCGCCACGAGCTTGCGACGCCGCTCGTTCTTGTTCACGGAACTCAGTTTCGCCATGACTTAAGTTCTCCTCCGCTTACGCGGCCTTCTGTTCGGGTTCATCCGCCGGGAACGGAAAGTTGAAGAGGCGCAGCAGTTCGCGCGCTTCCTCGTCCGTCCGGGCGGTCGTGGTGATGATGACGTCCATGCCCCGGACCTTGTCGATCTGGTCATAGTTGATCTCGGGGAACACGATCTGTTCCTTGAGACCCATCGCGTAGTTGCCGCGGCCGTCGAACGACTTGGGGTTCAACCCGCGAAAGTCGCGAACTCGCGGCAGCGCGATCGTCACCAGCCGGTCGAGGAACTCGTACATCCGCTCGCGGCGCAGCGTGACCTTGCAGCCGATCGGCATGCCCTCGCGCAGCTTGAACTGCGCGATCGAAGTTTTCGCCTTGGTGATCACCGGCTTCTGGCCCGCGATCTTTTCCATTTCGCCGGCGGCCTGCTCGACGCGCTTCTTGTCCTGGGTCGCCTCGCCGACGCCCATGTTGATCACGATCTTGTCGAGCCGCGGGATCTCGAGCCGGTTCTTGTACCCGAACTTCTCGATCATCGCTTGAACGATGCGGTTGTCGTAGTCCGCCCTGAGGCGCGGAGTGTAAGCTTGATCAGCCATCGATCGTCTCCCCGGACTTGGCGGCGACGCGGACCTTCTTGCCGTCGCGGGTTTCGAAGCGAACGCGGCTCGGCTTGCCGTCCGCGGTCGCGATCGCGACCTTGGAGATGTGCAGCGGAGCCTCGCGGCGCTCGAGCCCACCCTGCGGGTCGGCCTGGCTCGCCTTCTTGTGGCGCACGGCGATGTTCACGCCCGACACGACGACCTTCATGTCCTTCGGGATTGAGCGGACGACTTCGCCGGTCTTGCCCTTGTCCTTGCCGGACAGGACGACAACCTTGTCACCTTTGCGGATCTTGGCGGCCGACATCACAGCACCTCCGGTGCAAGGCTGATGATCTTCATGTGCTTCCTGGCGCGCAGCTCGCGCACCACCGGCCCGAAGATGCGGGTGCCGATCGGCTCCTCGTTCTTGTTGACCAGCACCGCGGCGTTGGTGTCGAAGCGGATCACCGAGCCATCGGCGCGGCGGATGTCCTTGCGCGTCC
>CAXSDY010000167.1:0-5045 GCA_964235835.1 uncultured Sphingomonadaceae bacterium | reverse complement strand
CCGTCACCGCCCCCGCCGGCGGAGTGGCGGACGTGAGGGTGAAGGTGATCGCGGTGACGAGGGTCGCCATGCCGAGGCCCGCCACCTTCCACCACGTCGGGCGAAAGCTCGCCGTCGAACGCACCGGAGCGACCTCCTGATGGGTCCACTGCGGGCGGGCACGCGCCGGAGCACGCGGTGCCCGCGGGTTGCGCGATCGCACCTCCCGCAGACGGTCGTAGGTCGCCCGCTGCGAAGGATCGCGCAGGCAGGCGTAGGCCTCGTTGATGGCGGTCGCTTCGCGGAGCGCCTCCACCGACGCGTTCACGTCCGGGTGGTAGCGGCGCATGAGCGCGCGATAAGCGGCCCTGACGTCCGCGTTCTCGGCGCCGGGCGACACACGGAGCGTGGCGTAATAGTCCTCGGTGAGGTCCATCATCGCAAGATAAGCCGCGCAACTCCCCCGTCAACGCGGGAGTCATTCGCGAGTGCCAGTGAGCCGTTGGCCTTGCTAAGCTTAGTGCATCGCATTTTCAGTGGCGTTGGCGGCGGAGCCGACATCGGCGCCCAGCCCGCGAACGGTGTTGCAGGCAGCCACGGCGAGCGAGCCGCCGACCAGCGCGAGCGTCAGGAATCTGCGAACCATGGTTGTCCTTTCGTGAAGAGCTAAGACACCCATGATTCAAAAGCCCGCCGGCTGTCCAGAGTCTGAACGACAGAGTCTGAACAGCAGACGGGCTCGTTGATCTCACGTCGCCGGGGCACTGCCCGCGGCGAGCGAGCCCTAGTGCATCGCGTTCGAGGTTGCGTTCGCAGCCGAGCTGACGTCCTTGCCGGCGCCGCGGACCGTGTTGCATGCGGCCATCGTCAGGCCGCTGGCGATCAGAGCCATCGTTACAATCTTGCGCACCATGTCATTTCTCCCTTGGTTCTCAAAGCCGGAGGACCAACCGCGCGTAACCGGCCGCGATCCCGACCCCCTCATAACGCCCATGCGTCGAATGGGGTCCCATTACGGCACCGTTATAGAGCAGGCGGTGCTAAACGGCGATCGGCGCCGCGATCGACGGCTGCGCGGCGTAGCCCTCGACGACGAAGTCGTCATATTCATAGCCGTCGATCGCCTGCCCGCGATCCGTCAGCAGCAGCTGCGGCAGCGGCCCCGGCGTGCGCGTCAGCTGCAGCCGCGCCTGGTCGAGATGGTTCGAGTAGAGGTGCACGTCCCCGCCGGTCCACACGAACACGCCCGGCTGGAGCCCGCATTCGCGCGCGAGCATGTGGGTCAGAAGCGCGTAGCTGGCGATGTTGAACGGCACGCCCAGGAACAGGTCGGCGCTGCGCTGGTAGAGCTGCAGGTTGAGTCGTGTTCGACCGTCCTTGCCGGCTGCGACCTGCGTCTGGAACAGACAGTGGCACGGCGCCAGCGCCATCCGCTCGATCTCGCCCGGATTCCACGCCGTGACGATCTGCCGGCGCGAGGCCGGGTCGCGCTTGATCAGCGCGATGAGCTCACGGATCTGGTCAATGTGCCGCCCGTCGGCGCTCTCCCAGTCGCGCCACTGCTTGCCATAGACGGGGCCGAGATCGCCCTTCTCGTCCGCCCACTCATCCCAGATGCTGACCTTGTGCTCCCGGAGCCAGCGCACGTTGGTGTCGCCGCGCAGGAACCACAGAAGTTCGACGATGATCGAGCGCAAGTGCAATTTCTTGGTCGTCAGCAGCGGGAAGCCGGCCGCGAGGTCGAACCGCATCTGCGCGCCGAACAGCGACAGCGTGCCGGTGCCGGTCCGGTCCTTTTGTGGGGCCCCCTCGTCGAGCACGCGGGCCATCAGGTCGAGATATTGCTGCATCGCGGCAGCCTAGCGGCGCCCTCGCCTTCCCTCAACCAACTCGGCGGCGGCGCGTTGCAGGCGGAGGAGGTGCAACGGTGAGCGACTGGCGAAGATCAGCACGAAGCGAGCGCGCTGCGGTGATCGCCGGGGTGGCCGCGGTTCACGTCGCGATCGGTCTGCTGGTACTCGCTTCGTCGAACGCGGACGTGCGGGCGATCGTCGAGCAGCCGCTGCAGCTGATCACGATCCCAACCCCGCCCCGGCCCCCGGCGCCCAGGCCGGTGCGTTCGCGGCCCAGACCCGCGGCTGCTGCGCCGCATCGCACCGCCAAGCCTCCGCCGCCCGTGCCGCTGCCGGTCACACTGGAGGACAAGATCGAACCGCCGGCGATCGATGCCGGAACTATCGCCGGGCTCGGCAGCTCGGTCGGCCTTGGAACCGAGACGGGCGCGGGCGCAGGGCCCGGCGCGGGTGGGGGTGCGGCGCGTCACGCCGAGTGGACGGAGGCCCTATCCGACCGCGATTATCCCGCAATCGCGAGGGCCGCACGGTTGCACGGCGTCGTTGACGTGCGTTTCATGGTCCAGGCGGACGGCCGCGTCGAAGGCTGCCGCGTGGCGAAGTCGAGCGGCAACTTGCAACTCGACATACTGACCTGCGCGCTGGTGGAGCAACGCATCCTTTACCAGCCCGCGCTCGACGCGACTGGCAAACCGGTGGCCGAAGCATCGGCGCGGCGTTTCAACTACACGCTCCGCCCGCGCCGACGCTGATCCGAGCGCTCAGGCGATCCGCACGCCGCCGTGGCTGGCTTCGCCACCCTTGCGTCCCGCCGCTGCGGCGCGCGCAGGATCGTTCTTGAAATTGCCGCCGGACGCGGACCCGCCCTTGCTGGCAATCTCGCGTTGCTTCGCGGAATCCATCGCCGCAAATCCCCGGTTCGACGTTCCGCTGCGCCCCTGTACCGATGCCATGTTCGACTCCCTTGCTTTGCCAAATGCAGTGCAAGTCTAACCGGAGCGGGCAGTCTTGGTTCAAATAGAGTGACTTACATAAGTAAGGCGGGTGCCGGAGCTTATTAGATAGCTTAAAATGGATCAGTAAGATTCTTGGCCAGCCGAGCGGATATTAGTCGCGCCCAAGCTGACCGAGCATCGTCGCATGCCCGATCACTGCTATGTCCGTGACGCAATGCAGCAGGCGGACACCGGTACGTTCCATCGCCCGGGCCAGGGCGCCGGCAAAGGCAGCGGTAGTCTCGATCCGTTCGGCCCACCCACCAAATGCTTCCGCCAGGCGGACGAAGTCGGGGTTGACCAGCTGCGTGGCGCTGACGCGGCCCGGATAGGCGCGTTCCTGGTGCATGCGGATCGTGCCGTAGGAGCTGTTGTCGACCAGTACAATCAGCAGGTTCGCGCGATGTTGGGCGGCGGTGGCGAGTTCCTGCCCGTTCATCAGGAAGTCGCCGTCCCCCGCTACGCAGACCACCGTGCGTTGCGGAAAGCGGAGCGACGCCGCGACAGCGGCCGGCAAGCCATAGCCCATCTTTCCGGACGTCGGCGCCAGCTGGCTCGGCACCGCAGCGTAGCGCCAATAGCGGTGCCACCAGCCGGAGAAGTTGCCGGCGCCGTTGCACACGATCGTGTCGGGCGGCAGCGCCTCGCGCATCGCCGCCACGCACGGGCCTAGGTCGAGCGCGACACCGTCGCGCGGTTGCGGCTCGCTCCATGCGAGCCACTCGCGGTGCCCCTCCTCGCCGGCCGAGAAGCGCACCAGCTCCGGGTCGTGCCAGCCCGCGACGAACTCCGCGAACTCGGCCATGTCGGCGCAGATCGGCAAGTCGGGCCGGTACACCCGGCCGAGTTCGTTGGGGTCTGGGTGGACATGGACCAGCGTCTGGCCGGGGTGATCGGGGGTGATCAGGCTGTAGCCGTCGGTCGTCGCGTCCCCCAGCCGGCCGCCCACGTCGAGCAGCAGGTCGGCGTCGCGGATGCGCTGTTGCAGCAGGGGGTTGGGCCCGTAGCCGAGATTGCCGGCATAGACCCCGCAGCTGTTGGCCACCGCATCCTGCCGCCGGAATGCCGCGGCGGTCGGAATGCCGATACGATAAGCGAAGTTCGCGAAATGGTGCGCCGCGGCCGGGTTCCAGCCGGCCCCGCCGACGATCGCCACCGGCGCGGCGGCGTCCTTGAGCAGGTCGAACAGCGCACCGACGGCACCGGCGCATGGCGGCTGGGCGATCGGCGCGATCGCCGGACGGTCCGCCGCCTCGACCTCGTCGCGCAGCATGTCCTCCGGCAACGCGAGCACCACCGGGCCGGGGCGCCCCGCCGTCGCGACTCGGTAGGCGCGGGTGACATATTCCGGGATGCGCGCCGCGTCGTCGATCCGCGCCGCCCACTTGGCGATCGGCGCGAAGAAGGCGGGCAGATCGACTTCCTGGAACCCCTCGCGGTCGCGGTCGCCGCGATCGAGGTCGCCGACGAACAGGATCATCGGCGTCGAATCCTGCATCGCGACATGCACACCCGCCGACGCATTGGTGGCCCCCGGCCCGCGGGTGACGAATGCGACGCCTGGCCGGCCGGTCATCTTCCCGTCGGCATCCGCCATGTAGGCGGCCCCGCCCTCCTGCCGGCAGACCACGACGTCGATCCCGGGCGTGTCGTGCAACGCATCGAGCACGGCAAGAAAGCTCTCGCCGGGCACGGTGAAGAGGCGGTCACACCCCTGCGCGACAAGCTGGTCGACGAGGATGCGGCCGCCGGTGCGCTGGAGATGGGTCATCTGATGTCGATGACGGATCGCTCCCGTTCCCGCAAGGCAGGAGGAAACCGGGAAAAGCCCGTAGGCGAGTTCGTCCCGCTCTCTAGCGGTTCACGCCTGGTGGATCGCCTTCACCACTTGGTACGTCTCGAGGCCTTCCTTGCCGCCCTCGTTGCCGAAGCCGCTGTCCTTCACGCCGCCGAACGGCGCGTCGGCGGTGGAGATGGCGAAGCTGTTGATGCCGACCATTCCGGCCTCGATCGCGTCGCCTAGCAGGTTCGCGCGGCGGCCGTTCTCGGTGAAGGCGAAGGCGGCGAGGCCGTACGGCAGGCGGTTGGCCTGCATGATCGCCTCGTCGAAGTCCTTGAACGGGCGCGTCAGCGCGACTGGCCCGAACGGCTCGTTGTTCATGATGTCCGCCTCGACCGGCACGTCGGCGAGCAGCGTCGGACGGTAGAAGAACCCGCC
>CAXSDY010000166.1:0-5195 GCA_964235835.1 uncultured Sphingomonadaceae bacterium | reverse complement strand
ACACGTCGCTGCGACCGTCACCGTTGAAATCATTCTCGGCCGTCCCGCGGATCTGCAGGTCGACGCCGCCGCCGGCAGCCGCTGTAAGCAGCACTCGGCCCTGCGGGGGATTGGTCAGGCTGACCGAGCCGCCGGTATAGCTGATGACGTTGCTCGCGCTCACGGTGAAGCTGAAGGCCGCGATATTGGCATCAGTGATGACGATGTGGTCGCCGAGCGACAAATCGGTGATGGTGTCGCCGTTCAGCCCCGCCGCCGTGTCGCGGAAGATGTCCTGACCGGTGCCGCCGGTGAGGACGTCGGCGCCTGCACCACCCGTGATCGTGTCGTTGCCCGCGCCACCGTTGATGGTGTCGGGATCGACCGTTCCGACCAGGACGTCATCGCCCGGAGTGCCCGTAATCGTTGCCATGTTCTGTTTCCTCCACGCAGGTTACCCGGTCCGTGAACTCACGGTTTCCGCAGACGCGTTTACAGGCGGGTCGCAGACCGCGCCTGAACGATGGGGTAACCGGCATGCGCCGTTCAAGTTCCACGCGCCGCCACACGGTCGCGTTCTGCTCCGCAATGGGACCCGTTGCGCGCAACTGGCAGGAACGCTCTACTTCTTGACCTGGGCCTGGCCGATCTGCTGCCCGATCGCGGAAAGGTTGCGCTGATTCGCCAGCACCTGCTGCGCGCAGGCAGTCATCAGCTGTCCGCTGTTCTGGCCCTGCAGCGCCTTGGTCTGGGCGATCAGCTGGGCCTTGAGGGCGTTGCCCGACAGCCGCGCATCGACCCGGCCGGCGTAGAACAGGCCCGTCATCGCCGCCATCTGCTTCTTGGGCGCTTCCTTCTCTGTCTTGGAGAAGAAGTTGCTGAGGAGCAGGCAGCGAACGTCGCCGTCCACGCCTTGAGCGCTGGCCGGCCCGGCGAGAACCGTGGCGCCCAGGACAGCGCCGAGCACCGTGAGCGTAAGATGACGTCGCAACATCGAGATCCTTTCAACAGAAGGGATGAGCTTTCACAACCCGAGCCGGGCAGACCTGTTCCACGCGGATCAGGCCCAGCCTTGGCCGAGCGGGGGCGCCCGGTCGAGATGCAGATAGGAATCGTCGAATTCAGCCGCTCGCTTCAGGTTCACCCAATTGTCCACGGTGACGAAGCGCAGGTTGCGGGTGATGAGCCCGCGCCGTTGGAGTTCCTTGAGCGATCGATTGACGTGGACCGGGGTCAGACCGGTCGCGTCGGCCATCTGATCCTGGGTCAGGGGAAACTCGTAGCTGCTGCGGGTGCCGAGCCCGAGCAACTCGAGACGCACGCCGAATTCGCACAGCAGATGCGCAAGACGCGTCTGCGCGTCGCGCCGCCCGATGTTCAGGATCCACTCTCGGAACACGGAGGCATCGACCAGCGTGTCGTACCACATCGCGAACCCGACCTTGGGCAGGCGGAAGGCGAGTTCGACCACCGCGTCGCGCGGGATGCGGGCGATCCGCGCCCTGGTCAGCGCCTGGACGCTGTGATCGGCCTGGCCGAGCAGGGAGTTCTGAAGGTCGACCATGTCACCCGGCATGTGGACCGCGTTGATCGAACGGGCGCCGTTGCGGGTCACCTTCTGCCGGTAGGCGAAGCCCGAGATCAGCAGGCAGCTATATCTCGCCTCGTCGCCCTCGCGCACGATATAGCCGCCCGGCTCCAGCTGCACGAGCTGGTGAGGCAGGGCGAGCAGCGCCGCAGCCTCGGCCTCGTCGAGGCCTTGCCACAGGCGCAGCTTGCGCAGCATCGGTGCAAGCGGTTCGACCGAGCCACCCTGGCCAATGTCCTCGCGGAGCTCGTGCTCACGCAGGTCGTGCTCGCTTATGGACATGCGTGCTTCCTGGCCACGGGAGCACAAGCGAGTCTCTCAGTCGCCGGATGGCGATGGGCCGGCGATGACCAAGCGTATCATGCGACGCGCGCCGTGACCAAGCTTTTCGCCAAGTGGCCAGGACCGCCGCCTGTACCGGAGGATCGGGCGCCCGCACGAACGTGGACCCACGCCGCAAGTTGCGGACTGGAACCCGGTGAAATCTTCACCGCGACCGCGACTCTGCTGGATTCCGCAGTGCAGCACGAGGCAAGCGGGATCGGGCCGCGCGGGCGGCGAATCCACTCCCCTGACGCAAGCGAGGCGACATGTCCGATTCGGCTAAAGTTCTGAAGATGATCGAGGACAATGAGATCGAGTGGGTCGATCTCCGCTTCACCGACCCGAAGGGCAAGTGGCAGCATCTGTCGATGGTCGCGGGTGCGATCGACGACGACATGCTTAACGACGGCTTCATGTTCGACGGATCGTCGATCGCCGGATGGAAGGCGATCAACGAGAGCGACATGATCCTCAAGCCGGACCTGTCGGCGACCTACATCGATCCGTTCAGCGCGACTCCGATGCTGATCCTGGTGTGCAACGTGGTCGAACCGTCGACCGGCGAACTCTACGCCCGCGACCCGCGCTCGACCGCGACGCGCGCCGAGGCCTACCTCAAGCAGACCGGCATCGCCGACACCGTCTATGTCGGGCCCGAGGCGGAATTCTTCATGTTCGACGACGTCCGCTTCGAGGACAGCTATGCGACGAGCTATTTCAAGATCGACGACATCGAGCTGCCGGGCAACACCGGCCGCGAGTATGAAGGCGGCAATCTCGGCCACCGGCCGCGCGCCAAGGGCGGCTATTTCCCGGTGGCGCCGGTCGACAGCGCCATGGATATCCGCGCCGAGATGGTCTCGACCATGATCGAAATGGGCCTGCCGTGTGACAAACACCACCACGAGGTCGCCGCCGCCCAGCATGAGCTTGGCCTGACCTATGGCAAGCTGGTCGAGACCGCGGACCGCATGCAGGTCTACAAGTACGTCGTCCACATGGTCGCTCAGGCCTATGGCAAGACGGCCACGTTCATGCCCAAGCCGATTGCGCAGGACAATGGGTCGGGCATGCACACCCACATGTCTCTGTGGAACGGCAGCACGCCGCTGTTCGCCGGCAACGGCTATGCCGGGCTGAGCGACACCGCCCTCTACTTCATCGGCGGCGTCATCAAGCATGCGCGCTCGCTCAACGCCTTCACCAACCCCACGACCAACAGCTACAAGCGGCTGGTCCCCGGGTTCGAGGCGCCGGTGCTGCTCGCCTACTCCAGCCGCAACCGCTCGGCCTCGTGCCGCATCCCGTACGGCGCGGGCGACAAGGCGAAGCGGGTCGAGTTCCGCTTCCCGGACGCGATGGCCAATCCCTACCTCGCCTATGCCGCGATCATGATGGCCGGCCTCGACGGCATCCAGAGCCGCATCCACCCGGGCGAGGCGATGGACAAGAACCTCTATGACCTGCCGCCGGCCG
Source organism: uncultured Sphingomonadaceae bacterium (assembly GCA_964235835.1). GTDB lineage: Bacteria > Pseudomonadota > Alphaproteobacteria > Sphingomonadales > Sphingomonadaceae > Sphingomicrobium. The sequence continues at coordinate 1,828 of CAXSDY010000166.1, read as the reverse complement.
AGCTGGTCAACGTGCCGACCGTCTGCGGTTCGCTGCGGGAGGCGCTGACCAACCTCACCCAGGACCGCGCCTACCTGACCAAGGGCGACGTGTTCACCGAAGATCAGATCGACGCCTACATCGAGCTCAAGTGGGACGAGGTGATGCGTTGGGAAACCACGCCGAGCCCGGTCGAGTTCGACATGTACTATTCGTCCTAGGCCAAGGCTGCACCGGCCCACGCCTTAATTGGGGAGTGAGCCGGTGCCGACTGGCGCCACGGGACCGCCGCACACCATTTCGTAACGCATCGGCTCCTAGGCCGGGCGGGCAATGGGGTGCGAGGTCCGCTCAATGAACAGTTTCCGCTCGTCGATCCTCTCCGGCAAGGGTTCGGCGCCCGCCTCCCTGCTCGGCGAGAAGCGGCCCCGGGGAGTCCAGCAGGACAGCCTCGGCACCATCCCGGTCGCGCGTACGGCGATCCGTACCGCCGACCACCGCGACGACGACCGGCACCGCCTGCTCGAGGAGCAGACCGAAGTCCGCTTCCGCGGCCAGGACCTGCCGGTCGACCTGCTCAACCTGTCCGGCGGCGGAGCGATGATCCGCGCCAACTTCTCGCCCCTGATGTGGGAACGGGTCGACCTCGTGCTGGGCCACGAGGGGGTGGCCGAATGCGCCGTCCGCTGGATCCGCGGCGACCGCATCGGCCTGGAGTTCGCGCACGAGACGCAGGTCGATGCCGATCCGCGCGCACGCGACGCGATGCTGCTCGAAGTCATTCGTCGCAGCTTCCCCGACCTTCAGGCATCGTCGGCACCCGCCGCCGCGCCGGAGCCGCCACCGATCCGCACGATTGCCGACAACAAGCTCAGCCGCCGTACCCAGCCGCGCCACCCGCTAATCTGGTCGGGCGCGGTGCTGTTCAACCATGACTCGACCCCGGTGCGGCTGCGCAACATCTCGTCGATCGGCGCGCTCGTCGAAACCGCCCAGCCGATCCCGGTCGACGCCGAAGTGTACCTCGACCTGGGCGAGGCCGGCAGCCTGTTCGCCACGGTCACCTGGGGCGTGGGCGACCAGATCGGCCTGCGCTTCGCCCAGCCGTTTGACATCGCCAATCTCGCCAAGGCCCGCCCGGAACTCGCGCCGCAGCGTTGGGCCCGTCCCGACTATCTGCGCGAGGACAAGAGCGAGAGCTCGCCCTGGGCCGACCAGTGGCGGCGCATGTCGGTCGAGGAACTCAAGTCGTCGCTCGACGGCTATCTGAAGCATTAGCGTTTTTTGCGGCAGAACGGTGCCCGCCCGCAGGTCCCGAGTAAACCGCTGAAACAACACTAACCCGGCCCCTGCCCTTGCGTTCGGAGGGCGCGGCCTTATCGCGGCGGCACACGACCGCGGCGTAGGGGGACAAGGTGGCACGACTGTACGGCAGCACCAAGCGCGTCCTCGTTACGGGGGGCGCCGGCTTCCTCGGCTCGCATCTGTGCGAGCGGCTGCTCGGCGATGGCCACGAAGTGCTGTGCCTCGATAATTTCTTCACCGGCGACAAGGCCAACATCACGCACCTGCTCGGCAATCCGCGCTTCGAGCTGATGCGCCACGACGTGACCTTCCCGCTGTTCGTGGAAGTGGACGAGATCTACAACCTCGCCTGCCCGGCCTCCCCGGTCCACTACCAGCACGACCCGGTGCAGACGACCAAGACCTCGGTCCACGGCGCGATCAACATGCTCGGTCTGGCCAAGCGGCTCGGCGCGCGCATCTTCCAGGCCTCGACCAGCGAGGTCTACGGCGACCCCCACGTCCACCCGCAGACCGAGGACTATTGGGGCCACGTCAACCCGAT
>CAXSDY010000165.1:4863-5196 GCA_964235835.1 uncultured Sphingomonadaceae bacterium | reverse complement strand
CGCTCATCCTGAGTAGGGACTGAGCGAAGTCGAAGGCCCGTATCGAAGGACAGTGCACGCGCGGTCCTTCGATACGCCACTTCGACAAGCTCAATGGCTACTCAGGATGAGCGGGAGAGCGCGCATCAGCGAAGAAGGTTAATCACCGAATGGCATCCGCAGCCGAGCAAATGGCCTCGAACATCAGCATGGGGAGCTTCTCCAAGGCGACCGAGCTCAAGAAGCGGCTGTGGTTCACCATCGGCGCGCTGATCCTGTTCCGCCTGCTGTCGTTCGTGCCGATCCCCGGCATCGACCCGCACGCCATGGCCGCGCTCTACCAGACGCAGTCCG
>CAXSDY010000165.1:0-4853 GCA_964235835.1 uncultured Sphingomonadaceae bacterium | reverse complement strand
CAGCAGGGCGGCGTGCTGGACTTCTTCAACACCTTTTCGGGCGGCTCGCTGAGCCGCATGTCGGTCGTCGCGCTGGGCGTCATGCCCTACATCACCGCCTCGATCGTCGTGCAGCTGGGCGCGACCCTCTACCCGGCGTGGCAGCAGCTGCGCAAAGAGGGCGAGACCGGCCGCAAGAAGCTCAACCAGTACACCCGCTACCTCACCGTCCTGCTGACCATGGTCCAGGGCTACCTGATCGCCTCCGGTCTCGAAGGGCTCGGCGCCAAGCAGGGCATCGCCGCCGTGGTCGAACCCGGCATGCTGTTCCGCGTCGCCGCGACGATCAGCCTCATCGGCGGCACCTTGTTCCTGATGTGGATCGGCGAGCAGATCACCAGCCGGGGCATCGGCAACGGCGTGTCGCTGATCATCATGGCCGGCATCGTCGCGCGCCTGCCGCAGGCGATCGGTCAGCTGCTCGAGGGCGTGCGGACCGGCAGCATGGACGGCCTGCTGGTGCTTGCCATCGTCCTCCTCACCGCGGCGCTGATCCTGTTCATCTGCTTCATGGAGCGGGCCCAGCGGCGCGTGCTGATCCAGTACCCGAAGCGACAGACCGCGCGCGGGGCGATGCAGCAGGAGCGCAGCCACCTGCCGCTCAAGATCAACACGGCCGGCGTCATCCCGCCGATCTTCGCCTCGTCGCTGCTGCTCATGCCGCTGACCGTCGTGCAGATGCTCGGCGCCCGCGCCCAGTCGGGCGGGACATCGAGCGAATGGCTGATCTCGATCAGCACCTTCCTCCAGCACGGATCGCCGGCCTACCTCGCGCTGTATGCGGCAGGGATCATCTTCTTCTGTTTCTTCTACACCGCGGTGCAGTTCAATTCGGAAGAGACCGCCGACAATTTGAAGCGCCACGGCGGCTTCATCCCCGGCATCCGCCCGGGCAAGGCGACGGAGCATTATTTCGATTATCTGCTCAACCGCATCACCGTCATCGGCGCGGCCTATCTGGTCCTTATCTGCCTCATTCCCGAAATCCTGTCGGCGCAGGCGGGGCTCAACTTCCGGCTCGGCGGGACGAGCCTGCTGATCGTCGTCAACGTGACGATGGACACGGTGAGCCAGATCCAGAGCCACCTCATCGCCCACCAGTATGGCGACCTTATCAAGAAGGCGAAGCTGAAGGGCGCCAAGCGGCGCTAAGCCGAGGCGGTCCTAGGGCTGTGCCCGGCGCGGCGCCGTTGCGCGCTTGCCGCGGCGGCGTTTTTCCCTAAGTCATCGAAAAACGACGGCCCTGCGGACAGAGGGCGAAGGCACAGGGGACGCGCGTGGACATCATCCTGTTGGGACCGCCGGGCGCGGGCAAGGGCACCCAGGCCGCGCGGCTACAGGCCAATCGCGGCATGATCCAGCTGTCGACCGGCGACATGCTGCGGGAGGCGGTCGCCAAGGGCACGCCGGTCGGCCTCAAGGCCAAAGAAGTGATGGCGGCGGGCGAACTGGTTAGCGACGCCATCGTCTCGGCGCTGATTGGCGAGCGGCTCGACAGTGCGCTCGAGGGTGCGATCTTCGACGGCTTTCCGCGGACGCAGCACCAGGCCGAGGCGCTCGAGCTGCTGCTGGCCGACCGCGACCGCAAGGTCGACTATGTCATCGAACTGGTCGTCGACGAGGAAGCGCTGGTCGACCGCATCACCGGCCGCTTCAGCTGCGTCCAGTGCGGCGCCAGCTACCACGACCATTTCCACCGACCCAAGGTCGACGAGACCTGCGACGTCTGCGGCAGCCACGCGTTCAAGCGCCGTCCCGACGACAACGAGGCCACGGTCCGCACGCGCATGGCCGAGTACCGAGCAAAGACCGCGCCGATCCTGCCGTTCTACGAGGAGAAGGGGCTGGTCCGGCAGGTCGACGGCATGGCTGCCGTGGACGAGGTCGCGGCGGCGATCGATGCGGTGCTGGACGGCTGAACAGGCTCTCTCTTATCCTGACGGGGGCTGAACCCGTTCCAGCGTGATGAACCGAAACGCTGGTCGGCCGCTCTCCTCCCCATGCTGCTCACGCGCGACCTCGCGCCAGTCCGGACCGTGCGGGTCGGGCATGACCGTGTCGCCTTCGACGTCGCCGGCTATCTCGGTGAGCTCGACCGTGCCGGCGAGTGGCAGGAACAGCGCAAAGATCTCGGCACCGCCGATCACCGACACGGGCTGTGACCCCGCGACCGCCAACGCTTTCTCCACCGAGTGCGCTACGTCCGCGCCCGGAGCGCTCCACGCGGGATCGCGCGTCAGGACGATGTGGCGACGTCCGGGGAGCAGTCCGGGCAGGCTGTCGAACGTCCGTCGTCCCATGATCATCGCGCTGCGCATCGTCAGCGCCTTGAACCGCTTCAGGTCCGCCGGCAGGTGCCACGGCAGCTTGCCGTCACGGCCGATCACCCCGTTCTCGGCGCGTGCGACGATCAGGGTAAGGCGAGGGCGATCCATTCGTTTGCCTTGCCTGCCCCACCATGTTTTGCAAAGCCGGTCGGCGCGGAGCCAGCGAGGACAGCATGGACGTCGAAGTCAGCAGCGAGGCGAAGGACAAGCGGCTCAACCGCCTCGTCGCCCTGACCGTCGTCGTTCTTTCGGTCGCGACCGGGCTGGGGAACATCAAGGACGGCAACATCGTCCAGGCGATGAGCCAGGCGCAGGCGAACAGCCTCGACCGCTGGAACGAATATCAGGCGACACGGACCAAGCTGCACGTCGTCGAGACGGCGCGGGCGCAGCTTGACGCGGCGAGCGACACCGCCCGCGCAGCGCCAACGCTCGCGACGTTCGACGCCGAGACCGCCAAGTACAGGACCGAAACGCCGGCGCTGGCGCGCGAGGCCAAGGACTATGCGGCGCAATACGACGCGCTCAACGTTCACGACGACCAGTTCGACGCCGCCGAAGCGTCGCTGACCACCGCCGTTTCGATCGCTGCGGTCGCGGCACTGACCGAGAGCTGGATCCCGCTGGTCGCGGCCTGGCTGTTCGGCGGGTTCGGGCTGTTCATGACCCTGTGCGGTTTCGTCGGCTGGCCGTTCCACCCCGACCTGCTCAGCACCTGGCTCGGTTGATGCGGATGACGGACTCCGCCCAGCAGAAGGTCATCGCCGCAGCCGCCGAATGCTTCGGACCCAAGGCGGCGATGACCGATCCGGCCGAAATCGAACCTTGGCTCACCGACTGGCGCGGGCGGTGGACCGGCGCCTCGGCCGCGATCCTTTCGCCCGCCTCGACCGCCGAAGTCGCGGCCATCGTCGCGCTTGCCGCAGAGCATAACGTCCCGCTCGTTCCGCAGGGCGGCAACACGTCGATGGTCGGCGGCGCCACCCCACCCGCCGACGGCTCGGCGCTGATCCTCTCGCTCCGCCGCATGAACCGGATCCGCAGCATCGACGATCAGCAGGTGGTCGCGGAGGCCGGCGTGATCCTCGATCACCTCCACGCTGCGGCGGCAGCGGCAGGGCGGCGCTTTCCCCTAACGCTCGGCGCGCGCGGCAGCTGCACGGTCGGCGGGCTGGTGTCGACCAACGCCGGCGGCACCCAGGTCCTTCGCTTCGGCACGATGCGCGGCCTCGTCGCGGGCGTCGAAGCGGTGCTTCCGGACGGATCGATCCACGACGGCTTGTCGGGCCTCAAGAAAGACAATCGCGGCTACAGCCTGGATCAGCTGCTGATCGGCGCGGAGGGCACGCTCGGCGTGATCACCGCTGCGGCGCTGCACCTGTTCCCGGCCGCGGCGGACCGGGCCGTCGCCTGGGCGGGGGTGCAATCACCTCACCAGGCACTCGCGCTACTCCGTCAGCTCCAATCCGCGACCGACCGCATCGAAGGGTTCGAGATCGTTCCCGGTGACAGTCTCGCGCTCGTGCTGAAGCATATCGCCGGCACCCGGGCTCCTCTCGAGCGCGAGCATCCGTGGCACCTGCTGATCGAAGGGACGGCGTCGAGTACGGAGGAGGAGCCCTCCTCAACTCTGCTTGAGCGTCTGCTCGCCCCAGCGCTCGCCGAAGATCGGATCACCGACGCCACGATCGCTGGTAGCGAAGCCCAGGCCGGCGCCTTCTGGCGACTGCGCGAATCGATCTCCGAAGCCGAACGCAGTGCCGGCCAGGCCGTCCAGCACGACATCTCCGTCCCGGTCGACGCGATGCCCGGCTTCATGATCGATGCCGCCGCCGAGGTCGAGCGCCGCTGCCAGGGGACCCACGCCACTGCCTACGGTCACCTGGGTGACGGCAATGTTCATTTCCACGTCCGTGCTCCGGCCAGCGCGGCCCCTGGCTGGGCGGAGCGCGAGGGAAAGCAGGCAAGCCGACTGGTCCACGATCTGGTGGCGGCGGCGGGCGGCTCGATCTCCGCCGAACATGGCATCGGCCAGATGAAAAAGGACGAACTCGCCCGCCTGGGCCCGCCGTCGCGGCTACGGGCGCTCGCCGCGATTAAGCACGCGCTCGACCCGCGAGGACTGATGAACCCGGGCAAGCTGATCGACTGAAGCGGCTGATTAGGAGCCGGTCATCCCCGGCGGGTCGGGCAGATGCTGGGCCGATCGCACCTCGCACCACTCCGGCATCGACGATTGCAGCACCTGGCCAAGCTCGGCGTGGACCTCGGCGGAGAATTTGCCGCCCGCCCCCTGGATGGCTGCGGCAACGTCGATGATCTGCTGGGCCAGTTCGTTCGGACGGCCGGAGCCACTCATCACGGCGAGCAGATTGGGAACCATGTGGCGAGTGTTCCAGCGAAGTTCCGCGAACAGCTCGCGCTGGCGCAGAGCCGCATCGTCATTGTCGGCGACCAACGTAAGCTTCGGCGGGGAACCTGTAGCCA
>CAXSDY010000164.1:0-5308 GCA_964235835.1 uncultured Sphingomonadaceae bacterium | reverse complement strand
GTTCGCGTGACAGCGGGCGGATGGTGGCCGTGACCTTCGCCCACAGCGCGGCTTCGTCAGGGTCGAGCGTGCGCACCGACAACCGTCCCGCGCGGCAGCAGCAGCCAGGCCGACCCGCTCGCCGCCATGCCGCCTGCCAGCTGCTCCGCCCCAGGCCCGGCGCCCCAGAAGGTGTCGACGCGGTTCGCGCCCTTGATCGCGCCGCCCGTGTCCTGCGCGATCCACAAGCCGCTCGCCTCGGGCCGGTCGAGCGCCAGGAATACAGGGGCGCCCAACGGAATGAACATCGGGTCGGCCGCGACGCTTGCGCCCGGCGTGACCGGCACGCCGAGCGCGCCGAGCGGACCGGGTCCGGTCAACTCCTTGAAGAAGACATAGCTCGCATTCTCACGCATCAGGGCGCGGCCCTCTTCCGGGTGCGCCGCGATCCACGCCCGGATCGCCTGCATGTTCGCGCCGCCCGGTGGCAGCAGGCCGCGCTCGCGCAGCAGCTTGCCGATCCCGGTGTACGGCTGCCCGTTCTGCCCGGCATAGCCGATCCGCATGACCGAACCGTCGGGCAGGCGCAGGCGGCCGGATCCCTGGATCTCGACGAAGAACAGCGCGACGGGGTCAGTCGCCCAGCCGATCTCCAGGCCGCGATCGGCGAGTGCGCCATCCTCGATCTCGGCGCGGGTGAAATAGGGCAGGCACATCCCGCTAGCGTCAAGCCGACCCCGGCCCTCCTTGCCGCCCGGCGGGGTGCAACGGATGAGGTCGGCGGGAAGGCCGTAGATGGGCGTGTCGAAGCCCGGTCCGCGCACCGTGGCCCCGGCAATCTCCGGCTCGTAGTAACCCGTGGCGAACGCCTTGCCATCGCCGACGCGGACCCATTCAAACCCATCGCGGAAGAAGGCAGCGGCGCCGTCGGTGGGCACGACCAAGGCGTCGGCGCAGAGCGGCGCCCATTGCGCCGGTTGGGTCAGGCCGGACTTGTCGGGCCTGGTGGTCAGGGCGGGGCAGCTGTCCCGGAACGCCGCAAGCGCGCGAGCCGCGGCGGATTCGTTTAGCGGCTGCGGCGCCGCTTCGCTCACGCCCGCGCTCAGCGCATTCTCGGCGACGGGCTTGGCAGGCGCGGGCGAGGGCGTCTGGCGGACGCAGGCCGATAGGTAAAGCAGCGAGGCGAGCGCTAGCGCCCGGACAAGCCTCACTCTTCCTCGTCGGTTTCGATCAGCAGCCAGTTGGGATCCTTGGTCGACAGGTCGCGCCGGAACGTCCAGCGATCGCGGGTCTGCACCGCGTCGGACAGCGACCCCGCGACGACGACGCCCTCGGCGTTGCGGGTCACCGCGGCGATATCCGCCTCGAACCGGACGGTCACTTCGGCGACGCTGCGCTTGAGCTCGGCGTCGGAGATGACCGCCTGCTCGATGGCGACCAGCCTGTTGTCGAGCTTGAGGCCTTGCTCCTCGCGGCCCGCGACCGCGCTCGCGAAGGTTTCGAACACGTGGGCGTCGACGTGCGGCCGCATCGACTCGAGATCGCCCTTCCAGAAGCTTTCGAGCACCAGCCGGTAGGCGGCCTTCGCGCCATCGAGGAAGCGCGCCACATCGAAACTCGAATCCGCGGCGAGGATTGACCGCACGCCGGGACCGGCTGTCGGGACGAACGCCATGCCGGCACCGTCAACGGCGCTGCCCGCCTGGGCAGGCGCGGGGACAGCGCGCGGCTCGACGCGGGCGTCGGGGTCTGCGGGTTTGAGGATCGGCTGCTCGTGTCCGGTGCGCTCGCCCAGCACGCTGTAGAGGCGCAAGCCGATGAACAGGGCCACGAGGGCGAGGATGACGATTGCGGTCAAGTGCGTGTCCAAGCTGGCGCGGCGCCGGCCGCCGCATCCTCAACATAAGCGCCTTAACGCCTGGTTTCAAAGCCTGCTCCGCGCCTACGCGATCATTGCACCCCATAATGACCGCTGCTAGTCGCGCCGCGACCTCCCGCGCCGCGGCATTCCGCCCGCCGCTCACCCCAGCAAGGACCGCTCCCCGACATGGCCGACGAACAGAATTCCGCTTTCCAGCCGACCGAGGCCGGCCAGGACAGCCAGCCGCAGGCGGCGACAATCGCGCAGTACATCAAGGACCTGTCGGTCGAGAATCCGAACTCGCCGGCGGTCTATCAATGGGGGGCGCAGCCGAGCCTGGACGTGCAATTCAACATCGCCGTCGACAAGGTCGCGGACGACGTTCACCAGGTCACGCTGAAGATCGAGGTGTCGGCCAAGTCCGATCAGGGCACTCATTTCCACATCGACCTGTCCTATGCCGGCGTGTTCGCGTTCCGGAACCTGCCCGAGGAGGCGCTGCCACCGTTCCTGCTCGTCGAGGCCCCCCGCCTGCTCTTCCCGTTCGCGCGGCAGATCGTGGCGGACGCGGTGCAGAACACCGGCTTCGCGCCGCTGCTGCTGGATCCGATCGACTTCGCCAGCGCCTACATGGCGCAGGTCGAGGCGGCGAATGCGGGCAGCCAGCCCAACGGCCACGCTGCGCCCGAGCCGATCGCCAGCCCCGACCTGTCGCAGGCCTAGCCTTGGCGGATCCCGAGACAAAGAAGGGCGGCAGCGCAAGCCTCGTCAAGGCGACCGGCACGATCGGCGGGCTGACTTTGGTCAGTCGCGTCGCGGGCTTCGCGCGCGAAATGCTGATGTCGCGCATCATGGGCGCGAGCGTCGCGGCGGACGCCTTTTTCGTCGCGTTCCGGCTGCCGAACACCTTCCGCCGGCTGTTCGGCGAGGGCGCCTTTTCGGCTGGCTTCGTCCCGCTGTTCAGCCAGCGCCTGCACGGGCCGGGTGGCAGCGCGGAGGCGCGCGAGTTTTCCGAACAGGTTCTGGCGGTGTTCCTGCCGACGCTCGTGCTGTTCACGCTGGTGTTCGAGATCATCATGCCGGCGTTCGTCGCGGCGATTTCGGGCTATCACGGTGACAAGCTGGCGCTGGCGACCTTCCTCACCCGCATCACCTTCCCCTATCTGGTGCTGATCAGCCTCGTCTCCCTCTTCTCCGGCGTGCTCAACTCACTCGCGCGGTTCACCGCCGCGGCGTTCGCCCCTGCCCTGCTCAACCTGGCCATGCTGCTGGCGCTGATCTTCGTCCGGGTCGGCGGCGAGGTGACCGCGACCGCGCTGGCGATTGCCGTGACGCTTGGCGGGGCGATCCAGATGGCCCTGCTGTGGGCGTCGGCCAAGCGCGCCGGCATCTCGCTCAAGCTGCGCCGGCCCCGCATGACGCCGGGCGTGCGGCAATTCGTGCGGGTGGTCGTGCCGGCGACATTGGGCGCCGGGGTGTACCAGATCAGCGCGTTCATCGACACTTTCTTCCTGACCCGCATCGGCACCGGCTCGATGAGCTATTTCAACTATGCCGACCGCTTGAATCAGCTGCCGTTGGGCGTGATCGGCGCCGCCCTCGGGACGGCGATCCTGCCGCAGGTCAGCCGCCACGTCGGCGCCGGCGAGCCGGAGCAGGCGGCACGGGTGCAGGGCCAGGCAGCTGAACTGGCGATGTTCCTGTGCCTGCCGGCCGCGCTCGCGCTGTCGGTCGCCTCCTACCCGCTGGTGCTCGCCCTGTTCCAGGGCGGCAAGTTCAGCACGGTCGACGCGGCCCTGACCGCGACCACGCTCGGCATCATCGTGCTGGGCCTGCCCGCCTACGTGCTCGTCAAGGTCCTGACCCCGGGCTTCTACTCGCGGCAGGATACCGCGACGCCGGTCAAGACCGCCGCCATCGTGCTCGCGGCCAACGTCGCGCTCAACTTCGCGCTGATCCCGCCGTTCGGCATCGCCGGGCTCGCCGCCGCGATCGCGATCTGCTCGTGGCTCAACTGCATCATGCTCTACGTGGTGCTCCACCGCCGCGGCCACTTCCGCATCGAGAAATGGCTCGCTTCGCGCATCCTGCGGCAGCTTGCGGCGGGCGCGGCGATGACCGCGGCGCTGTGGGGCATCAAGACGGTACTAGAGCCGTGGTTCGCCGGCTCCGTCGCGCACCGCCTCGCCGCCGTCGTGGCGATCGTGGGCGGCGGCATGCTGGTCTACTTCCCACTCGTCTGGGTGCTCGGCGGGATCGACAAGGAAGAACTGCTGCTGCTCCGCCGGCGCAAGAAGCGGCCGATGGTCGAGGGCGTACCGAATGATCCCGCCTGAGCCGGCCTCGCCGCCGATGCGGGTAGTATCGGGCATCCAGCCCACCGGCGGGCTCCACCTCGGCAATCTGCTCGGCGCGATCCTCAACTGGGTGCGGATGCAGGACGAGGTCGCGGGCGACTGCCTGTTCTTCCTTGCCGACCTCCATTCGCTGTCGGATCACATGGATCCGGCGGTGCGCCGGGCCAGCCTGCGCGAGATGGCCGCGGCGCTGATCGCGAGCGGCATCGATCCGGCAAAGTCGATCCTGTTCAACCAGGCGCGCGTGCCGGAGCATGCCGAACTGTGCTGGCTGCTCAACGGCACGGCGCGCATGGGCTGGCTCAACCGCATGACCCAGTTCAAGGACAAGTCGGGCAAGAACCGCGAAGGCGCCTCGGTCGCGCTGTTCGACTATCCGGTGCTCCAGGCGGCGGACGTGCTGCTCTATCAGGCCACGCACGTGCCGGTCGGCGACGACCAGAAACAGCATCTCGAACTGGCCCGCGACATCGCGTTGAAGTTCAACTCGGACTATGACTGCGAACTGTTCGTCGCGCCCGAGCCGTTCATCGGCAGCGGTGCGGCGGCGCGGATCATGAGCCTGCGCGACGGGCGGTCCAAGATGTCGAAGTCGGACCCGTCCGACATGAGCCGGATCAACCTGACCGATGACGACGACGCCATCGTGCAGAAATTCCGCAAGGCGAAGACCGATCCGGAACCGTTGCCGGACGATCCCGCCGACCTCGCGGGACGGCCGGAGGCGGCCAACCTCGTCGGCATCCTCGCTGCGTTGCGCGGGGCACCGGTCGAGGACGTCCTGCGCGAGTTCGCCGGACAAGGGTTCGGCGCGTTCAAGCCGGCGCTCGCGGACGCAGTCATCGCGGCGATCGGCCCGATCCGCGCGCGGCTTGCAGAGCTGCGGCGAGACGAGGCGACGATCGACGCCTATCTGGTGGCGGGCGCCGAGCGCGCCCGGGCGCTGGCGGGCCCGACCATCGCCGCCGCTTACGAGACGGTGGGTCTAAGTCGCTGAAATCCCGTCGTGCACCCGGCTCGCTTCATCGCCTATTCAGGCGGGATCGTGCTATAAGTCTCCAACGATGCACGAACTCCCAAGAGAGGGTGACCACTCATGCGTAAGATGAAA
>CAXSDY010000163.1:1598-5353 GCA_964235835.1 uncultured Sphingomonadaceae bacterium | reverse complement strand
CACCCTCTCCGCCAGTGGTCGTGGTAAACGGATGCGTTTTCGCAGAGTTGCCGTCTGTCCCCATCACTGCTTCCCCGTTGGACGAACGCCGTTCGGAGAAGCTGCCATGGGGATGCCCAAACGTCCGATCCGTGTGTGCAACGCGAGAACCAACGACTCGTATCAGTAGTGTAACACCGGGCGCGTTGCGTCTTGGCGGCGAGAAGGTACAACGACGAACACATCAAGGAACCTCACATGCGACATCTCCTGTTGGCAGCCACCGCGGTAGCCGCGCTTGCGTCACCCGCCATGGCAAGAGACGGAGCAGGCTATGTCGGTGTCGAGGGTGGTGTGCTGTTCCCCCGCAAAAGCGAGTATCGGGTCACATCGACGCAGGTTCAGACGGTTCCGACTGGCCGAGGTCTGCTCGGCCAGACCGTCACGACGACCAGCAATTCGTATGGCAACGGGTTCATTTCCGACTACCGCAAGGGCGTCGATCTGGACGCCATCGCCGGCTACGACTTTGGCCCGATCCGAGTGGAAGGCGAGCTTGGCTATAAGCGTACCCGAGCGCGCAGCCTGACGGCGAGTTCGACGCTGGTGGCCGGGATCAACACGGCACCGATCAGCGGCGTGACGGCGAGCAGCTTCGCGTTCGCTAATCGCACCACCGTGCTGTCGGGCATGGTCAACGGGCTGATCGATCTGGCCGTTGCGCCGGGGGTCAGCGCCTATGCTGGCGGCGGTGCCGGACGGGCGCGCGTCAAGACCCTTGGCGACCGCGACACGGCTTTTGCCTGGCAGCTGATCGCCGGGGTCAGCACCGCGGTCAGCCCCAACATCGACCTCGGTCTCAAGTACCGCTACTTCCAGACGGCGCGGCTAGGGTTCAACACGGCGGCGTCCTTCCCTGGGGCCGGCGGTTCAACGTCGGTGTCGAGCTTCGGCGAACGCGGAAGGTTCCGTTCGCACAGCGTCCTTGCCAGCCTGATCTTCAACTTCGGCGGAGCGCAGCAGCCACCGCCGCCTCCGCCTCCGGTCCAGGTTGCGCCGCCGCCGCCGCCGCCGCCGCCGCCTCCAGCGACCCAGACATGCCCGGATGGATCGGTGATCGATGCCACAGCGGCCTGCCCTCTGCCGCCGCCGCCGCCGCCGCCCCCGCCGCCGCCTGCCCAGGGTGAGCGGGGCTAGGCCACACCCGATGGTTGTGCGGGGCACCGGACGGGCCGCCCTGCTGGCGGCTATCCGATTGGCGCTGCCGGTGGTTGGCGCCGCGCTGCTATGCAGCTGTACGGGCGTGCACTCGGGCCACACCGGGCCAGCGGACCGTGTCCCGCTCGACAGCAATGCGACCCGACATGTGACGACCGCCACCGGCCTTCGCTACCACGTCGTGCACAGCGGAGTAGCGACGGGGCGGATGCCGGTCGATGGCGACGGCGTGGCATTCGACTATGAGGGCAAGCTTCCCGACGGGACCGTGTTCGACAGTAGTTTCGCGATCGGCGCACCGATGACCGGACAGGTCGGCCAGTTCGTGCCCGGCTTCGACGAGGCGCTGAAGTTGATGCGGCCCGGCGACGAATGGATCGTGTGGATTCCGCCGGCGCTCGGCTACGGGGCGGAAGCCAAGGGTCCGATCCCCGCGAACAGCACGCTGCGCTTCCGCATGGCGCTGCGCTCCGTCGTTCCACTCGCCGTTAGCCGTTAGCGAGCATCTGGATGTCGGTCACAAGGCGCTGGCCATCGGATCGGCCGAGCTGGATGACGATGTCGAGCACCGAGCGCATATAGGCCTTGAGCTCCTCGCGGCCGAGGTCGGTGCCGGCCTGCGCTGCGATCAGCGCGAGCTGCTCGATGGCGCCTTCGGGCGAGCTGGCGTGGATGGTGGTGATGGACCCCGGGTGACCGGTGTTGACGGCGCGCAGAAAGCTTAGAGCCTCCGCGCCGCGGATTTCGCCCATGATGATACGGTCCGGGCGAAGCCGAAGCGCGGCCTCGAGCAGGTCGGCGGCACTGACCGAGGCTTCGCCGAGCCGCCCGCGCACCGCGACCAGGCCGACCGCATTGGCGTGGGCCAGCTGGATCTCCGGAGTGTCCTCGATGAGCACGATGCGCTCCTCGTCGGGCGCTTCCTTGAGCAGCGCATTGAGCAGCGTCGTCTTGCCCGTCGCCGTGCCGCCCGAGATGAGGATCGACTTGCGCGCGCGGACCGCACCGGCAAGGAAGCCGCGCACGTCACCAGCGGCGAGCTGGGCCTCGAGCGCACCATCGGTCGCGGCCTGCGAGAGCGCGGCTTCACCGACGCGATCGAACGCACCGGCTGCGACATAGTCATCAAGGCCGAGATCGGGGACAACGTGCTTGCGAACGGCGAGCGCGACATGGCCGCGGGTTGCCGGGGGCGCGCAGACCTGGACGCGGGCGCCGCTCGGCAGTGTCGCCGCGAGGAGCGGATGCTCGCGGCTGATCCCCTGGTCCGTCGCGGCGGCGATCTGCCGTGAGAGGCGCCACAGCGCGTCGTCGTCGAGGCGCGGGTCCTCGTGTCGTTCGATCCCGTGCGAGGTCTCGAGCCACAGCTCGCCCGGGCGGTTGATGTAGACGTCGGTGACATCGTCGCGCGCCAGCGAGGCCGCGAGCGGCGCGAGGAAGGCATCGAGGAAGAGGAGCGGCTGGCTGCTCAAGGCGGATCAGATGGTCGGGCCGACGCCGGAGAAGTCGAGGTCGCGAGCCACGAAGATGCGGACGTTGGCCCCCTGCGGAGTCTTGATGGTCGGCGCGATGTCCGTGCCGCGCGAGGCCTGACCGGCGAGCGAGGTCGCCTCGTTCGAGCTGCTGACGACCACCGTGTTGCCGTTGGCGACCGACTGGGTCAGCACGCCGATGCCGCCGGTGAGGACCGACAGCAGGATCGCGCCGCCGTAACGCTGGAGAAAGTGGCGGTTGACCTTGCCGCCGAGCCCACCACGGCCGAGGTCGTCGACGGCGGGCGACCCCAGCGCGATCGACGCTCCGTCGGGACGGATCAGCCGGTTCCAGACGATGAAGATGCGACTGGCCCCTTGCGCCACGCCCGAGTTGTACTCGCCGATGACATGGCTGCCGGCGGGGATCAGCACTTGCGAGCCGTCGAACGACAGGACGTCGCGCGTGACGATCGCGCGGGCAAAGCCGGGCAGGTCGGAGTTGAGCGCGGTCTCCATGACCGCGCCGATAATGGTGCCCTGGACCACGAGCGACTGCTGGTTGGGGAGGAGTTCGGCGCGGGCCACCTCGGTCTCCCGCTTGCCCGTGCGGCTCGCGAACCGTTCGTTCGAGTTGAGGTCGCGCGATGCAGGATCAGGAGGGACGAGATTGCCGGTCCCGACGATCGGGGTGACGAGAGTCGCGACGGGCTCGGGTGGCGGCCCCGCCGCAGCGATCGCGGCGCCCGTCGGGTCGGCCTGCATCGAAGCAGTCCGGAACAGGGCCGCCGCCGGGCTTGCACCAGGGCCGAGAAGCCCCTCGCTGGACCGCAAATTCTCGCTGGTCTTGGTTGGTGGCAGGTCGACGATCAGCGCCGGTGCGGAAATCCGTGCTCGTGCCCGTTCGCGGGCGCCCCCTTCCGGCGGGGTCGGGCGGGCGACGGGAACGAGCCCGGTCGATCGTTGGACCTGGACCGGGGCAAGCGCGACCGGGGGCTGCGGAGCACTCGTGAACGGAATTGCCGGGGGCGTCGGCGCGACTTGAGCAAGCGCCGGCGGCGGCGGCGCGGGCGCGCTGATTGTCGT
>CAXSDY010000163.1:0-1588 GCA_964235835.1 uncultured Sphingomonadaceae bacterium | reverse complement strand
GGCAGGGCGGAGGTCTGATCTTCACGGGCCGAGCGGTTGCTGGCCATGCTGGCGAACACCGCCGTGCCGAGCACACCCAGCCCGATCGCGAACGGCGCAACTCTCGCCTTGCCCTTGAGGCGCGCCACGCGCGGGATCTTCACCGGAGGCAGGTCGGTCATCGCGGCGGTGTCCTCGTGACAGTGGCAAAGTGGAGACCGGAGCGCAGCACGAAGCGCTGGCCCAATTGCTGGACGACCTGGATACGACCGCGCGTCACGACATTGACGAGCGACTCGTCCTTCTTACCGGGGCCTGCCGCGAAGATCGCCGGGATCGGCGTCTCGGGCGCAAACTCGAAATAGGTCTGGCGGCCGTCGTCCCACACGCGCGTCGGCATGACCGACCCATCGCCCGCACGGACATAGCCGAGGTAGAGGTGCACGGGCGACGGTGGCGGCGGCTCGGGCAGGGTCTCGACCACGGGCGGCGGGTAGTCGAACCGCAGCACCCATGGCGTGCGCCGCTCGCGCGGGCCGGCCGACAAGGCGAAAGCGTAGCGGCGCTGGCTGGTGACCACGGTCATGTTGGTGTTGGCGTTGCGCAGCAGCGGCTTGAGGAACAGCATCTTGGCGCGCTTATTGGGGGTCACCTGCCACGCCAGGCTGTCGCCGATCGAGACGTTCTCGATTCGCTCGTCGGAGGCGAACTCGATCATGATTTGCCATCCGAGAGCACCGTGCAGGGCAACGACCTGCTCCGGATCGAACAGGACATGCTGGATGTGTGGATCGACCGGACCCGGCCGCGGCATGGTTTCCGCGGTAAGGGCAAGGAACCCGAGGGCGAGGAACAACCCCCGCTTCACTGGGTCATTCCCTCGGCATCCCGGCGGTAGCGCGTCACCTCGAATCCCAGCGGATTCTCGAACCGATCGGCGGCACGCAGCGGCTTGTCGCTGAACCCGTAGGAGATGGCGCTGACGTAGGGCGCCGAGCTCACCCCGCGGCCGCCGGCGAGGGTGCGGTCGAGATCGTAGCGGACGAGCGCGGTGCCGGTGCCCGTCAGCGAAACGCTCTTGATCCGCACGGCGACGGTGTCCCCCGGGGACAAGGCGCGGAGCGGGCTGGCCGGGTTCCCCGCGGCCATCGACGCAATGTAGGCGCTCCTCACGTCCGGGCCGGACAGCAGCTGGACGCGCCGGTAGCTGGCGGCGAGGTCCGAAGCGTCGAACGTCTCGCGCACGCGGACGTAATTGGCGAGCTGGGCCTGGATGACGGCCTCGTTCTGGGTCAGGCGGCCGTTGGCGACGGTCGTTGCGACTTCGACCGCTCCGGTCTGGCGATCGACGGTCAGGACGTAAGGCTGGACCGTCTTGAGCGGCACCAGCATCGCCAGGGCTAAAGCGAGCACCAGGGCGATCGCGCCGGCGACGCCCGCGACGGTCCACGCAAGCTTGCGCGCGCGGCGCTCGGTCTCGACCCGTTCGTCGGCCCATCCCTGCGCGGCCGCATAATATCTGTCGTGTTCGGTCATGAATCCCTGCGGGCGGCAGCGCGAGACGCGCGCGGAAGTCGGTTCCGCGACGGCGGTAGATACGGCCGGACGA
>CAXSDY010000162.1:0-5357 GCA_964235835.1 uncultured Sphingomonadaceae bacterium | reverse complement strand
TTTCGGCACTGACCGTTCTCGAGGCCGCCGACCTCGCCAAGGCGCTCGAAGAGAAGTGGGGCGTTTCCGCCGCTGCCGCCGTTGCGGTCGCCGGTCCGGCCGCCGCCGCCGGCCCGGTCGAGGAAGAAAAGACCGAGTTCGACGTGATCCTGACCGGCGACGGTGGCAAGAAGATCAACGTCATCAAGGAGGTCCGCGCGATCACCCAGCTCGGTCTCGGCGAAGCCAAGGCGCTGGTCGAGGGCGTGCCCAAGGCCGTCAAGGAAGGCGTCAACAAGGAAGAGGCCGAGAAGATCAAGAAGCAGCTCGAGGAAGCCGGCGGCACCGTCGAGCTCAAGTAAGCTTCACTACTCCAGACTCACGAAGGGCGGCCTCGCGAGGGGCCGCCCTTTTGCTGTGGGACCACCAAACCTGCGCGGCTGGGAGCTGCACTTGTGCCCGCGCGCGAGTTGCGGCAGGGTCAAGTGCTTAGTTTGCGGGGACATTCGATGAACAAGCTGTTTTCAGCCGCGCTGGCCGCGACCATGCTGGCGCTCGCCGCCTGCTCGACCGCGCCCGCGCCGGTGCGGGTTGTCGCAGCGCCGTCTCCGACCACGCCAAGCATGGCGCCCTACGAGTGGACGCAGGGCAATGCCGCCAAGGCCACCGCGGCGATGGCCGAGACGTTTGGCAAGACCACTCTGGCGCCCGGCGAATATCTGTGGGCGGCGACGATCCCGGCCAAGGGCGAGACCCGCATCCTCGTCGATCTCTACAAGCAGATGGCCTACGTCTATCGTGCCGAGCAGCTGGTCGGGGTGGCGAGCATCTCGAGCGGCAAGAAGGGCAAGGAAACCCCGCTCGGTTTCTGGTCGGTGCTCGAGAAGAAGCGCCTTCACCTGTCGCGCAAGTACGACAGTGCGCCGATGCCGTTCATGCAGCGGATCGACGAATATGGCATCGCGCTCCACGCCGGCAAGACGCCCGGCTATCCCGCCAGCCATGGCTGCGTCCGCATGCCGCCCAAGTTCGCGGAACGGCTCTACGCCCTGACGACGATCGGCTCGAAGGTCATCATCGAGGGGTAACGTCCCCGCGAACCCCGTGTTGCGACAAGCTTTACTTAGGGCTCGGGCGGGTCGACTTGATTGGGATGATGTCGGCGCTGCCGTCGCGGCGGGCCAGCATCTCGGACACCCGGGCCGCAAGGTCGGTCTGGCGGAACGGCTTGGCTAGCCGCGGCAGGCCGGCACCCGGACCTGACGCGATCGTCGAATAGCCGGTGATCAGCATCGCCGGCAGGCCGGGAACGATCGACCCGGCCATGTGGATCAGGTCGACGCCGTTCATGCCCGGCATGAGATAGTCGCTGATCAACAGATCGACGTCGCAACCCGAGCGCAGGAACGACAGCGCCTCCGCGCCCGATGCCGCGGTGATCACTTCATAGCCGATGTCGCGCAGCATGTCCGCCGTGCCGTTGCGGACCAGCTCCTCGTCGTCGACGAGCAGGAGCGTCGCGCGGCCGACCGCAACCTGCAAAACGATCTGCTCGGCCTCGGCGTCAAGCGGGGTCTCGGTGGTTACGGGCAGGTGGATTTCCGCGGTGGTGCCCTGTCCCGGCGTACTGTCGAGGCGCAACGCGCCGCCGAGCTGGGCCGCGAGGCCGTGGACCATCGATAGCCCGAGGCCAGTGCCTTTGCCGATCCCCTTGGTCGAAAAGAACGGCTCCACGGCCCGCGCCAAGGTGTCCTTGTCCATCCCGAGACCATGGTCGATGACGGCGATGCGGATGTAGCGGCCCACCGTCAGCGAGCCCGGTGCGCGCTGTTCGAATACCGAAGCTTCCATCCGAAGCGGACCTCCATCCGGCATCGCGTCGCGCGCGTTGATCGCCAGGTTGAGCAGTGCCAGTTCGAGCTGGTTGGGGTCGACCCGCGCGGCAGGAAGATCCGGGTCGATGGCGATCTGGACATCGATCGTCGGACCAAGCGAGCGCGCCAGCATGTCGCTCATTCCCTCGAGTAGCGCCGCGATCGCCACCGGCCGCGGCTGGAGGTCCTGGCGCCGGGCGAAGGCAAGCAGGCGTTGCACAAGGGTCGCTGCGCGACTTGCCGCCTGAAGCCCGCCATCGATCAGCCGATGGGTGCGCTGGTCGGCCTCGGGCGTGCGGCGGCGCAGCAGATCGAGGTTGCCGATGACCGGCGTCAGCAGATTGTTGAAGTCGTGCGCGACCCCGCCCGTGAGCTGGCCGAGCGTCTCCAGCTTCTGCGCCTCATGCAGCTGGGCGACGGCGCGCTCATGTTCGCGCGTGCGTTCCTCGACGCGCGCTTCGAGCGTCTCGTTGGCGAGCCGCAGCCGCTCCTCGCTGTCCTGCAGCGAGAGAAGGCGCGCGCGCGCCTCATACTGCCGCCGGCGTCCGCGCAATGCAGCCTGCGCGATGCTGACCAGCGTCGTCGGGTGGAACGGACGCTCAAGGAACGTGACGTTGCCAAGCAGGTCGAGGAGCCGCCCCGCGGCCGGATTGCGCTCCAGCCCACCGCGGCGGGTCAGGATGACGAACGGCAGGTCTGACCACTCGGGCTGGTCGCGCAGCCAGTCCGAGAGCGGATGCAGGTCGACCCGCATCAGCGATTCCTCGGTGACGATCGCCAGGCCCGCGCCCTCGCGCAGATCACCGACCAGGCACGACGCGTCGGGGCAGACCGCGCTGGCAATCGACGCCTCGCCGAGCATGCCCGCGGCGACCGCCGAATCGCGCCCCGCAGGCGCCAGGATCACGGCTCGTTCGGAAAGCTCGTCGTTCAAGCCGAAGGTTCCACGGCTTCCCTGTCGAGCAGCTCCGGCACCCCGCGTAGCACGCCCTGAAAGTTGGTCAGCGGCTCACCGAGCGAGATCCCGCCCGAGTGGATACGGTACTCGCGGATCGTATCCTCGTGCGCGCTGGTCCGCTTCTTGATTACCGAGATTGCCCGCCGCACGCGCCCGGCCGCCTCGAAGTAGCGCAGCAGGATGACGGTGTCGGCGAGGTAGGTGATGTCGACCGGCGCGCGCATGTCGCCGACCAGACCATGCTGGGCCACCGTCAGGAAGGTCGTCGCGCCGAGACGATTGAGGAACTGAAGCAGCTCATGCATATGGAGGATCAGCTGGCGTTCCTCCGGCATCGCCGCCTGGTAGCCATTGAGGCTGTCGATGATCACGGTGCGGACGCCGTGGACCTCGACGCAGGTCCGCACGAGGTGGGCGAACTCGCCAGGCGCAAGCTCCGCCGCGTCGATCTGCGTGACGATCAGCTTGCCCGTATCCATCATCGCCTGCATGTCGATGCCGAGGCCCTTGGCGCGCTCGATCAGCAGGCCGAGCTCCTCGTCGAACACGAACATGGCGGCCCGCTCGCCACGGTTGACCGCTCCGGCGGCGAAGGTCAGCGTGAGCAGCGACTTTCCGGTCCCGGCCGGCCCCAGGATCAGCGCGCTCGAGCCCCGTTCCAATCCGCCGCCGAGCAGGGCGTCGAGCTGCGGCGAGTCGCTCTTGAGCACCTCGCGGCGGAAGTCGCCCTTGTGCTCCGACGACACCAGGCGCGGGAAGACGCGAACGCCGCCGGTGTGAATGACGAAGTCGTGGAAGCCGCCGCGGTATTTCTGGCCACGGTATTTTATGATCCGCACCCGCCGTCGCTCGCCGCCGTAGTCGGGCGACAATTCTTCCAGGCGCATGACGCCGTGGGCGACGCTGTGGACGGTGCGATCGCTCGCCTCGGCCGTCATGTCGTCGAGCAGCATGACGGTCACGTCGTGCTTGGAGAAATAATGTTTCATCGCCAGGATCTGGCGGCGGTAGCGCAGGGAGCTTTGCGCTAGCAGGCGGATCTCGGAGAGGCTGTCCAGCACGACCCGCTGCGGCTTCACCTCCTCGATCGATTCGAAGATTCGCCGCGTCGTCTCGCCCAGTTCGAGGTCTGACGAATAGAGTAGGCTCTGCTGCTGTTCCTCGTCGAGCAGGCTCTCGGGCGGGACGAGCTCGAAGATCGCGATCGTGTCGTCGAGTTCCCAGCCGTGGGAGGCCGCGCTCTCGCGCAGCTCGGCCTCGGTCTCCGACAAGGTGATGTAGAGGCCGCGCTCGCCGTTCCGCGCACCTTCGAGTAGGAACTGAGTGGCGATGGTCGTCTTGCCAGTACCGGGGCTGCCCTCGACCAGATAGACTCGGTTGCGATTGAAGCCGCCGGCGAGGACATCGTCGAGGCCTTCGACGCCGAGGCGAGCCTTGCCCTTGTGTGTCATCGACAATTCCTCCCCCGTCCCTGCAGTCCGCTTCCTATAGGCGGCCCCGCAGCTTAGCGAGACCCCCGCCGATCCCAAACACTTACCCCGGCCCGCCCTGGGACGCGGCTCGGTTTCAAGCGAGCAGCAAAATGGAGCAACACCCCCTTTTCTTTTTGGTTCCGCGCGCTATATCCCTTCTATCCAACACATCACGGCTCCGCCGCACCTCGCCGTGCGTCCGGGGCTTTTCCTGCCCTCTCCGGGACAGGGCCCGAACCGCGCACGGGCCGCACGCATGGAGGGGAACGAGCAGGGCAAGCGCTCCGAACAGGTGGTCCGTTCCCCGGTCAAGATCGGGGCCCGGACCCTCAGGTAGCTGGACCCCCGCTCTTGCTGGGGCACAACGCGCAGGGATATTCATGGCCACCAACGCAATCGACGTCGCCTCCTCGGGCACGCGCCCCGGCAATTCGCGGCGCATCCGCAAGATTTTTGGCAACATCCACGAAATCAGCGAGATGCCGAACCTGATCGAGGTTCAGCGGGAGAGTTACGAGCAGTTCCTCCGCTCCGACCCGTCGATCGGCTATGTTTCGGGCCTCGAGAAGACACTTCGCTCGGTCTTCCCGATCCAGGATTTCGCCGGGACCGCGCACCTCGACTTCGACCGCTACGAGCTCGAGCCGCCCAAGTTCGACACCGACGAGTGCCGCCAGCGCGGGCTGACCTATGCCGCGCCGATGAAGGTCACGCTGCGCCTGACCAGCTTCGAGATCGATCCCGACACCGAGGCCAAGTCGGTGATCGATATCAAGGAGCAGGACGTCTACATGGGCGACATGCCGCTCATGACGATGAACGGCACCTTCATCATCAACGGCACCGAGCGCGTGATCGTCAGCCAGATGCACCGCTCGCCGGGCGTGCTGTTCGACCACGACCGCGGGAAGACCCATGCCTCGGGCAAGTTCCTATTCGCGGCGCGGGTCATCCCGTATCGCGGCTCGTGGCTGGACTTCGAATTCGACGCCAAGGACATCGTCAACGTCCGCATCGATCGCAAGCGCAAGCTGCCGGTGACGGCGCTGCTGCACGCACTCGGCCTGTCGAGCG
>CAXSDY010000161.1:0-5377 GCA_964235835.1 uncultured Sphingomonadaceae bacterium | reverse complement strand
CCCCGGCCGAGCCGATCGAGCCGGCCGCGGTGCCCGCAGTGCGGGAGCCCAAGGGCAATGCCCTGTGGCGCGAGATCAAGGGCCTCGCCTGGGTGCTGCTGGCGGTGCTCGCCTTTCACAGCTTCGTGGCGAAACCGTTCTACATTCCTTCGGAATCGATGATGCCGGTGCTGCTCAAGGGCGACCGCCTGGTGGTCAGCAAATATCCCTACGGCTGGTCGTGGGTGAGCCCCAGCTTCCACGTCCTGCCGCAATGGAGCGGGCGGCTTCTCGGCCACATGCCGCAGCGCGGCGACATCGTCATCGTCACGCCACCGGGGCAGAGTGACGACTACATCAAGCGCGTGATCGGCCTCCCGGGCGACACGGTCGAGGTGCGCGGCGGGCGCGTGATCCTCAACGGCCAGCCGCTGCCGTCGCAGGTCAGGCCACCGGCGATGATCCCGGTCGACGCCAATGCGCCCTGCTCGATCGACCAGTTCCCGAGCGACTTGGTTGAACTGGCGGACGGGCGGCGCTTTTGCCGCTTGCCGATCGTCCGCGAGACGCTCCCGGGCGGCCGCACCTACGACACGATCGACCTCGGGCGCAGTCCGGGGGACGATTACGGACCGGTTACGGTGACGCCTGCCCACGTCTTCCTGATGGGTGACAATCGCGATCGCAGCGCCGACAGCCGTTTCGCGCTTGGACCGCCGGACAATGGCCTGGGCGGGCCGGTGCCGTGGGAGAACCTGGGCGGGCGGGCGGAGTTCCTGACCTTCTCGCTGAACGGCCAGGCGAGCTGGCTCAACCCCGTGAGCTGGTTTCAATCGCTGCGCTCCGGCCGCGCAGGGAACAGCCTGCATCCCGCGAAGGACTGAACGTGGCGGAAGCGCCCGCCGCCGATCCGCACGTCGAGCAACCCGGACCGGCCGAGTTCCGCGACCCGGCGACCCGCGACGAGCT
Organism: uncultured Sphingomonadaceae bacterium; assembly: GCA_964235835.1. GTDB lineage: Bacteria > Pseudomonadota > Alphaproteobacteria > Sphingomonadales > Sphingomonadaceae > Sphingomicrobium. Next base: position 4,429 of record CAXSDY010000161.1, on the reverse strand, counting down.
GAAGCGCGCATCGGTGTGGCTCGGCCTCGCCCTCGCCATTGCCGGCGTCATCACGCTCGCCCAGCCGCTGATGCTGATCGTCGGCGGTCTCGTCTTCTCGGTCCTGCTCGACGGCGGAACGCGCCTGCTCGGCCGCGTGCTGCCGGTCCGCCGCGGCATCCGCCTCGCCATTGTCATCCTCGCCGCGGTGGCCTTCCTCGCCTGGACCTTCTGGTTCGCCGGGACAACGATCGCGGCGCAGGCCGAGGCACTGCGCACCGTGGTCACCGCCCAAGCCAGCCGGCTAATGGCATGGGCAAGCGGCCTCGGCCTTCTGCCCAAGGGTCAGTCGTTCGATGTGGGAAGCCAGCTGGCAGGCTCGGTCGGTCGTCTGACCAGCGCGGTCGGAACCGCGCTCGGCGCGGCGACTAGTGCCCTGCTGACGATCGTCATCGGCATCTTCATCGCGGTCGAGCCGCGCAACTACGATCGCGGCCTCGCCTGGATGCTGCCGCTGCGCCATCGCGCAAAGTTCTTCGAGATCAGCAAGCGGGTCGGCGCGACGTTGCGGCGGCTGCTGTTCGGGCGGCTGGTCGGCATGGCGTTCGAAGGTGTGTTCACCTTCGTCATGCTGACGCTGGGCGGCGTGCCGATGGCGGCGCTGCTCGGGCTGCTGACCGGCCTGCTCGCCTTCCTGCCCAACATCGGCGCGATCGTGTCCGGCCTGCTGATGGTCGCGGTCGGGTTCAGCGCCGGGCCTGAGCAGGGCTTGTGGGCTATCTTCGTCTATTTCTTCGTGCAGAACGTCGACGGCTATCTGGTCGTGCCGTACATCGCGCGGCGAACGGTGGACCTCGCGCCGGCGCTGGTGCTCGCGGCGCAGCTGTTGATGGGCGCATTGTTCGGGATCATCGGGCTGCTGCTCGCCGATCCCGTCCTTGCCACGCTCAAGGTCACCCTGGAAGAGCTCAGCCGGATGCGCGCAGGCCGCGCTCCGACAGCGCCGGGCGAACCGGTCCGCTAGCGCTTATTGCGAGGGCAGTTGCCCCTGCGGTCCGCCCGGACCACCGGCGCCACCCAGCGCGCCCTGGCCACCCGCCATCAGCGCCGCGTTTGGAACGACCTGCAGGACATGGATGTCGAAGTCGAGGTCGGCGTTGGGCGGGATCGGACTGCCCGGCGGCGGCGTCGCGCCATAGGCGAGCTTGGCCGGGATATGCACGGTGTAGCGGCCGCCCGGCTGCATCCGCTGCAGCGCGCTGGAGAAGCCGGGGATCGTCTGCCCGACGAGGATGGGCGCGGGACCGCGGTCCTTGGTCGATTCGAACACCTTGCCGTTGGGCAGTCGTCCTTCCAGATCGATGATCACCCCGTCGTTGACGCCGATCACCGGGCCCTTGCCAGCCGCGACCGTTTTCAAGCGAATGCCGACCATGCGCCCGGCACCGGCCCACGCCAGCAGCAGACCGGCGGCGACGAGCACGACGATGCCGAGCCACAGCCGCGCGAGGCTGCCGCGCTTGATTGGTTGAAGCGGAACCGCGGTGATTGTCGACATGATGGCCCTCCGTGGCGAGGGTCTAGCGGGCGCCTTCGCGCTCGGCGCGCTTGCGCTCGAGCTTGCGTGCGCGGCGAATGGCGGCGGCACGCTCGCGAGCGCGGCGCTCGGACGGCTTCTCGTAGTGACGGCGCAGCTTCATCTCGCGATAGACGCCCTCGCGCTGCAGCTTCTTCTTCAGCGCGCGCAGCGCCTGATCGACGTTATTGTCGCGGACGATGATTTGCATAAAGGCCGTCTTCACTCCGTGGACCGGTACCCCCAGTGGGCCGACCGGGCGGCATCGGGGCTTCGTCGCGCAACGCTCGCGAGACGCAACTGCCCATGCCAATGAACATTGGTCGCCGCAGGCAAGCCCACGGCGGTGGCGCGCCCCTAGCAGCGCCGGGAGCCGAATTCAAGCTCGCGTCAAGGTGCGGCGAAGTGCGCCGAGCGGAGGCCTGCGTGCGACGAGGCCTCGATCCGGGGCGCATTCCTTATCGGCGGGTAAGCTTCGATCTGGTATAGGCAAGCCTCAACGGAGGGTCGTGCATGTCATTGAATCGTCGGGAAATGATTCGCCTGGGCGCGGTGGGCGCGAGCGGCTTGCTGCTTTCGTCCGCGGCCAGCAGCGTGAGCCTCCCGTCGCTCTTGTTCCGCATGCCGCCCGCCACCCCGGCCACGGTTCCTCCGCCCGCCCCTCCCGCCGTCGTGGCGCCCACCGGGATCAATCCGGCGCTGTTCACCCGCGCCAAGGCGGCGCTCGATTCGCATGGGCGGGCGGTTCGCCACCGGGACGTGATGGGCGTGGTCGACTTCTCGATCGAATCCGCCCAGCCCCGCTTTCACCTCGTCGACCTACTCAACGGCACGGTCGAGAGCCATCTGGTCGCGCATGGCCGCGGATCCGACCCCGACCACTCGGGATATTTGGAGCGTTTCTCCAACGATTACGGCTCCTTCGCCACGTCGAATGGCACCTACATCACCGGTGACCACTACGACGGGAAGTACGGCGATTCGATGAAGGTCATCGGCCTCGATGGGAGCAACAACAACGCCGAGAACCGGGCGATCGTCATCCACAATGCGTGGTACGCCGAGCCCGAGGTGGCGCAGGCCCATGGCAAGCTCGGCCGGTCGGAGGGTTGCTTTGCGTTCAGCCGCGCGAGCCAGTGGCAGGTCATGAGCCGCCTCGGCGACGGGCGGATGATCTACGCCGACAAGCTGGCCTAGCCTTCAAGGCAAGTCCATCGTTGCGGTCCGCCCGCAACGCCTCACGCCAGCGACTTGCTGACCTGTTCGTAGACGTCCTTCGAGAGGCCCGGGGTTCCGACCACCCGCTCCAGCTCGCCGCGCATCAGCGCCGCTCGGCCGGGCTCGAACCGTTGCCAGCGGCCGAGCGGCGGGACCAGCCGCGCCGCGACCTGAGGATTGACCTTGTCCTGGGCGATGATCGCGTCGGCGAGGAAGCGATAGCCGGCGCCCGACCCGCCGTGGAATGCCCACTGGTTCGCGGCGAAGCTGCCGATCAGCGAGCGGGCGCGGTTAGGGTTGGCGAGGGTGAAGTCCGGGTGGCGGGCAAGCGCCTCGACCGCGCCGAGGGTATCGGCCCGCTGCGCCGCCGCCTGAAGGCCGAACCATTTGTCGACGACCAGCGTGTCGCCGCGATAGCGTTCGTAGAAGGCATCGAGTGCAGCGGTCCGTTCGGGTGCGTCGAGGCTCACGAGCGTCGCCAGCGCGCCCTGCCGGTCCGTCATGTTGTCGGCTTGGTCGAACTGCTGCTTGGCGAGTTGTGCGCCGCGCACCGGGTCGCCGGCCGCGAGCAGGCGGAGCGCTACCGTCCGCAGCCGGCGCCGTCCCTTGGCGGGCGGGGAGAGATCGTCGCCGGCGGCTCCGTCGCGCTGCGCCGCGGCGAGTTCGTCGGCGAGCGTGGTCCCGATCGCGCCGCGCAGTGCATCGCGGGCGGCGTGGATCGCGTCGGGGTCGACCAAGTCCATGCGGTCGCCGATCAGGCTTTCGGACGGGATCAGCAGCGCTTCGCCCTTGAACGCAGGATCGAGCGCATTCGAGGTGAGCGTGCGGCGCATTGCTTCGATCACCGGCGCCGGGTCGGCCGGCTCGCCCCTGGCACCCGCGATGAGTGTGCGCAGCATCAGTTCCTGCAGCGCCTCGTAGCGCGCGAAGGGATTGGGGTCGTGCTCCGCCAGGGCTTCGAGCTCACCCGGCGAGCGGGCGACGTCGAGCAGCACCGGGGCGGAGAAGTCGCGGTTGATCGACAGGAGCGGCGGCTCGTCCACGCCGTCGAACGTGACGACCTGGTCGGCGGCGGTCAGCAGGATGAGCTCGCCCGCCAGCTCGGCTCCGCTCTCCCGGCCGACCAGCGCGGTCTTCAGCGGCAGGACCATCGGCTGCTTGGTCGGCTGGCCGGGCGTGGGGGAAATGGTCTGCGCGAGGTGCAGCGTCGCCTGCCGCGCGGCAGGATCATGCTCGAGCCGGGCGCCGACCCTGGGCGTGCCGGCCTGGCTGTACCACAGGCGGAACTGGGCGAGGTCGACCCCGCTGGCGTCCTCCATCGCCTTGACGAAGTCCTCGCAGGTCACGGCCTGTCCATCGTGCCGTTCGAAGTAGAGGTCCGACCCGGCCCGGAACTTCTCTGGCCCCAGGATCGTGCGCATCATGCCGATCAGCTCGGCGCCCTTGTTATAGACGGTTGCGGTGTAGAAGTTGGTGATCTCGATATAGCTTTCGGGCCGCACCGGGTGGGCGAGGGGGCCGGAGTCCTCCGGGAACTGTGCCGATCGTAGCACGCGCACGTCCTCGATCCGCTTGACCGCGGCGGAGCCCATGTCGGCCGAGAAGCCCTGGTCGCGGAAGACCGTGAAGCCTTCCTTGAGGCTCAGCTGGAACCAG
>CAXSDY010000160.1:0-5454 GCA_964235835.1 uncultured Sphingomonadaceae bacterium | reverse complement strand
AAGAGGATGGGCGCGGCGGGGGTCATCGCGCGCTCGCCTTGCACGGATAGAACCCTCCGTCATCACTTCGTGATGCCACCTCCCCCGCAAATGCAGGAGAGGAGAATTGTGTTTCCTCGCTGCCATTGGCCGGGAGGTGGCCGCGCAGTGGACGGAGGGGTTCTGGCGTTGCGTCGCGCCCTTCCTGTGCTACCACCCGATCCCATGACGGGGGTTGCGGTCGTTGCGTTCGTGGTGGGGTACCTTTTCGGGTCGATCCCGTTCGGGCTGATGGTCACGCGGCTTGCCGGCAGGGGCGACATCCGCACCATCGGCTCGGGCAACATCGGCGCGACCAACGTGCTCCGCACCGGGTCGAAGAAGCTCGCGGCGCTGACCTTGCTGCTCGACGCGGCGAAGGGGGCCGCCGCCGTGCTGCTCGCCGCCTGGTTCGTCCCCGGGGCCGTTCCCTATGCCGCCACGGGCGCGCTGCTCGGCCACCTCTACCCGGCCTGGCTGCGCTTTCGCGGCGGCAAGGGCGTGGCGACCTTCCTCGGCATTCTCATCCCGATCCTGCCGTTCGCCGCGCTGGTCTATGCGCTGGTGTGGATCGGGCTGCTGCTGGTCGGCCGCATCTCGTCGCTGGCGGGAATGCTCGCCGCCCTGTCTGCCCCGCTGACCGCGGCCATCGTCGGCCGCAACGACATCGTGCCCATGCTGCTCGGCTTCGCACTGCTCGTCATCTGGAAGCACCGCGCCAATATCGCGCGGCTGCGATCCGGGACCGAGCCGCGGGTCGGGCAGTCCGGGTGAAGGATCTCGTCGACCGCCTTCGCCTGCTCCGCAGCCCGACGATCGGCCCGGTCAGCTACCGCCAGCTGCTGCTTCGGTTCGGCAGCGCCGCGGCGGCACTCGACGCGCTGCCCGACTTGGCGCGGCGCGGCGGCGGCAGCGCTCCGCGCATCGTTCCACGCGCCGACGCCGAACGCGAGATCGCGCAGGTCGAGGCGATCGGCGCGCGCCACCTGCTGCTCGGCCAGGGCCTCTATCCGCGACTGCTCGCCGAACTCGACAACGCCCCGCCGATCCTGACCGTCAAGGGCGACCTCAAGCTGCTCGACAAGCTGCCGGTCGCCATCGTCGGGGCGCGCAACGCCTCGGCTGCGGCGTGCCGTTTTTCGCGCGGCCTCGCCCACGATCTCGGCGCGGAGGGCATCGTCACCGTCTCGGGCCTAGCCCGCGGCATCGACAGCGCGGCGCACGACGGCAGCCTCGCCAGCGGCACGATCGCGGTCGTCGCCGGCGGGCTCGACGTCGTCTATCCGCCCGAGAATGCCGAGCGTCAGGCGGCAATCGCCGAACGCGGCCTCGTCATCGCCGAGATGCCGCCCGGGACCGAGCCGCGCGCGCGCCACTTCCCCCATCGCAACCGCATCATCGCCGGCCTGTCGCTCGGCACGATCGTCGTCGAGGCGGCGCCGCGCTCGGGATCGCTGATCACCGCGCGGCTGGCGGCCGAGGCGGGGCGCGAGGTGCTCGCAGTGCCCGGCTCCCCACTCGACCCGCGCGCGCAGGGATGCAACCAGCTGATCCGCGACGGGGCGACGCTGATCCAGAACGCCGCCGACGTGATCGAGACGCTGCGCCCGATGACCCGGGTCGAGTCGCCGTGCGAACCCTATCGCCCGCCTGCCCCGGCGCAGGAAGCCGAACCTGACGAGCGCGCCCGGCTCGAGGAACTGCTCGGGCCGTCCGCCGTGCCGATCGACGAACTCGTCCGTCAGTCGGGCCTCGCCAGCGGCACGGTGCAGCTGATCCTGCTGGAGCTGGACCTCGCCGGGAGGCTGGACCGGCATGCGGGAGGAAAGGTGAGCCTGGCGGGTTAAGGACACACTCCTCCCCAGCCTTTGCTGGGGAGGTGACAGCGAAGCTGACGGAGGGTTCTTGGAGACGCCCCGGGAGAACCCCTCCGTCAGCCCCGGATCAAGTCCGGGGCTGCCACCTCCCCGCGAAATTGCATTGACGAGAAGTTCGCCCGCTTGACGGCTCGCTCTGCCGCCGGTCACCCTACGCGTACGTGTGAGGAGCATCGTCGCTTGAAACTGGTCGTCGTCGAATCGCCCGCCAAGGCGAAAACCATCGAGAAATACCTCGGACCGGGGCACCGCGTGCTGGCGAGCTATGGCCATGTCCGCGACCTGCCCCCCAAGGACGGGTCGGTGAACCCGGACGAGGGCTTCGCGATGGAGTGGGAGGCCTATCCCGACAAGCTGAAGCAGTTGAAGGCGATCACCGACGAGGCGAAGAAGGCCGATACGCTGATCCTCGCGACCGATCCGGATCGCGAGGGCGAGGCGATCAGCTGGCACGTCCAGGAGGTGCTGCGGAAGCGCAAGGCGCTGCCCAAGGACGTCGAGCGGGTCACGTTCAACGCCATCACGAAGTCCGCGGTGCTCGAGGCCATGGCCCACCCGCGCGGGCTCGACGAGGATCTGATCGATGCCTACCGGGCGCGGCGCGCGCTCGACTATCTGGTCGGCTTCACTTTGTCGCCGATCCTGTGGCGCAAGCTGCCGGGCGCCAAGTCGGCGGGCCGCGTGCAGTCTGTCGCGCTGCGCCTCATCGTCGACCGCGAGCGCGAGATCGAGCTGTTCCGGGCACAGGAGTATTGGTCCGTCAGCGCGCTGTTCGAGGCGGACGGGACGCCCTTCACGGCACGCCTCACCGGGCTCGACGGCAAGAAGATCGATCGGCTGACGATCGGCGACAAGGGTTCGGCCGATGCCGCCAAGGCGGTCGTCGAGGCGGGCCACTTCACGGTCGCGTCCGTCGAGACCAAGCCCTTCTCGCGCAATCCGCCGCCGCCGTTCACCACCTCGACCATCCAGCAGGAGGCGGCGCGCAAGCTCGGCTTCTCGGCGAGCCACACGATGCGACTCGCCCAGTCGCTCTACGAGGATGGCGCGATCACCTACATGCGGACCGACGGGGTGCAGATGGCGGGCGAGGCGATCAGCGCGGCGCGCAAAGCGATCGCCGACCGCTACGATGCCGGCTACGTCCCCGACAAGCCGCGGCAGTATACCAGCAAGGCCAAGAACGCGCAGGAAGCGCACGAGGCGATCCGCCCGACCGACTTCCGTAAGGACCACGCCGGATCGGGCGACCATGCGCGCCTTTATTCGCTGATCTTCAACCGCGCGCTCGCCAGCCAGATGGCCTCGGCGCGGCTCGAGCGGACGACGGTCGAGCTGACCGACGGCGCCGGCCGGGCGAGCCTGCGGGCAACCGGCCAGGTGACGCTGTTCCCAGGTTTCCTGGCGCTCTACGAGGAGGGCCGCGACGAGAAGGCGGACGAGGAGGACAGCGCCCGCATGCCGCTGCTCAAGGCCGGCGATGCGCCCGCCAAGCGTTCGGTCGACGCGGTGCAGAGCTTCACCCAGCCGCCGCCGCGCTATTCGGAGGCGAGCCTGGTCAAGCGGCTGGAGGAGCTCGGCATCGGCCGGCCGTCGACCTACGCCGCGACGCTGCAGACGCTCAAGGACCGCTCCTACGTCAAGCTCGAGAAGAACCGCTTCATCCCCGAGGAGAGCGGCCGGCTGGTCACCGCCTTCCTCGAGCGGTTCTTTGAACGCTACGTCAACTACGACTATACCGCCGAGCTAGAGGAAGGCCTCGACGACGTGTCGGGCGGGCGCACGGGCTGGCAGGCGCTGCTCGAGGCGTTCTGGAAGGACTTCAAGCCCAAGGCCGGCGAGGTCATGGAGCAGAAGCCGTCGGACGTGACTGCGGCGCTCGACGAGTTCCTTGCCCCGTGGCTGTTCCCCGACAAGGAGGACGGCAGCGACCCCCGGCTGTGCCCGTCGTGCGGCACCGGCCGGCTCGGGCTTCGCGGCGGCAAGTTCGGCGCATTCGTAGCGTGCTCCAATTACCCCGAGTGCAAATACACCCGCCAGTTCGGCCAGGGCGGCGAGGCCGGCGCCAGCGAGGGGCCGACCGAGATCGGCAACGGCATCAGCCTGAAGAGCGGGCGCTTCGGCGCCTATCTCGAGCGCGGCGAAGGCAAGGACGCCAAGCGCGCCTCGATCCCCAAGGACGTTCCGCAGGACGGCCTGACGATCGAGATGGCCGAGCAGCTGCTGTCCCTGCCGCGCGAGATCGGCGCCCATCCGGAGAGCGGCAACCCGATCGTCGCCTCGATCGGCCGCTACGGGCCCTATCTGCTCCACGACGGCAAGTACGCGCGGCTGTCCTCGACCGCCGAGGTGTTCGAGACCGGCATGAACGCGGCGGTGGCCAAGCTGGCCGATGCGGCGGCGGGTGGCGGCAAGGGCAGGGGGGCAGCGCGCGAGCCGCTCGCGGTTCTCGGCGCCCACCCGGAAAGCGCCAAGGAACTCAAGGTCATGGAGGGTCGGTTCGGCCCCTATGTGACCGACGGCACGACGCATGCGACCCTGCCCAAGAGCGCCGACCCCAAGGCGGTGACGCTGGACGAGGCGATCGCGCTGATCGACGCGAAGGCGGCCAAGGCGCCCGTCAAGGGCAAGCGCAAGGCGGCCGTCAAGAAGGCTCCGGCGAAGACGGCGGCGCCAGCGAAGAAGGCTCCGGCGAAGAAGGCGGCGCCCAAGAAGACCGCGACCAAATGATCCGGATCGCGATCACCCGCCTGCCGCATGGTGAGGGCCTACCGCTGCCGGCCTATGCCAGCGCCGGCGCGGCGGGGATGGACGTCGTCGCGGCCGAGGAACTGGTGCTCGAGCCCGGCGCGCGCCACGCCGTCGCGACCGGCTTCGCGATCGCCATTCCGCCGGGGCACGAGGTGCAGGTCCGGCCCCGCTCCGGGCTGGCGCTCAAGCACGGCATCACCTGCCCGAACGCGCCCGGGACGATCGACGAGGACTATCGCGGCGAAGTGAAGATTATCCTCGCCAACTTCGGCAGCGAACCCTTCGCGATCCGCCGCGGCGAGCGCATCGCGCAACTCGTGCCGGCCGTAGTGACCAAGGCGGCGTTCGACGAGGTCGCGAGCCTCGACAAGACGGAGCGCGGCGCGGGGGGGTTCGGGAGCACGGGGCGGTGACTCTCTCCGACACCGAACTCGACCGCTACGCCCGGCACATCGTGCTGCGCGAGGTCGGCGGGGCGGGGCAGCTCAGGCTCAAGTCGGCGCGCGTCGCGGTGATCGGCGCGGGCGGGATCGGGAGTGCCGTGATCCCGGCACTGGCCGGAGCAGGCGTCGGGCACATCACCGTCATTGACGACGACACGGTCGACCGCTCCAACCTGCAGCGCCAGACGATCTTCCGCGACGACCAGATCGGGCAGGACAAGGCCGCCGCCGCGGCCCGCTTTGTCACCGCGCTCAACCCCGACGTCGCCGTTGCGCCGCTTGCCGCCCGGATCGCGGCGGGGAACGCCGCCGACCTCCTCACCGGTCACGGCCTGGTGATCGACGGCTGCGACAATTTCGCGACC
>CAXSDY010000159.1:0-5500 GCA_964235835.1 uncultured Sphingomonadaceae bacterium | reverse complement strand
GTGCAGCTATCGAAGGTGGTGATCGTAGCGGGGCTACTGAGATAGTCGGCTATCGACCCGGATTCGAGTTGGACTGCAACCCGTAGCCATGATGAGAGCTGCGCATGGCGCTTGCCCTGCAATTCTCGATGATGACTACCCGGCGGAGGACGCGCCGACATGCCCCATTCAGGGTAAATCCGCGTTAACCATCAGGCTGTGCGGATTTATTTCGTCACGCTTTAGGCGGAACGCTGAGGCCTACCAGCAGGCGCACCAACTCCGCTTGCCGAGCCACCCCGGTCTTGGCGAAGATGCTCTTGAGGTGGACCCGGCCGGTGGCTTCCTTGATGCCGAGCTGGTGGGTGGCGGCGGCGAGTGCGTGGCCGTCGGCGATGAGGCGCGTCAGGCGGGCTTCGGCCGGGGTGAGGTCGAACAGCAGGCGGAGGAGGTCGGCGTCGGGGACGGCGGCGTTGGCCCCGTCGGCGACGAGCAGGAGAATGCCGTCCGCTTCGCACAGCTCGCGCGCGGCGCCCTTGATCGGCAGGAGGTGGACGACGAACGGCGGGCCGCCGGTGGGATCGCGCACGGCGACCGACTGGACCGCGCCCTGCTGCGCGCAGTGGCGGGCAAGGGCGAGGGCGAACTGGCGTTGGAGGAAGGTGTCGGCGAAACGCAGGCCGAGCGGGCCGTCGAACATCCAGGGGCCGATGCGCGCCGTGAAGCAGCCATTGGCGGCGCACAGCCGGCCGTCGGCGCCGACCACCGCGGCGCCGGCCCCGGCGAGGGCGAGGCTGTCGACGATCAGCTGGGTACGTTGGCGGTGGAGCCCGGTGAGGCTGATCGCGCGGGCGAAGTGAGGCCGGAAGGCATCGAGCATCGGCACGGCGGCGCGCGCGGCGGCGTATGTCGGGAAGCCGTCGAAGCCGAGCATCATGCGGTCATTGTGAGCCCCTTGGATGAGGGTTGCGGCACCCGCGATGAGGCCGCGCGGGTCGAGGAACTGAGCGTGGCTCGGCATGGCGGCGATTTCCGCTTCCGCATGGTAGTCCGTCTCGGTGCGGAAGCCCGGGTATTGCTCGGCCATGAGGGCGTCGGTGCGCGACGTGTCATTGCCCCAGCCTTGCGCGAAATAGTCTTGCACGACCCGGTCGTCGCCGCCTGAGACGACGGGGGCGACGCCGCTTTCGTCCTGAACGAGGAAGCTGCCGATCACGGCCCCAGCACGCGCCGCGGCGGTCGCGAGGACCCTTGGCCAGCGGTCGGGGAGCACCGCCGCTTCGTAGATCTGATCGATCAGGCCCGGGTCCAGAAGCGCCCCCTTGCGCTGCTCGCGCGTCCGTGATGGTGGCCGGGCCAGTGCCATGATTAGCGGGGCCGAGGCAAGGCAGGCCCCCGATCAATTCCCGGGCAACGGCGCGGGAACATCAGGTACGGGAGCACTCGCTCGCCGTGCCAAAGCAAGTCGTTGATGCGCTTGCCCTTGCCCTTGCCCTTGGCGCGGCCGTCGCTATGGCGCGCTCACTCTCTTGCTCGCCTCGGACGGACGGAACAGTAGATGCGTATCACCATGATCGGCACGGGCTATGTCGGGCTCGTCTCGGGCGCATGCCTGGCGGACTTCGGGCATGACGTGACCTGTGTCGACAAGGACGCGGCCAAGATCGCTTCGATCCATGCCGGCCGGATGCCGATCTGGGAGCCGGGGCTCGAGGGGCTGGTCACATCCAACGCCGAGCGCGGGCGGCTGCACTTCACCACCGACCTGGCCGAGGGCGTGGCGCGCGCCGACGCGGTGTTCATCGCGGTCGGCACGCCGGCGCGGCCCGAGGACGGGCATGCCGACATGCGCTATGTCTTCGGCGCGGTGCGCGAGCTCGCCAAGGCGCTGACCAAGCCGGCGGTGATCGTCACCAAATCGACCGTTCCGGTCGGTACCGGCGACGAGATCGCGCGCATCCTGGCGGAGGAAGGCGCCCCCGAGGGCACGACCGTCGCGTCCAACCCCGAGTTCCTGCGGGAAGGGGCGGCGATCGCCGACTTCAAGCACCCGGACCGGATCGTCGTCGGCGCCGAGGACAGCCGCGCGCGCGACGTGCTGGCCGAAATCTATCGCCCGCTGTTCCTCAACAAGGCGCCGCTGCTGTTCGTCGGCCGGCGCACGTCCGAGCTGATCAAATATGCCGCGAACGCGTTCCTGGCGACCAAGATCACCTTCATCAACGAGATTGCCGACCTGTGCGAAGCGGTCGGCGCCGACGTGCAGGACGTGGCGCGCGGGATCGGCCTGGACAACCGCATCGGCACCAAGTTCCTTCATGCCGGCCCGGGCTTCGGCGGCAGCTGTTTTCCCAAGGACACGACCGCGCTGCTGAAGGTCGCCGAGGACGCGGGGGTCGAGCAGCGCATCGTCAGCACCGTCGTCGCCGTCAACGATCACCGCAAGGCGGCGATGGCGGAGCGGGTGCGCGATGCGCTCGGCGGGACGCTGCAGGGCAAGCGGATCGGCCTGCTCGGGCTGACGTTCAAGCCGAACACCGACGACATGCGCGACAGCCCGGCGATCCCGCTGGTCCAGGCGCTGCTCGCGGGCGGTGCGGAGGTGATCGCGTTCGACCCGGTCGGACGGCATCAGGCCGAGCCGCTGCTGCCCGGCATCAGCTTTGCCGCCGACGCCTATGAGGCAGGGAGTGGCGCGGATGCGCTCGTGATCGTCACCGAGTGGGACGAGTTCCGCGCGCTGGACCTGTCGCGGGTCGCCGAGGAGATGGCCGGCACGGCGCTGATCGACCTGCGCAACATCTACGACCGCGCGACCGTCGAGCGGGCGGGGCTCAGTTATCGCGGCGTCGGCAAGGGCGCCTGACGGCGTGGACATCACGCGCGGCCCGGTGATCGTCGTCGTCGGGCTGGGCTATGTCGGTCTGCCGCTGGCGGTGGCGCTGGCGAAGAGTTTCCCCACGACCGGGCTCGACATCGACGAGGGACGGATCGCCGAGCTGCGCGCCGGCGTGGACCGCACGCGGGAGGTGACGGGCGAGGCGCTCGCCGCGTCCTCGCTGACCCTCACCGCGGATGCAGCCGACGGACACGGGGCCGACCTCTACATCGTCACCGTGCCGACGCCGGTCGATGCCGCCAACCGGCCCGACCTCGGCGCGGTCACCGCGGCGTCGCGGACCGTCGCCCGGCTGATCGATCCGGAGAAACGCCCGACCGTCGTGTTTGAAAGCACGGTCTATCCCGGCGTCACGGAGGAGCATTGCGGCGGCGAGATCGAGCGGACCGGCGGCCTCACGCGCGGGCGCGACTTCCGGCTCGGCTACAGCCCGGAGCGGATCAACCCCGGCGACCGCGAACATAGCGTCGACCGGATCACCAAGGTTATCGCCGGCGAGGACGCCGAGGTGCTCGAGCAGCTCGCCACCGTCTACGGGGCGGTGACGAGCGGCGGGGTGTTCCGCGCGGCGTCGATCAAGGCCGCCGAGGGCGCCAAGGTGATCGAGAACGCGCAGCGCGACATCAACATCGCCTTCATGAACGAGGTCGCGCAGATCATGTCCGGCGTCGGCGTGTCGGTGTGGGACGTGCTCGCGGCGGCGCGCACGAAGTGGAATTTCCTGCCGTTCGAGCCGGGGCTGGTCGGCGGCCACTGCATCGGGGTCGACCCTTATTACCTCAGCCATCTGTCGCAGAGCCTGGGCCATGAGCCGCGCGTTATCCTGGCCGGACGCGGGACCAACGACGGCATGGGCGCTTGGATCGCGGACCGCCTGCACGAGCGGCGTGGCGGACGGGCGGGATCGGTGCTGGTGCTCGGCCTGACGTTTAAGGAGAATGTGCCCGACCTGCGCAACAGCCGGACGATCGACGTCGTTAGGCGGCTGGTCGAGCTTGGCCATGCCGTGTCCGTGGCCGATCCGCTGGCCGACGCCGACGAGGCGCGGCGCGAGTGCGGACTGGAATTGACCGGCTTCGGTCCCGCCGGTTACGATGTCGTGCTCGGCGCCGTGGCTCATCGGGAGTACCGTGACATGGATGCGGGCGAAGTCGCCGCGCTGGTAGGTCCCGGCGGCACGCTGGCCGACCTCAAGGGCATGTGGCGTGCCCTCGACCTTCCCGGCGTGGACCGCTGGAGCCTGTGAGCGGCGGGGCGGGCTAAGCGGTGCTCCATTCCAAGCCCGTCGGATCGGCGCGGCGCCGCTCCTGGATGACGCGGCGGCGGGTCCAGCTGACCGGCGCACTGCTGGTGAGCGCGCTGCTGCCCTATCTCCTCCGCCTCGCGATCACGCCCGGTGCGTTTGGGGATCGGCCCCCGGTTCACACGCTCGCGGGCAATGTTGCCGCCGTGATGATCGCGTTCTGGGTGCGCCTGTCGGTCGAGCCATTTCCGGGGGTGCGGTCGAGCTCGCTTAACCTCCCGGTCGCGACTGCCAGCCACGGACTGGTCGTGCTGGCGATCCTGCTTTTGCGCCTGTCGTACGATCGCAGCTTCCTGCTCGGCGGCTATGCGCTCCACCTGCTGTGGCTCTACGTCACCTACTTCGCGGTGCAGCGCGGGGCGACGCTGGCGATCGCCATCGTTCCGTTCGGCACCAGCCGCGAGCTGGTCCACATTCCGACGATCGACTGGCGCATGTTGCGCCGGCCGGCGCTCGAGGACGCGCGGGGCTGTCACGCCATCGTCGCCGATTTCGGCGCCGCCATGCCGCGCGAGTGGGAAGCGTTTCTGGCGGACGCGGCGCTCGACGGGCGCATCGTCTACCAGGTCAAGCAGCTGTCGGAATCGCTGACCGGCCGCGTCGAGATCGAGCACATCTCCGAGAACAGCTTCGGCAGCCTGATGCCGGCGCGCGGATATTTCCACTTCAAGGAGATCGCCGACTTCGTGTTCGCCGTTGTGATGCTGCCCTTCATTTTCCCCCTGCTCGCCGCCGCGGCGGCCGCCATCCGCCTGGAGGGACCGGGACCCATCCTGTTCCGTCAGCGGCGCGTCGGCCACGCCGGGCGCGCGATCAAGGTCGTCAAGTTCCGGACCATGCGTCCGCTGTCCACCGCAGCATCCGCCGACGAGCGGATCGCCGCGATCACCAGCAAGGGCGACGACCGCATCACGCGGGTGGGTCGCTTCCTGCGCCACAGCCGGGTCGACGAGCTGCCGCAGATCTGGAACATCCTGCGCGGCGAGATGAGCTGGATCGGGCCGCGGCCGGAGGCCCAGGTGCTGTCGGTGTGGTACACGGCCGAGATCCCCTTTTACCGCTATCGCCATGTAGTGAAGCCGGGCATTTCGGGCTGGGCGCAGGTCAACCAGGGGCATGTCGCGGACGTCGCCGACGTGCATCGCAAGCTGCAGTTCGACTTCTACTACATCAAGTATTTTTCGCCGTGGCTGGACCTGCTGATCGTGTTCCGGACGATCAAGACGATGGCCACCGGGTTCGGGTCGCGCTGAGCGCATCCGCTCGTCGGAGCGCGGGAACTGTGTCGTTTCGACACATGTGCAGAAATCCTCGCATGG
>CAXSDY010000158.1:0-5501 GCA_964235835.1 uncultured Sphingomonadaceae bacterium | reverse complement strand
GAGCGCGAGCAGACCCTCAACCAGCTGCTGGTCGAGATGGACGGGTTCGAGGCCAACGACGGGATCATCATCGTCGCCGCGACCAACCGCCCCGACGTGCTCGACCCGGCGCTGCTCCGTCCCGGCCGCTTCGACCGCCAGGTCGTCGTGCCGCGCCCCGACATCGACGGGCGCGAGCAGATCCTCGCCGTGCATATGAAGAAGGTGCCCTTGGCGCCCGACGTCGATCCGCGTGTCATCGCCCGCGGCACGCCGGGCTTCTCCGGCGCCGACCTCGCCAACCTCGTTAATGAGGCGGCGTTGCTCGCTGCGCGTCGCGGCAAGCGGCTGGTGGCGATGAGCGAGTTCGAGGAGGCCAAGGACAAGGTCATGATGGGCACCGAGCGCCGCTCGATGGTCATGACCGAGGACGAGAAGAAGATGACCGCCTATCACGAGGCCGGCCACGCCATCGTCTCGATCCACGAGCCCGCGTCGGACCCGATCCACAAGGCGACGATCATCCCTCGCGGCCGCGCGCTCGGCATGGTCATGCGCCTGCCGGAGCGTGACAGCTACAGCTACCACCGCGACAAGATGTACGCGAACCTCGCCGTGTCGATGGGCGGGCGCGTCGCCGAGGAAGTGATCTTCGGCTACGACAAGGTCTCGTCAGGCGCTTCGTCGGACATCCAGTACGCCACCGGTCTCGCCCGCGACATGGTCACCCGCTGGGGCATGTCGGACGCGCTCGGGCCACTGCAATATGCCGACGCCGACGAAGAGGTGTTCCTCGGCTACTCGATGAACCGCCAGAAGAGCCTGTCGAACGAGACCGCGCAGGCTATCGACCTGGAGATTCGCCGCATCGTCGAAGCCGGCTACGACCGCGCCAAGCACCTGCTGACCGAGCACGAGGACGAGCTGCACAAGCTCGCCCAGTCGCTGCTCGAATATGAGACGCTGTCCGGCGACGAGATCAAGTCGGTGCTCGACGGCGGCACGATCGATCGCGGCGGCTCGGCCAAGCCGGCACTTCCGGCCGCCGGCTCGTCGATCCCCAAGAGCCGCCGCCCGGTGGTGGTCGGCGGGACGGCGCCCGCGGGCGCCTGAAGCGCGGCAAGCTTCAGTTCATCCGTCAGCCGCCAAGGGCCCGCTCACCGATGTCGCGCAACCAAGCACGCGTCGGTCGGTTAACCAGCCAGGCAGCAGCGGAGCAGGCGTGCGGAAAGAAATCGTTCTGGGCGTCGCGCTTGTTGTCGCGCCGGTAACGGCGGCAAGCGCGCAAGACGTTCAGCGCTTCCTGGCGCGCGCCGAAACCCTGATCCGCCGGGGCCCCTTCGCCTTGTTCTCGCCCGACTTCTACCGGCTGAAAGGCGAGGTCGAGGCGAACGGTGAGGAACTCAAGGCCGAGTATGCCGACGCCCGTGCCCGGCATGAGCGGACCGCCTTCTGCCCGCCAGCCAACGACAAGCCGCGCGTCGGCAAGGACGAATATCTGGCCGCGCTGCGCGCCGTGCCGCCGGACAAGCGCGCTTCGACGGACACCAAGGACGTCCTGCGCGGATTGCTCGAGCGCAAATACCCCTGTTCGGCCCGGGGCTGACGGTCAGGCCGCCCCCACCAGCATCAGGAAGACGACCCACGCGGCGAACGCGAGTGACGCGAACAGCAGCAGCAGGATCGTGCGCAGCAACGCCGAGACCCGTCCCAGCGAATAACCCCCGCGCAGCTGTCGGTACATGTGCACCGGAGGTAGAACGACGAAGCCCAGCGCGGCCAGTTTGCCGACGCCGGGAACGAACGGCACCAGCGAGAGCACCACGGTCAACAAGCTGATCGACGCGAGCGAGTAGATGACGAAGATAGCGTGGTCGTACATGCCGAACCGCCGGCTGAACGGAAACAGGAGCCACATGAAGGGCAGGCTCAGCGGGACCAGCACCCAGCTGTATTTGTAGGCGCTGTTCTTCAGCTTGTAGATTAGCAGGTCGGGGTTCTGCTTCGCGTGTTTCCAGCGCTCGTTGACCCAACCGAGCTTGGACGAGACTTTCGCGTCCGCGATCAGGTCGCCCGGGCGATCCGACTGTAGCGCTTCGACGCTCTGCTGATCCTCGCGAACCCGCGCGATCCGCCGGTCGATCTCGTCCAGCGAACCTCCACTCGCGCGGATGCCGTCGCGCTCGACGGCCAGTTGCTTCAACTTCGCAGCGTTTTCGCGTTGGGCGCGCTCCAGGGATCGCCCGCTGTGGGAAAGCCCTTGGCTCAGTCCATCCAACGAGTTGTCGAGCGGCAGCGAGCCGAGGACCGTCGCCAACAGGAACACCGAAAAGAGGAACAAGGCGAGGGGTGACACGAACCGCGCCCGCTCGCCGTCGATGTAGCGCCGCGTGACGTCGCCGGGTCGCCACGCCAGCATCGGCAGCGTCCGCCAGATCTTGCCCTCGAAATGGAACACGCCGTGGGCGAGGTCATGCACCAGCGATCCGAGCGTCCGGTGGACGTGCGCGCGCTGCCCGCAGGCGTGGCAGAACTCGCCGGCGAGCGCGGTGCGACAGTTGAGGCACGCGCTCTCCGCCGTGTGACCGTCGGGGTCGATCCGCGGCGCGCCGGTGTCCGGCTCGACAGCCCGCGCCAGCAGCGCGCCGTGCGCCGCCTCGCCCAGCCCGACCAGTTCGCTCATGCCGACCCCCTTCACCCTCGAACGGGGAATAGCCGAAGCCGGGCGCGGTGGTCGAGTGCGCAGCAGCTTGCTAGGCGTCGCACCATGCGGCGCATCGGACTTCTCGGAGGAAGCTTCAATCCGGCGCATCGAGCCCACCGCAAGATGAGCCTCGCGGCCATGGCCGCGCTGGGCCTCGACGAGGTGTGGTGGCTCGTCTCGCCGGGCAATCCGCTCAAGCCCGCCGCCGGCATGGCGCCGTTCGCGGCCCGTCTCGCCTCGGCGCGGCTGATGGCCCGACGATCGCCGATCCGGGTCAGCGACATCGAAGCGCGACTCGGCACCCGCTTCACCGTCGACACGGTCGCCAAGCTTGCCCGGCGGACCGGGAACCACCGGTTCATCTGGTTGATGGGGGCCGACACGGTGCCCGAGTTCCATCGGTGGAAGAACTGGCGCAAGCTGGCGCAAACGCTGCCGATTGCAGTGCTTTCACGCCCGGGTTATGATGGGCCGGCCCGAGCGGCGCGCGCGATGGGCTGGCTGCGGTGGTTCGTCCACCCCGCGACCACGGCACGGAGGTGGACGGACTGGAGCGCACCGGCGATCCTCTTGCTTCGCTTGCCCCCCGACCCTACCTCCGCCACACGCCTCCGCGCGCTCCGGCCAGACTGGCACTGCCGCTTCGCGACAACCCCCCGCGCCATCCCTCCACAGGAGAAGAATTGACCGACTCTTTTCGCGATACGGCCACCGTCCAGGCCCACGATGGGCCGGCGGACGTCGCGGCGCTCCATGCGCTGATCCTGCAAAGCCTGGACGATGATCAGGCCGTGGACGCGATCTCGATCCCGCTCGCGGGCAAGTCGAGCATCGCCGACCACATGGTGATCGCCTCGGGCCGCTCGTCGCGCCAGGTCGCGTCGATGGCGACGAAGCTGGCCGACCGCATCAAGCAGCAGTTCGGCAAGATCGTCCGGATCGAGGGGCTGCCCGTCGCGGACTGGGTGCTGATCGACGCCGATGACGTGATCGTCCACCTGTTCCGTCCCGAAGTGCGCAGCTTCTACAATCTGGAGCGAATGTGGGCGTTCGGCGACGAGAAGGACAGCAAGGTCGGCGCCGCCTGACGATGCTGTGGCCGCTGCTCGGGGCGCTTGCCGCCCAAGCCCTTGCCGTTCCGCCTTCGGCCACCGCGCCTCCGCCGGCACTCTTCGGCGGGCGCGCTCCCGCCACCGATCTGCAGCGCCAGCTCGAAACCATCGCCGCGGTTCCGTCGGGCGAGTTCGGGATCGCCGTCATCGACCTGCAGAGCGGACGCCAGTTCGCGGTCAACGGCGACCGGCCGTTCCCGATGGCGAGCACGGTCAAGGTCGCCATCGCCGCGACCTACCTTGCCAACGTCGATGCCGGACGGCGGACCCTGGAAGACATGATCCCGGTCGACGACCGGCTCCGGCTGAGGGCGGACGGCATCACCTTCTATACGCCGCACCCGGGCGTGACCCTCTCGGCAGCCAACCTGATCGAATTGATGCTGACGCGCAGCGACAACACGGCGACCGACGTCCTGCTGCAGGCGCTCGGGGGTCCGCAGGTGGTCGACACCTGGCTGCGGAGCAACCGGGTGAGCGGCGTGCGAGTGGATCGCACCATCGCCCAGCTGCTGCTCGACCTGCGCGGGGCTCGCGCGGCGCGGGGGCAGACGCCGGCCGAAGCGTTGCGGCGCTGGGACCCGGTCGCGGCAGGGTCGGTCGCCGAGCCCGACAGCGACGAGGCGCGGCCCAGTACCAACCTCGACCAGCGCGACACCGCCGCGCCTGCTGCCTTTGCCGACTTTCTCCGCCGCCTTTACAAGGCCGAGCTGATCAAGCCCGCCAGCCGCGACTTCCTGTTCCACGTCATGGCTCGCTGCATCACGGGGTCGAACCGGATCAAGGGGCTGCTGCCCGCGGGCACCCCGGTCGAGCACAAGACCGGCACGCTCAACGGCGTGACGGACGATGTCGGCTTCGTCAGCCTGCCCGACGGGCGGCGGGTCATCATCGCCGCGTTCGCCAAGGGCGGTGCGGGCCGTCCGACCGTCATCGCCCGCGCCGCTCGCGCGGTCTACGACGCATTCGCTTTCGCTCGCTGATGCTGCTCCACATCGTGGCGCGCGGCAGGATCGGGCGCTCGAGCGAGACCGAACTGGTCGAGCGCTACATGAAGCGGATCAGCTGGCCGACGCGAATCACCGAGCTGCCGGACCGCGGCGGCACGGTGCCGGCCAGCGTCGCCAACGGAGTCTGCATCGTGCTCGACGAGCGCGGGGAGATGCTCAGGTCGACCGAGTTCGCCCGAAAACTCGAAGGCTGGCGGGACGGCGGCAAGCGCGAGGTGCGCTTCCTGATCGGCGCCGCGGACGGCCATGGCGAGGAGGGACGCGCCGGGGCCGACATGCTGATGTCGTTCGGGCCGGCGACCTGGCCGCACCTGCTGGTCCGGGCGATGCTCGCCGAACAGCTGTTTCGCGCGACGGCGATCCTTGCCAACCACCCGTACCACCGCGAGGCGTAGCGGATGCGCAAGCTGATCGCCCTCGGATTGCTGATCGCCGCGCCGGTGGCCGCGCTCGGCGACGTTGCGGTCACACCGGATCAGCAACTCGCGGCGGCGCGCGCCGACGTCGCCCGTGCCAGCGCGGACGAGCAGCGTCTTGCAGCCGAGGCGTCGCAGGCTGCGAACGAAGCCGAGCGGCTGGCGGGAGAGCAGCTGGCGGCGGCCGCTTCGATCGGTGCGGCCGAGGCGCGGATCGACGTTGCGCAGGTGCAACTGGCGCTGGCGCGAGGCGCGGCCGCGCAGCAGCAGCGTCGGCTGG
>CAXSDY010000157.1:0-5535 GCA_964235835.1 uncultured Sphingomonadaceae bacterium | reverse complement strand
CACTGGCTGCAGGCGGGTGATCCAGCGGATCACCTCGCTCTGCAGACGGATGCGGTGATCGGACCAGCCGTGGTCGGTGGCGACATGGATCGCCGTCACCCGGCTGCCCGGCGCAGCGCGCACAAGGGTTATCAACGCGTCGGTGCCGGGCGCCAGCCCGTCGTCCGAGCTCAACACCAGCAGCGGGTGGGCTGCGAGTGCGCCCGCCTCCGCCGTCCAGTCGAGCTGCGCTGCCTTGTCCCGCACCTCGTCCGCCATCGCCTGAGCCGTCGTTGCCAGGCTTTCCATGTTCTCGGCCATGAACGCCGCGTCGCGCGCCTGGCCGAGACGCAGCCCGCCCATATTCGCCGCCGAGATCAGCACGGTGCCGGCGAGGTTCGGATCACGTTCGGCGGTCCTCGCGGCGACCCACCCGCCCATGCTGTGTCCGGCAAGCGCGATCCGCCGCGTGTCGACCTGCAGCGCCGCGGCGTTGGTCGGATTGCGCAGATAGGCGAGCATGGCGCGCGCATCGTCGATGTTCCCGGCGAAGCTGAATGCGCCGGGCGAGCCCCACGACCCGCGATAGTTGAACGTCACCGCGTTCCACCCTGCCCGCCGCACGGCCTGCGCCAGGTCGAGGTTCTTCTCGTTTCCAGGCAGGCCATGCATGATGATCAGCGTCGGGTGTGGGCCGGCTCCAGCCGCGACGTAAACGACGGCATTAAAGGTCGATCCGCCGCTGGGGACGTGGAGCACTTCCATTCGCGCCGGATGAGCGCCGTCGCGCGGAGGATCGGCGGAGATCGCGAGCGGAACCGGTGTGCGCGCAGCCAGCGGCGTCGCCGCGAGCACCGCGCCAGCGATCAACAACCATGCTCGCATCGTCCGTCCTCCATGCGTTCGGCAGATAGCAGCGCAGCAGCCGTCCGCAACGGCACGGCGAATGCGCTGTCCTACAGTTCGGTGATCTGCATAATCATCCTGACGCTGCGCGATGATCCTTCCGTTGCTGACCTGTCTGCGTGTCGAGTCGGCGCGAAAGTTCACACGGCACGCGCACCAGTGCGAACTTTGGAAAGTGGCAAGCGTCATTCAAGGCGCACGTGCCGTGAACTTCCACGCTATCGTCGAGGTCCCGCACCCCCCGCCAAGCACAGCCGACTCGCCGCGCAGATCGGCTGCCTCGCGCGTACGCGGGCGTGTGCGCGCGTGACTTCCGGGGCGGAATCCCTATATCGAGTGGATGGCAGAAGACCCCAATCAAAACGAATATGGCGCGGACAGCATCAAGGTGCTCAAGGGCCTCGACGCGGTGCGCAAGCGTCCCGGCATGTACATCGGCGATACCGACGACGGCTCGGGCCTCCACCACATGGTATTCGAGGTCAGCGATAATGCGATCGACGAGGCGTTGGCTGGGCACTGCGACCGCATCCTGATCCAGCTCAACCCCGACGGGTCCGTGACCGTCGAGGACAATGGCCGGGGCATCCCGACCGGCATCCACACCGAGGAGGGCGTCTCGGCGGCCGAGGTCATCATGACCCAGCTCCACGCCGGCGGGAAGTTCGAGAACAGCAGCGACGACAATGCCTATAAGGTCTCCGGCGGCCTGCACGGGGTCGGCGTGTCGGTCGTCAACGCCTTGTCGGAGTTTCTCGACCTGACCATCTGGCGCGATGGGGAGGAGCATTTCATGCGCTTCGCGCATGGCGACGCGGTCGCGCCTTTGAAGGTCGTCGGTCCGGCGCCCGAGGGCAAGAAGGGCACCAAGGTCACCTTCCTGCCGAGCCCAGCGACGTTCAAGATCACCGAGTTCGACTTCGAACAGCTCGAGCACCGGTTCCGCGAGCTGGCCTTCCTCAACTCCGGCGTGCGTCTGGTCCTGGCCGATGCGCGGCACGAGGAGCGCGTCGAGCTCGAGCTCTACTATGAGGGGGGGATCGCGGCATTCGTGAAGTATCTCGACCGCACCAAGACAGCGCTGTTTCCGGAGCCGATCGCCATCTCGGCGGTGCGCGACGGCGTCGGCATCGACGTCGCGCTTGAATGGAACGACAGCTATTACGAGAACGTCCTGCCGTTCACCAACAACATTCCGCAGCGTGACGGCGGCACCCACATGGCGGCGTTCCGCGCCGCGCTGACCCGCACCATCAACAATTATGCCGACAAGTCCGGGATGCTAAAGAAGGAGAAGGTCACCCTCACTGGCGACGACATGCGCGAGGGTCTGACCGCGATCGTCTCGGTCAAGCTGCCGGATCCCAAGTTCAGCAGCCAGACGAAGGACAAGTTGGTCAGCAGCGAGGTGCGCCAGCCGCTCGAAAGCCTGATGAGCGACAAGATGTCCGAATGGCTGGAGGAAAACCCGGCCAACGCCCGCGCGATCATCCAGAAGGTGATCGACGCCGCCGCGGCGCGCGAGGCGGCGAAGAAGGCGCGCGAGCTGACGAGGCGCAAGGGCGTGATGGACATCGCCTCGCTGCCGGGCAAGCTGGCTGACTGCCAGGAGCGCGATCCGGTCAAATGCGAGCTGTTCCTGGTCGAGGGCGACAGCGCTGGCGGCTCGGCCAAGCAGGGCCGCGATCGCAACATCCAGGCGATCCTGCCGCTGAAGGGCAAGATCCTCAACGTCGAGCGTGCGCGCTTCGACCGGATGCTCGGCTCGAAGGAAATCGGGACCATGATCCAGGCACTCGGTACGTCGATCGGCCGCGAGGAGTTCAACCTGGACAAGCTGCGTTATCACAAGATCGTTATCATGACCGACGCCGACGTCGATGGGGCGCACATCCGCACGTTGCTGCTGACGTTCTTCTACCGGCAGATGCCGGAGCTGATCGAAGCCGGGCACCTCTTCATCGCCCAGCCGCCGCTGTACAAGGTCGCGCGCGGGCGGTCGGAGGTCTACCTCAAGGACGACAGCAAGCTCGACGATTATCTGGTCGACGCTGGGCTCGACGGCCTGGTGCTCGACACGAACGAGGGGCCGCGCTCGGGTGCCGACCTGCGGACCTTGCTCGAACATGCTCGCCGGATGCGTACGCTGATGCGCTATGCGCCCAAGAAGTACGACCCATCACTGATCGAGGCACTGGCGTTGGCCGGCGCGCTCGATCCGGCGCTCGACCGTGCCGGACGCGAGACGGCGATTACGCGCGTGGCGGCGTGGCAGGGCGCGGGCGACCTCGAGGCGGTGTGGTCCGGCGAGATCGCGGCCGAGGGCGGCTATCTGCTGCGGCGGTTGTGGCGCGGCGTCACCGACGTCACCATCCTCGAACCGAGCTTCGTCAGCTCCGCCGAAGCGCGCAAGCTGCACGCGCTGGCGCAGGAGCAGGCAGGGCTCTACGCCAAGCCGGCGACCCTGCGGACGGTTCGCAAGAGCGCGGCGCCTGCGGAACCCATTGCGGCTACCCAGACTGCAGAGGCGGAGGGCGAGCCATCGATCGAGGAGGCGACCGATACGCGCAAGTCGACGCCCGTGACCCGCCCGTCCGAACTGCTCGACGCGGTGCTGGCGGCCGGACGCAAGGGCCTGTCGATCCAGCGCTACAAGGGTCTGGGCGAGATGAACGCCGAGCAGCTGTGGGAGACGACCCTCGACCCGGCCAACCGCTCGCTGCTGCGGGTCGAAGTGACACAGGCCGACATCGCCGACGAAATCTTCACCCGCCTGATGGGCGACATCGTCGAACCCCGCCGCGAGTTCATTCAGGACAACGCGCTGAGCGTGGCGAATTTGGACGTGTGAGGAACTGTTCGCTTGTCGTTCGGGTTGCGGGCGAGTGACTCCCCCCACGATCACCGTCGCCTCCTACAATATGCGCAAGGCGATCGGGATTGATCGGCGGCGACGGCCCGACCGCGTGCTGGCGGTGCTGCAGGAGATTGATGCCGACATTGTCGCGCTGCAGGAGGCCGACAAGCGCTTCGGGACGCGGGCGTCCGCGGTGCCGCATGCGTTGATCGACGATCACGGCCTGTACAAGCCGGTCGAGTTCGGGGTGAGCCACTCGCGGCTGGCGCACGCGCTGCCGTTCGGGGAGCAGCTCGAGGAGCGGCTCGGGCTGGTGACCAAGAACCTTGGCTGGCACGGCAACGCGATCCTGGTGAAGCGCGAGGTCGAGGTGACCGGCTACGAAGCGCTCGACCTGCCGACCCTGGAGCCACGCGGCGCGGTGCTGGCGGAGTTGGACGTCCGCGGCATGGAACTGCGGGTTGTTGGCATGCACCTCGACCTGTCCGGCCTGTGGCGCAAGCGGCAGGTGCGCAGCATTCTCGACCACATCGACCGCCGCCATCGGCGGATGCCGACGATCATCATGGGTGATACCAACGAGTGGCGCGAGAGCGGCGGGGTGTTGAAGGAGTTCCTGCCCGGGTTCCAGCTCGCCGAAACAGGCCTGAGCTTCCACGCCCGGCGCCCGGTCGCGGCGCTCGACCGGATCATCGTCGATCGGCAGCTGAAGATTGCCGCCTGCGGAGTGCACCACAGCGCCGCGGCAGCGAAGGCGAGCGATCACTTGCCGGTGTGGGCGCGCGTGTCGCGGGAGTAGCCTCGCGAGCTGACTGCCCGGACTTGATCCTGGCCGGGGCTGTTCGTCGGCGACGCGGGGCAGCGAGCCTGGGTTCGACTCCAGCCCGGGAAGACGTGCAGGGGTCAGCCGCTCGCCATCTTGCGTTGTCTCCGGCGCTGGATCGACGAGCCGATACCCATCGCCTCGCGGTACTTTGCGACCGTGCGCCGGGCGAGGTCGAAGCCCCCGTCCTTGAGCAGTTCTACCAGCGTGTCGTCGCTGAGGATGTCCCGCTCGTCGGCGATCAGCCGGGCGATGGCGTCCTTGACCGCGCCCGCCGCCGCGCCTTCGCCGTCACCACTGGCGACCCCCGATCCAAAGAAATATTTGAGCTCCAGCATGCCGCGCTCGCACAGCATATATTTGTTGGTCGTGACCCTGCTGACGGTCGATTCGTGCATCTCGATGGCCTCCGCGACTTCGCGCAGCGTCAGGGGCTTCATCGCCGACACGCCGTTGCGGAAGAAGCCGTCCTGCCGCTTGACGATCTCGCTCGCCACCTTGACGATCGTCCGCGCGCGCTGGTCGAGCGCCTTGACCAGCCAATGCGCGCTGGCGAGGCTTTCGTTGAGCCACGCCTTCGACGCCTTGTCAGTCGCACCGGCTTTGAGTTCGAGGTGATAGCGGCGGTTGACGAGCACCCGTGGCAATGACGCGCTGTTGAGCTCGACGGACCAGCCGCCGGCCGTGCGGCGGACGAACAGATCGGGGGTTGCGGTTTCGGGCTCCTTGTCGGCGAAGCGGCAGCCGGGTTTGGGATCATAGGCGCGCAGCTCGCGAACCATGTCGGCGAGGTCCTCCTCGTCGACACCGCAGATCCGGCGAAGGTCCTTCATCTGGCCGCGCGCAAGCAGGTCGAGATTGTCGATCAGCCTCGCCATCGCCGGATCGTAGCGGTCGGCAGCCTTGGCCTGCAGCGTCAGGCACTCGGCGAGGTTGCGGGCGCCGACGCCGGCGGGATCGAGTGACTGGA
>CAXSDY010000156.1:0-5539 GCA_964235835.1 uncultured Sphingomonadaceae bacterium | reverse complement strand
CCCAGTTCTTCTTGGTCGACTTGCGTAGCTCGAGAGCCCGTTCCGTCTAGACCGTCTATTACTATTCGCGACTTTGTAGCAGATGCCGTCGGAGGTGAAGTCCACCTGCGGCCAGACTCGAGGCCCCGCTCGGTGGGGGCCGCCTTGCCCCGCGAGGGGGTCTGGCTGACCTAGCACTGATGCAAGCAAAGGTGTTTGCACCGGTGTTAGCGACGGTGCGATGAGCGACGTGACGTTGATCTCGGGCGCGGGGCGACGCCGGGTCTGAAGCGATGCGCAGAAGTGGCGCTGGTTACAGCGGTTTGCGACCCGGGAGCCAGTGTCCCAGATTGCGCGGCGCGCGTATCTGCGAGCGACCCAGCTTTACCGGCGAAGTGATCTGGCCGGGCCCGCAACGCGCGGCTTCGCGGCGCTGACCGTCACCCACCGATCCAGAGCCAGCCGCGTTGGGGGCGCGGTGTCCAAGTTCATTGCCCACAAGATCGGGCAACCAGGGGGTCGTCGAAGTCTTCACGGAGGATCTGCGCCCCAAAGACGGCTGCCTGTCGGTCGTCGACAGCGCCGCCAACGACTACTCCTCCACCGACGCCCTCACGGCCGAGGGCCTCGATTACGCCAAAGATATGCTTGCTGAGCAGCCGCTGTAGCCGGCTGCGGTTCACCGGATGCATAGAAAGCAACAGAGTTCTTCAAGGCTTAGCTGAGGCGGGCTGGCTGATCCACAACCAAGCCCCGGCCTTCAGGAGCGCCACCTTGTGATGGTGCGGGTGGCCGGGGTCGAACCGGCACTCCTTGCGGAACCGGATTTTGAATCCGGCGCGTCTACCAATTCCACCACACCCGCATGGAGCCGCTTGGCTCCTGCGTAGCTCCTAGCTTAGTTTTGGGCGTCTGTGGAGCCTCGATTCAGCTAATCCTAAGCTGCTGCTTAAGTTCATCTTTTTAAGACGCCCAGTCGACGGCGGTCATGGCACTCCCCAGGTTTTCGATACGCATCGGCCTGAAACGATCGTGGAACAGTGCTTAACCAGGCCGCGCGTCACGCGAAAATCTCGCCGTAGTTCCGCTCGTGGAGCGGATCGGCACCAAAACGGTTCGGGCCAGCCGTGCCCCTGCTGACCAGGAAGACCAGGATGACGATCGCCCCGATGATCGGAACCAGATAAAGCAGCAGCCACCAGGCGCTTCGATCGGCGTCGTGAAGGCGCCGCACGACGGCGGCAAGCGATGGGATGAATACCGATACCATCAAGACGGTCGAGACGATGCCGTACGTTGCGAACAGATTAGACCCGAGCGCTTTGTCGATGAAGATCGCGATGATCAATGCGACGATATAGAACAAGAAGAACCACCAGTACTCCGCCCGTGGCGCCCTGCCGCTGAAGTTCGCGTACCTGATGAGCGGGCGCATGGCCCAACCGATCGGTGATAGTTCCGGCATGTTACGATCTCCCATGGGTGACGGCGATGATGCATGCTGCTTGCGGCGGTCACGCAACTAGTTGCGCGGCGCTTGCCTCCGATAGCTCAGCGCCTCGGCGACGTGGATGCGGCCGACGGTTTGGGCCCCCGCGAGATCGGCGATGGTGCGGGAGACCTTGAGCACGCGATGGTAGCTTCGAGCCGAAAGGCGCATGGCCGTGGCAGCCTGGGCCAGCAGGGCGCGGCCGGGCTCGTCTGGGGTGGCGACACGCTCGAGCAGTTCGCCGTCGGCTTCGGCGTTGGTGCGTACCCCGTCATCCTCGTAGCGTTCGGTCTGCACCAAGCGTGCCGCGGCGACGCGCCGGGCGACGGCAGCGCTGCCTTCCGCTGGCGGCGGCAAGGTGAGATCGGCGGCGCTCACCCCCTGCACGTCGACGTGCAGGTCGATGCGGTCCAGCATCGGCCCGGACACGCGCGCCTGGTAATCGGCGGCGCAGCGCGGGGCCCGACTGCACGCCAGCGAAGGATCGCCGAGGTGTCCGCAGCGGCACGGGTTCATCGCCGCGACGAGCTGCACGCGCGCCGGAAACGTCACGTGGATATTGGCGCGCGCGACGCTGACCGTGCCGGTCTCGAGCGGCTGGCGGAGCGAGTCGAGCACGGGCCGCTGGAACTCGGGCAGTTCGTCCAGGAACAGCACGCCGAGATGCGCGAGGCTGATCTCGCCCGGCTTCACCTTCAGCCCCCCACCGACCAGCGCGGGCATCGACGCGCTGTGGCGCGGCGCGCGGAACGGGCGCGTGCGGATCAGCCGCCCTCCGGGAAGCTCGCCCGCAACGCTGGCGATCATCGACACGTCGAGCGCTTCCGACGGGGCAAGCGACGGCAGGATGCCGGGCAGGCAAGCGGCGAGCAGCGACTTGCCCGCCCCCGGCGGTCCGACCATCAGCAGATTGTGGGCGCCCGCCGCCGCGATCTCCAGCGCCCGCTTCGCTGTCTCCTGCCCCTTGACCTGGGCGAGGTCGGGTCCGCGGCCGGGCGGTTCGGCCTCCCCCGGGACCGGGGCTGCAAGCAGGCTGGACCCGCGCAGGTGGGCGAGCAAGGCGAGCAGGTCGGGGGCGGCGAGTACTTCGACATCGCCCGCCCACGCCGCCTCTGAACCCTGCGCCGCCGGACAGATCAGCCCCTTCCCCCCCGCCGAGGCATGGAGCGCGGCGAGCAGCACGCCCGCCGACGGCGCGATGCGCCCGTCCAGCCCGAGCTCGCCGACGATGACAAAGTGGCTCAGCATCTCGGTATCGACCACGCCCATCGCCGCGAGCAGCGCCAGCGCGATCGGCAGGTCGAAGTGCGACCCCTCCTTGGGCAGGTCGGCCGGCGAAAGATTGGCGACGATGTGCTTGGGCGGGATGGCGAGACCGATGGCGGCAATGGCGCCGCGCACGCGCTCGCGGCTCTCCACCACCGCCTTGTCGCCTAGCCCGACGACGGTGAACTTGGGCAGGCCCGGCATGAGCTGCACCTGTACCTCGACGGCGCGTGCCTCGAGCCCCAGATACGCCACGGTCGAGACGATCGCGACCACCCTAGCGGCGTCCGGCCGCGAGTGCGTCAGTCCGGCAGTTCAAACATCCCCCTAGCTCGGCAGGCGAACGCTAGGCCGCGCCCGGTCGCGGCGCAAGGCTTGCACGCGCGCGGTGAGTCCACCACATCTTGGGGATGTCACGGCGGGACACATGGCGGGCGATCCTCGACAAGCCGGCAGTCGAGATGCTGCTGTTCGCGCTCGGCGTGCTGCTCATCATCCTTTCGCCGGTCGCCGGCATCATTCCGGGTCCGGGCGGCATCTTCGTTTTCGCCGCCGGCCTCGCGCTGGTGCTGAAGACGAGCATGTGGGCCAAGCGCCGCTATGTCCGTTTCAAGCGCTGGCAGCCGAAGGTCGGACGCTGGGCCGACTGGGGCCTGCGTCGGCAAAGCGCCCGGCGCCGTGAGGAACGCCTGAAGGTCGAGGAAGGCACGCCCGCCGCGCTCGGCGATTGACTTTGGACGGTCTCCTTCGTATCGGCCCGGCATCACGAGGTCGCCTCCGCTCGTCCAGCAGCGTGGCGGCCCTTTTTTGTTGATCCTTGAAGGCATGAGCGATGAAGCGCACTTTCCAGCCGAGCAATCTGGTCCGCAAGCGGCGGCACGGGTTCCGTCACCGCATGGCGACGGTCGGCGGACGCAAGATCCTGAACGCGCGCCGCGGCCGCGGGCGCAAGAAGCTCAGCGCCTAACCACCCTCACCAGGCGGGCGGACTTCGTCGCCGCGAACCGCGGCCGGCGCTTCGCCATGCCCGGCTTCGTCCTTCAGGTCCGCGCACGAGGCGATGCGGATCGGGCGATGCGGGTCGGCTTCACCGTGACGAAGAAGGTCGGCAACGCGGTCGTGCGCAATCGCATGAAGCGGCGCTTCCGCGCCCTTGCGCGCCAGCATCTCCCAACACTCGGTGTCGCGGGCGCCGATCATGTGATGATCGGCCGCTCCGGGGGGATCGAGCGCACTTACGCACTTCTCTCAGACGAGCTGGTCCGCGCGTTGCGCAAGGCGGCGGCGTGATCGCGCGAGCGCTGATCCTGCTTGCCCGGGGGTGGCAACTTGGCCCGTCGCGGGTGCTGCCGCCATCGTGTCGCTTCCAACCGAGCTGTTCGGCCTATGCGATCACGGCTCTTCGGCGCTATGGCGCGGCACGCGGCTGCTGGCTGGCGATCAAACGCATTTTCCGCTGCCATCCATGGGGCGGCACGGGGCCCGACCCGGTCCCCTGATTGAGGAATCCCTGTTGAACGACAACCGCAACATGATCCTGGCGATCGTCCTCAGCGCCTTCGTGCTGCTCGGGTGGAGCCTGCTCGGCCCGCGCCTGCTGCCGACTGCGACGCCGCAGACGGTGCAGGTGCGCGACGGCAAGACCGCGGCGACGCCGCAGCCGCCGGCGAGCCCCGGCGGGGCGCCCGCCACGGCCGGATCGCCGGGCGCGATGCAGGTTCGCGCCGACGTGCTGCGCGCCACGCCGCGGGTGAAGATCGACACGCCGAACCTGCTCGGTTCGATCAACCTCAAGGGTGCGCGGATCGACGATCTGCGCCTGGTGCGCCAGCGCGAGTCGATCGACGCCCGCTCCGCTCCGGTGCGGCTGTTCTCCCCTGCGGGGGCGCCCGGCGCTTATTTCACCGGTGTCGGCTGGACGGCCGAGGGCATCCAGGTGCCCGGCCCGGACACGGTCTGGCAGGCCTCGTCGCGCCTGCTCGCGCCCGGCAAGCCGGTGACGCTCAGCTGGACCAACCCGACCGGCCAGCGCTTCGAGCAGGTCGTCGGCGTCGACGACATGTACCTGTTCACGATCCAGCAGCGGGTCGTGAACGGCGGCGGCTCCCCGGTGACCGTGCGGCCTTACGGTTTCGCCAGCCGCGCTACCCAGTCGGTCGATCCTTCGACTTGGACCAACCATGTCGGTCCGATCAGCGTGATCGGGGGCAAGGCCGACTACTCGACCAAGTGGGCGACGCTCGACGAGGCGGGCGCTGGCGGAAAGACCGGCGACAGCGGAACCGGCTGGGTTGGCTTCACCGACAAATATTGGCTGGCCGCGCTTGCTCCGGCCGGCCCGATCACGCCCGGCTTCCGCCACACGCCCGCAGGCGGCTACCAGGCCGATTACGCTGCGGCCCCAATGACTGTCGCCCCGGGCCAGGCCGCAGCCCTCCAGACCCGCATCTTCGCCGGCGCGAAGGAAAAGGCGGCGCTCGACCGCTACGAGAACGAGGGCATCCCGAAGCTGTCGAAGTCCATCGACTGGGGCTGGTTCGAATGGTTCATGCGGCCGATTTTCGCGCTGCTCCGCTGGCTGTTTGCCGTCACCGGCAACTTCGGCGTGGCGATCATCTGCCTGACCTGCGTCGTGCGCGCCCTGATGTTCCCGATCGCCGACCGCCAGTTCCGCTCGACCCTGGCGATGCGCCGGGTCCAGCCGAAGCTGAAGGCGCTGCAGGCGCGCTACAAGGACGACAAGCCGCGCCAGCAGCAGGAGATGATGAAGCTCTACAAGGAGGAGAAGATCAATCCGGCCGGCGG
>CAXSDY010000155.1:0-5591 GCA_964235835.1 uncultured Sphingomonadaceae bacterium | reverse complement strand
CGCACCGTCTTCACCGCGCTCGACGACATCGGCGGCGACATGCATGCCGAAGTCCACGCGGTCGCCCGGCCGGAGCCGGCGCGCGTTGCGGACGAACGCCCACCAGTCGCGCGGACCCACGCGCTTGTGCAGCGTCGCGCCGATCCGCGCCTCCCCGCGCTGCCCTTCGAGCTGCGCCGGCAGGACGCGGGTGTCGTTGAACACCAGCACATCGCCGCGACGAAGCCGGTCGGGCAGATCGAGGACTGCGCCATCCTCGATCCGATCGCCCGTCACGCACAGCATCCGCGCGGCGTCGCGCGGGCGCGCCGGGCGGAGGGCGATGCGGTCGGGCGGCAGGTCAAAGTCGAAGCGGTCGACCCGCATTATCGAGCGACGGGGGCCTCGGCGGCGGCAGGCGGTGTCGCCGCGACGGGCGCGGGCACAGCTGGCGTTGGTGGCGCCGCTGCGACGGCGGGAGCTTCCGCAGCGGCGACCGGCGCCCCGATGGTTGCATGGACGATCCGGGTCGGCTGCTCCGGCGGCTCGCCCGGAGCGATTGAGTCGACCGCGGCCATGCCTTCGATCACCCGGCCGAACACGGTATATTTATGGTCGAGCGAGGCCTTGGGCGAGAACATGATGTAGAACTGACTGTTGCCGCTGTCCTCGCCCTGGGCGCGCGCCAGCGACACGGTGCCGCGCAGGTGCGGCATCTCGCTGAACTCGGCCTTGAGATCGGGCAAAGACGATCCGCCCTCGCCGGTGCCCTTGGGATCGCCGCCTTGGGCCATGAAGCCGGGGATCACGCGGTGGAAGATCAGCCCGTCGTAGAAATGCTGCTGCGCCAGCGTCTGGATGCGCAGCACCGTGCGAGGCGCGATGTCGGGGCGCAGCTGGACGACGACCCGCCCGCCGTTCGACAGCTCGAGCATCAGCCGGTTGGCGGGATCCGCGGCGACCGCGGGCGGCGCGACGACGCTGATCGGCGCCGGCAGCGGTGCGGGCCGGGCAGCGGTCAGGCCGAGCAGAACCACAGGCAACAACAAGGACTTGAACATGAACCCCTCCGCAGCGGTCAGCGCTGATGCGCCGCCGCAAGATAATGTGCGACGTCGGCGGCCACGGCCGGCGTCACGAACTTGTCGATCTTGCCGCCATAGCGGGCGATCTCCTTAACCAGCCGTGACGCGATCGGCTGAAGCGAGACGTCGGCCATCAGGAAGACCGTCTCGATGCGGTCGTTGAGCTGCTGGTTCATCCCCGCCATCTGATACTCATATTCGAAGTCCGCGACCGCACGCAGCCCGCGCACGATCATCGTCGCCCCTTCCCGCTCCGCGAAGTCCATCAGGAGCGAATCGAAATCGACGACGCCGATGTCGCCGGACACCGCCGCGACTTCACGGCGGACCATCCCCAGGCGCTCCTCGATACTGAACATGGGCGACTTGGCCGGATTCGTCGTGACCCCGACGACCAGCCGATCGACGAGCGTTGCGCCGCGCCGGATGATGTCGAGGTGACCGAGAGTAAGCGGGTCGAAGGTGCCGGGATAAACGCCGATGCGCATCGCTCAATGATCCCGTTCGACCGCGAAGCGGGCGATGGCGCGCAGCAGGTCCGCCTCCGCCCCATGCTCCTGGAGGTGCTCGATCGCCTGTTCGACCAGCAGCTGCGCCTGGGCCCGCGCCCGCTCGGCGCCGAGCAGCGAGACGAACGTCGCCTTGCCCGCCGCCGCATCCTTGCCGACCCGCTTGCCGGCGGCGGCCTCGTCCCCGTCGTGGTCGATCAGGTCGTCGGCGATCTGGAAGGCCAGGCCGACGTTGCGCGCATAGCCGCGGCATGGGGTACGGGCATGCGGATCGAGGCCGCCCATGATGCACGCCGCCTCCACCGCATATTCGATCAGCGCGCCGGTCTTGAGCTGCTGGAGCCGGGTGATCGCGCCGAGATCGAGCGCTTCGCCTTGCGCGACCAGGTCGAGCATCTGGCCGCCCGCCATGCCGTCGGGGCCGGAGGCGCGGGCGAGGTGGAGCACCAGCTCGGCGCGCACCACCGGGTTCTCGTGCGTTGCCGGGTCGGCGAGGATGTCGAACGCCAGCGCGTGAAGGCTGTCGCCGGCGAGCACGGCGGTCGCCTCGTCAAACGCGCGGTGAACGGTCGGCTTGCCGCGGCGCAGGTCGTCGTCGTCCATGCACGGCAAATCGTCGTGGATCAGCGAATAGACATGGATCGCCTCGATCGCCGCTCCCGCGCGGAGGGCGCGCTCCGGGTCGATGTTGAACAGCCGCGCCGTCGCGACGGTCAGCAGCGGCCGCAGCCGCTTGCCGCCGCCGACCGCGGCATGCGCCATCGCGGCGTAGAGCCGGTCGCGCCCATCCCCCGGCAACGCAAGCACTCGGCGGAACAGCGCGTCGACGTCGGCCGAAACGCCATTCGATTCCGCCGCGAGGTCGACCGGGCGCTGGAGCACGTCAGTCTGCATCGAACGGCCGGGTCCCGGTCGGCTGGCCGTCGGGTCCCAGCGAGATCTGTTCGATCCGCGCCTGCGCCGCACTCAGCCGAGCCTCGCAGTGACGCTTC
This sequence comes from uncultured Sphingomonadaceae bacterium, assembly GCA_964235835.1. Taxonomy (GTDB): domain Bacteria; phylum Pseudomonadota; class Alphaproteobacteria; order Sphingomonadales; family Sphingomonadaceae; genus Sphingomicrobium. The sequence continues at coordinate 3,026 of CAXSDY010000155.1, read as the reverse complement.
AACGCATCGCCGCGCTGATAGAGATCGATCGACTTGTCGAGCGGCGCCGTGCCCTGCTCGAGCGTGCGCACGATCGTCTCCAGCTCCTTCAGCGCGTCCTCGAAGCTCAGCGCGGCGGTCGGGTCATCAGCCATGGTGCCTCGTCTTGACCGTCGCGGCGGCGCTTTTCAAGCCGACACACAGGCTCAGCGCTTGAACGGGTCCTTGATGCCGGGGACGATTTCGTCCGACGTGTCGGGCTCACCCGCCTCGGCGGCGACGAGTGCCGCCTCGGCATCGCGCGCGTGCTGCTCGCGCTCGGCGCGCAGTTCGACCAGCAAGGCCTCGCGGTCGCCCTCCAGCCGGGTGTCGGTCGGGGCCGGCGCGCCCGCTGCTTTGGCCGCCTTGGCGACGGCCGCGTCGAGCTCGCGCTGCGAGGTCAGGCCCAGCGTCACCGGGTCCTTCGGCTGGATATTCGCCATGTTCCAGTGGCTGCGGTCGCGGATCGCGCCGATCGTCGTCCGCGTCGTGCCGATCAGCTTGCCGATCGCGCCGTCCGTCACCTCGGGATGATTGCGGATGATCCAGGCGATTCCGTCGGGCTTGTCCTGGCGCTTGCTGACCGGCGTGTAGCGCGGGCCCTTCGTGCGGCGCACCGGGTCGGGCTCCTTGTGCATCCTGAGCCGATATTCCGGATCGGCCTGGCCCTTCTCGATCTCCTCGTGGGTCAGCTCGTTGGCGCGGATCGGGTCGCGCCCGGTCAGCTTGGTGGCCGCGGTGTCGTCGGCGATCGCCTGGACTTCCAGGATGTGGAGCCCGCAGAATTCGGCGATCTGCTCGAACGACAACGAGCTGTTGTCGACCAGCCAGGCGGCGGTGGCATGGGGCATGAGGGGCTGGGCCACGGGCGTCTCCGATGTGCGCTAGGTACAAAAAGGGCCGCCCCTTGCGGAGCGGCCTTGCATGGGTTCGGTTTAGTCCAGCCGACCGCGGACGGCAAGCCGCGCAGGAGCGGGAAACTTGACATGCGCAATTGGCGGACCCATACGCGACAAATGGCAACATCGATCGAATTGCCGACCTTGGCCGAGGACGATGTCCGCAAGCGCCGCATCGCGGTTTACGCAGGTTTGCCCGTCAAGATGCTTCGCGCGCTCATGAAGCGCGGCGATATCACGATCGGCGATCTCTCCCGGGTCATCGCCCATCGGCGCACGCTCGAACGCCGGTTGAAGGAGGGGGAGCGGCTCAACCGCGAGGAAAGCGATCGGCTGGCGCGATTCCTGCCGGTACTCGACTTGTGCGAACATATCTTCGGCAACACGGACGCGGCCATGCGCTGGCTGCGCAAGCCGAAACGAGCATTCGGTGGGGTCGCGCCACTCGATCTGCTTGCAACCAGTGCCGGCGCAGAGGAGGTCAATCTCCTGCTCCAGCAATCGATGCATGGGATGCTCGCCTAGCCGTGAGATTGTGGCGTGTGTCGAACTACACCGATCTGTCGGGTCAGGGTGGACGCCTGTTCCCGGCCCGCTGGCACAGTGCCGGACGACCGATCCTCTACACCGCCGAGCATAGCGCGTTGGCGCTTCTCGAGAGCCTCGTTCACCTCGAGGCGGAAGACGAGACGCCATCGTACCAACTGCTCGAGCTTGAGGCCCCCGACGATCTGGCGGTGACTTATTTCGGCGCATCGCTGCCCCCTGAGGGCGAGGCAGCGTCAAGGCGGTGGGGAGACGATTGGCTTGCGGGCACGATCACCGCGCTTGCTTCGGTCCCATCCGTGATCGCCCCGGACTCGCGCAACTTCCTGATCAACCCTGCCCACCCGGACGCCGGCTCGATCGCGCTGCTACGCCACGCGCGCTACCAGTGGGACCCGCGGCTCTTTGCCCGTGCTTAATCCACCGTCAGCACGATTTTGCCGACATGATCGCCCGCTTCCATCCGCGCGTGGGCGGCGGCGGCTTCGGCGAGCGGGAAGGTCATGTCGATGATCGGCTTGAGGCGATTGCCCTCGACATAGGGCCACACCGTCTTGGCCAGTTCGTCCGCGACCATCGTCTTGAAGCCGACGTCGCGCGGGCGCAGCGTCGATCCGGTCAGCGTTAGCCGGCGGCGCATGATATCGACGATCGGGACCTCGGCCTTGGCGCCGCGCTGGACGGCGATCGAGACGTGGCGCCCCTCCTCGGCGAGGCACTTGAGGTTCCGTGGCAGATAGTCGCCGCCCACCATGTCGAGCACGACCGCGACCCCCCTGCCGTCGGTCCAGCGCTCGACCCCGTCGACAAAGTCGGTCTCGCGATAGTTGATGGCGTGGGCGGCGCCGAGCTCCACCGCGCGGGCGCACTTCTCGTCCGACCCGCAGGTGACGATGACGTGCAGGCCGAACAGATTGCCGAGCAGGATCGCCATCGTGCCAATCCCGCTGGTGCCGCCATGGACCAGCACGGTGTCGCCGTCGGCCGCGAAGCCGCGCTCGAACAGGTTGGTCCACACTGTAAACAGCGTTTCGGGCATGGCCGCCGCTTCGGTCAGGCCCAGCACCTCGGGCACCGGGAGGCAGGTGCCGACCGGCGCCACGCAATATTCGGCATAGCCGCCGCCGGCGACCAGCGCGCACACGTCGCGGCCGATCAGCTGCTCGCCGGCGCGCCCGGCGGCGACCACCGTCCCGGCGACCTCCAGCCCGGGGATGTCCGACGCGCCCGCAGGAGGCGGGTATCCGCCCTTGCGCTGGAGCACGTCGGGACGGTTGACTCCGGCCGCCGCGACCCTGACCAGCACCTCGTCGTGACCGGGCTGCGGCACCACGCGGCTCGCCGGCCTCAGCACCTCGGGACCGCCCGGCTGTGCAATCTCGATCGCCGTCATCGTCGCCGGTATCTCGGTCAAACGCATACCCTCACCACTCATCGCGCGGCTTATTGACACGGCGAGGCGGCGGGTCAACGCTGCTTGCCGATGGATTTGGACGATCTGTTCTCGGGCAAGCCGAAGGATCCGCTCACCGAGCTGGCGAGGCAGGACCTTGGCCCGCTGTC
>CAXSDY010000154.1:0-5620 GCA_964235835.1 uncultured Sphingomonadaceae bacterium | reverse complement strand
CGACGCGCTTGCCTAGGCTTGCGCAGGCACCGCAGCGGACCGCCCGACGAGGGCTTGGCGGGCTAATCCAGTGAGCGGCAGTTCAATCAGCCGGTACGTGCAGAAGCCGACAATGATCGCCGCCGCCAGTTCGGTTCCAATGACCGCCGCCGGGTGACGCGCTTCACGAGGCAGCAACCCCCATCCTTGCGTGACGGCCGAGAGTGTCAGGCCATGGGAGAGGTAAATCGAGTAGGACGCGTCGCCCAAACGCCTGAGGGGAGCGCATGCGAAGGAAGGCGCGAACGCCGCCCCCGCGACGATCAGGGCCGCCGGGAGTCCGAAGGTGACGACCCGAGCTGCGTCCGGCAATCGCATGAACATCAAGGCGGCAAAGCCGATCGCCGTTGCGGCCCACCACCAGCGGCTGATCGGCGGCCGATTCGGCCAATACACCCAGCCGATGGCGATCCCGAGCAGAAACTCGAGAATGATCGGGTCGCCGTAGAAGCGAAGCTCGGCCGGCCAACGCGGAAACAACAACCACAGTGCGACGGCGGCAACAAGGAAGGAAGCGACCAACGCCGCCCGGCGGCCGAGCGAGCCGCCGCACAGAGCGATCGCCCCCGAAAACAGCACGTAGAAGAACATTTCGTAGTTCAACGTCCAGCCCGGCACGATGACCGGCCAGAGCGCATCGACCGTCGGATGTCGTGCGGCGATGAACAGCAACGACTTCCAGGTGTGCACGACGTCGAACCGAGCGCTTTGGAAGATCTGCGGAGCGATCACCAGGAGCGCGACCATCCCAAGGGTCAACGTCCAGTAGAGGGGCACGATGCGGATGATGCGGTTGCGCATGAAGTCAAGCGCGCCCCGCTCGGGATTTCGAGCCGTCGAAACCCACATGATGAACCCGCTGATGACGAAGAAAATGTCCACGCCGGCGAGCAGCCAACCGGCTTCGAACGTCGGCGTGCCGAGGCGGCCGAGTTGAAGTGCGATGTGGACGAGGACGACCATCACCGCCGCGACGCCCCGAAGGAACTGGATCGACGCGATGTCGCCCCGGCTGCTTTCGACCGTCATTCTGTCCCCCTGGACGCCCGAGCCGCCGTTATGGCTAGCCCTATCAAATCGGAGCATGGTGGGCCGAATGGGTCAAGCTGGGGGACGAACGATGCCATAGGCCGGCGAATACACGCGGGAGCACGAACCCGAGGTTAACCGACGCGAGAGGGCGCGGCACCAAGCGGCCGAACTGCCTAAAATGGCGCGAGTGACGGGACTTGAACCCGCGACCTCCGGCGTGACAGGCCGGCGCTCTAACCAACTGAGCTACACCCGCGTGGTGGCGGCGAACTAGGGGAGGCCCCCTGCCCTGTCAACAAGCCCAGGCGCTGCAAAGCGACGCTACGTGTCGGTCTCTTCCTCGTCGCCGACATGGGTCAGCACGCCGTCCTCGAACAGGAAACCGGCGATGTCCGGGGTGCCCGCGGCCGAGAACACTGTCTTGAGGATGATCAGCAGCGGCACGGCTAGCAGCGCGCCTGTAGTGCCCCACACCCACGCCCAGAAGCTGAGCGAAACGAGGATCAGCAGCGGATTGATCTCCAGCCTGCGGCCAACGATCGAGGGCGTGAGCAGGTTCGCCTCGAGCAGGTGCAACATGAGGAAGCAGCCCGGCGGGAGCATCGCCGCCCAGACGTCCGGGAACGTCATCAACCCGCCGAACGCAAGCAGCAGGACGCTGGCGATGGGGCCGAGGTAGGGGATGTAGTTGAGCACCGCGACGATGCCGCCCCACATCATCGGTGAATCCATGTTGAGGAACCACAGGATCACGGCGGTCAGCGCGCCCATTCCGATGTTGATGAGGGTAATCGTGCCGAGGTAGGTCGAAGTCGCCTCGACGACCTGCTGGATGACGCGGGCAGTGGTCAGCGCCCCTTCGAAGCTTCCCCGGCTGACGATCGTTCGCTTGCGCATGCCGGTCCAGCCGGCGAGGAAGAAGAAGATCACCAGCAGCGCGAAGAACAGCTGGATGAACAGGTGCGGCGCCTGCGTGGTCAGTAGCTCCGTTACCGAGTTCGGCGTTTCGATGCGGACGGTCCGGGTCGTGCGGCCGGGGGTCGCGGCAATCTTCGACGCGGTGCTGTCGATCCAGTGCTGCAAGGACTTGTAGAGGTTGAGCACCGGATCCAGCGTGTGGCGGACCTGATCGATGCGCTGCGGAATCCGCGCAACCCAATCGATGGCAGGCAGCACGATCGAGGCGAGCGCGAACACCGCGACGCCCAGGAACAGCAGCACGCACAGGATCGCCGCGAGCTTCGACGGGACTCGCCGCCGCTCGAACCATTCGAGCAGCGGCACGAGCGCGATGGCGACGACCAGCGCCGCGGTGACCGGCAGGAAGAATTCGGCCCCTCCGCGCAGCGCGAACGGCACGGCGAGGATCAGGCCGATCCCACCCATCAGGTTCAACGAGGCGAGCAGCCTGACTCGCTTCAGTGCGACCCGTTCGAGCTCGGGATCGTGCGGCACGGCATCGACGCTCATCGCCGAGCCGGGCACGTCCTTCGCGCCGAGCGACTCATCGATGGTCGAAGTGGTCCGGGCGTCCATCGCGGGAGCATAGATGCACACCGGCGCGCTTGCCAATGCCGCCCGTGCGCCTGGTGCCCCCGGTCCGACTCGAACGGACACTCTGCGAAGAAGTCGATTATGAGTCGCCAAAGCGTGCGACGACCCGCTAGATTCAAGGTTGGAGCGAAATAAGGCCGGTCAGAGCAACGACTTACGTCCAGGCTATCGTATTCCTGGACCCGACCTAAACCGACCCGGCTCTCCCGACCGCGGCTCCTCTTTGGCTCCTGGAAACCGGGTCCGACCAGGAGCCGGACATGCCTTTCTTGCAGCTCACCAAGACCGCAGTCGAGGCCGCCAAGCCCGGATCCCGCGACTACGAAGTGCACGACAAGTCTCGGGCAGGCTTCCTGCGTAAGTGACACTGGCCGGACGCAAGGTGTTCATGCTCCGGTACGGGACGCCCACCGGCGAACGGCGCAAGCCGAGCCTTCGTGTCGTTGGCAGCTCACCGTCGACCAGGCCCGCAAGCTCGCCCAGGTGCACCTCGCCGCCGTCAATGCGGGCGAGGACGCGAGCCAGGAACGCCAAGAGCCCCGCGGAGCTCGGAGACGCGACGAACTCCGTCGACGCCATCACAGCCGAACTCGACGCCGAGCGCGCTAAAGCCGCTCAAAGTCCACGGTGTCCACCCGTTTGGACCGTCCCACTGCTGCCCGGTACGCACCTTGGTGGTCCGCAAGCCGCATAGGCGAGCAGGTCAGACTGCGTCAGCTTCGTCGTCGCGTCAGCCTGTTCCGCAGTCGCGAGCCCCACAAACCGCGGATACAGCGTCGCGGCGCTTACCGATTCGTTGGCTCTTCCGTCGACCGGCTTAGATCGACATAGCGCGCTGCTCGACCTTGCAGAGATATTTGAAGATCGCTGCTCGGCGTGCGCCTGCTCGTGTCTCAAGATTCGCGCGACCACCGGGACGAACTCCCGAGCGCAAAATGTAAGAGCGCGGCGAGGCAGACGAGCCCGGCAGCGCAGTCGACGAGGATCGATTTTCTTCTAGACTGATGCGCGCGACGCCTCGTTCCTTCAACTCGTCAATCAATGCAAACGGCTGCAAGCACATCACAGGAGCGAGCCTTGGGAAGGCGCGACCACAAACAAGCGTCGTGTTCAATCGAACGCGCTCGAAGTCCCTAGTTACGTGGTTCCGGCCGCCCAACGGGGCAGAAGCCCGACAGCATTGACGCGACCGATCCCGCTGGCGGTTCTCGGCGGAAGGCCCAGCCTCGCGAATCGCTCGGCGCCGTACTCGATCGGGAAATATGGGTAGTCGCTGCCAAACAGGATCTGTGAATCGGGGACAAGCGCGCGGAGCGCCGACATGTTGACCGGCGACCAGCCCTGCGCGCACTCGAAGTGGAGCTTTCCAAACTCCGCGGCGACGCCTTTGGGAAAGAGCGACCTCAGTCCCTCCTGATTCACCCCAGGACGAGCGGAAAGCCCGGCGAGACGGTCGACCAGAAGCGGCATCAGGCCACCGTCGTGCGAGAAGATGAAGCGAATGCGCGGGAAGCGCCGCAACGTCCCCGAAGCGATCAGGCTGAGAATCGTGCGCGCCGTGTTCATTGGCCACTCGATCCACGATCCGTCCATCATCGCCGTCGAGTAGGACATCTTCGCAGGCGTGCAGCATGGCGCATCGTAAGGATGGACGAACACCACGGCCGCGCGACGGTCGAGCTCTCGATAAATCGGCCAGAGGCGCTCGTCGCCGAGCCACATCTCGCCGTAGTTCGTCGCGATGCCGAACCCGTCGGCACGCAGATGACCGAGCGCGTAATCGATCTCGGCGATGCTGCCGTCGACGAAGGGAAACGGCAGCGATGCAAATAGACCGAAGCGTCGCGGGTACTCCTCGCCCAGTTTGGCACCGTATTCGTTCCACATCCGCGCAAGCTGCCGGCGTTCGGGCTCCCCTCCGAAGAAGATTGGTCCAGGAAACGCAATACCGGTCGCGACTCCCGCGCGATCCATCTCGGCGACAGCCCGCGCGGCGCTCCAACCGGACATCGCGGCTCTGACCGGGTCCGGCGCTCCGGGCGGAAGAATATGGTGATGAACATCGATGAGGCCGACCGCGCCCGCGCGGTTCCTTCCCGGCGCGGCCCGCGCGGCGCTGCCGCCCAGCGTGCACGCCGCGCCCAGTCCCGCAAGCAATTCGCGACGGCCCACCGCCGGGCCTGCTGGCCGCCCGCAACCGACGTCAGCTGCGTGATCTGCCGACGGACATGAAGACATGTTCCCCTCCTGACCGGGCTACCCGCCCTGCGGCGACAGACAATTCCGATCACCGGCATTGCGCGGCACTGCCATCACCTGGAGAGCGCAGCATGTCAAATCTGATGAGACGTCCGTGCCGCTAGCAAGGCTACTCGCGAGCTAGAACGCAACCCGGACTCCCAAGCGGAAATACCGTCCGATGCCGTCGTACAAATAAGCGTTGAACTGGCTATCGAACAGGTTCGAGGAAGGAGTGACCGGCGGATCCTTGTCGAGCAGGTTCTGAGCGCGCGCGAATAGCTCGACGTTCGCGTTGCTAATCTTCATTCTATAACTTGCGCCAAGATCGAAATAGGAGATCGACGGCACGTTATTATTATCAACGCTCAATGGTCCGGACGCATTGTCGAAAAAGCTCGTGTAGAGAACGCCCGAGCTGATGTAACGCCAGGTCAGGGAAGCCGTCAGCGGACCCTGGGTATAACTCACGTCCGTATTCGCGCGCCAGGGAAAATGGTTCCCGCTCAATGAAGCTTCCGCGACCTGTTGCGTCAGGCGAACCCTCGTCTCCGAAGTGCCGTGATGTAGGCTAGCGCGTTGGCGCTCGCCACGCCGACGCCGAAGATGTTGAGGGGAACGCACGTCGGGGTCGCCGCCACAGAGCGACAGACCGGGCCATTGGGCCAGATATCACGTCTATTGCATTTCTGAAGTTCTAACTGACGAGGTTGTTGCGAGCCTGTGAATTGATATTACTCTCACCATTTTGGTAGGA
>CAXSDY010000153.1:0-5700 GCA_964235835.1 uncultured Sphingomonadaceae bacterium | reverse complement strand
TTGCGCACCCGGTTGGAGAGTTTCAGCCGCGCGGCGATCCGTTCGGCGACTGCCGCGTCGGGCGGGAGCAGGGCGGCGAGGCGGCGCCAGCGGTCTGCCGGGACCGCGGCGCGACGCTCCGCCTCGACCAGCCGCGCCAGGCGATCGGCGGCCGCCGCGTCGATCTCGGGCAGCACGGGGCGCAGGATGCCGCTGCGAACCATCAGGCGCACGGTCGGCAGCGGATCGTCGAGTGCGAGCAGCTTCGACAATTCGTCGGCGATCCGCTCGCGCGACAACGCCATGAGGTCGTTGGCGCGGGCGGTGCAGGCGGCGAGGGCGGGTTCGTCCGGCGGCCCGGCGGCGAAGCGCGCGTGGAAGCGGAAGAACCGTAGGATGCGCAGATGATCCTCGGCGATGCGTGCGGACGGATCGCCGATGAAGCGGACGCGCCGCGCCACCAGGTCGCCCTCGCCCTCGCCGGTCGGGTCGAACACGGTGCCCATGAGCGGATCGGCGTAAAGCGCGTTGATGGTGAAGTCGCGCCGCGCCGCATCGGCCGCCCAGTCGTGGGTGAACGCGACCGTCGCGCGTCGCCCGTCCGTGGCAACGTCGCTTCGCAGCGTGGTGACCTCGACGGCGGTGCCGGCGGAGACGGCCGTAACGGTGCCGTGCGCGAGGCCGGTCGGCACCGCCTTGATGTCGGCCTTGTTCAGCCGCGCGATCACCTCGTCCGGCGTCAGGCGCGTGGCAAGGTCGAGGTCGGCCGCGGCGAGACCCACGGCGAGGTCGCGCACGGCGCCGCCGACGAGGCGCGTCGCGCCGCTCGCCGCATCGAGCGCGCCGAGCAGGTCGCGCATCCCCGGCCGGGCCAGCCAGGCGGCGGGGTCTAGCTCCACTGCAGGCGGCGCGACAGATTGACGATCATCGCCGCCGTCGCGCCCCAGATGCGACGTCCCTCCCAGTCGATCTGCGTGTAGAAGCGGGCACGCCCCTTGACCTGCGCCTCGGCCCGGACGTGGTTGGCGGGGTCGAGCACGAAGGCGAGCGGCGCCTCGAACCAGTCGGCCACTTCGCTCGGGTCGGGCTTCAGCGGCAGGTTGGGCGGCACGATGCCGACCACCGGCGTGATGCAGTAGTTGGTGATGGTGCGATAGCGGTCGGCGGTGCCGCAGACGGTGACCCGGCCGGGATCGAGCGCGATCTCCTCCCACGCCTCGCGCAGCGCGGTGTGCGCCGGATCGCGGTCGTCGGGGTCGACCTTGCCCCCCGGAAACGCGATTTGCCCGGCGTGAGTGCGCAGGTCGGCGTGGCGCACGGTGAGGAGCACGCCGGGCTCCGGCCGGTCGGTGATCGCGACCAGCACCGCGGCCGCCCGCGCAGGCCCGTCCGCGTCCTCGTCGAGGTCGCCGGACCGGATGCCCTCGGGCGTGGCCCGGGCGAGGGCGGTAGTGAGACGCTCGGCCAGGGTCATCCGTGCTGCGCGCCATCCGATGTCTCTGGAGCGAGCGGGAAGAAGGAGCCGTCCGACCAGACGCCTGGGGGTTCGCGGCCCTCCGCCAGCGCAATCTCGGCCAGCTCATAGTAGAGCGGCCGGCTCAGCTCCGCCTCGAGCCCGTGGCGCACGAGCACGCGGGGCGAGGGGCCGTGCGGCGTGTCGACCAGGCGCAGCGGGTGTTCGGGCCCGACGATTAGCGCGTCGGCGTGATCGAGTTCGAGGGCGATGCGGCGGTCCGGACCTTCGCCCTCGCTGGTCATCGCCAGTGCGCGAAAGGCAGTCGCCTCGACCTCGATGGTCAGCTTCTCGGCCGGGGTGACCAGTACGTGGCTGCCGTCCGGTTCCCGGCGCAGCACGGTCGAGAAGAGGCGGACCATCGCCGGGCGGGCGATCGGCTCGGCGCGGTAGGTCCAGCTGCCGTCGCGGCGGATGACCATGTCGGACTCGCCGCAGTGCGCCGGGTTCCACCGCTCGACCGGCGGCAAGCTGCGCCCCGACAGCGCCTCGGCCAGGTCGGCGAGCGACTGGCCGGCGAGGCTGACGGGAGGGCGGGTCTCGGGCATGCATCGCGGTGTAGGGGAGGGCGGCGGCGCAATCCAGCCTTGCACCGGGACCGGCGGGGCGTCAGGGCGGACGCATGGAACAGGGGTCAACCGCCGTCGTCACCGGCGCCGGCAAGCGGGTCGGCGCGGCGATTGCGCGGGCGCTGCTTGACGATGGCTGGCGGGTGATCGCCCATGTCCACCACTACGGCGATACTGTGCCGGATGGGGCGGAGCGGGTCGTGGCCGACCTCGCCGCGCCGGACTGTGCTGAGCGGGTGTTCGCGGCGGCGGGTGGGTGCCGGCTGTTGGTCAACAATGCGGCGCGGTTTGCCCAGGATGGGTTCGGGACGTTTTCGCCCGCCGAGTTCGACGCGCACATGGTGGTCAACGCGCGGGCGCCGGCGATGCTGATCGATGCGTTCGCGGCGGTGGCGCCACGCGGCAGCCTGGTCGTCAACCTGCTCGACGCCAAGCTCGCGGCGCCCAATCCCGACTTCCTCAGCTATACGGTCAGCAAGCAGGCGCTCGCCGGCCTGACCCAGCTCGCGGCCCGGGCGCTGGCCGGACAGGGGATCCGCGTCAACGGCATCGCGCCGGCCGTCATGCTGCCGTCGGGCGAGCAGTCCAATTTCGAGACGGTTCACGCTCTCAATCCGCTCGGGCGCGGGGTCGAACCGGGCGACGTGGTGCGGGCGTTGCGCTACCTGATCGGCGCCGAGGCAGTCACGGGTGAGATCATGACCATCGACGGCGGGCAGCGCTTCATGCAACTCGCCCGCGACGTTCAGTTCAAGCTCTAGGAAGACGATCGAACCGATGAACGAGACGGTAAAGCTTCACGGCATGATCCCGGACCATCTGCGCGTGCGGCAGAGCCGGATCGTGCTCGATCGGCTGGAGGTGATGACCGACATCGGCTTCCACGACTTCGAAATAGGAACGCCGCAGCGGCTGCTGATCAGCGTCGAGCTGTGGCTCGACCCGGCCGAATCGCCGAGCGACGACGCGCCGGCGAGCGCTTGGGACTATGATTTCCTGCGCGAGGAGGTGCGGCGAATCGCCTCGCTTCGGCGCTACAACCTACAGGAAACGCTGGTCAAAGCTCTGTTCGACCGATTCGCCGCATGCCGCGGCGTGCAGGCGCTGCGCGTCGGCAGCGTGAAGCCTGACGTCTATGCCGACGCGCGCGGAGTGGGGATCGAGATCGCCTCGTTCGAAGGGAGTGTCCCATGAAAGTGGCAAGCGGTATCGGACACGGAACAAAACACGTTGCGCCGCCATTAAGCGTTGATTAGGGATTGCTCTCTCGCGGCGATGATATGATGAAACGTCGACGCGGGGACATCCGGGGCTAGGGCACGACAGAAGCCCGGTTCAACCGCGGTTTCCGCCGCGGCCAATGAGGAGAGATGCGGCTCGATGGCATACGCAAATCGCAAGCAGATGAGCTCGAACAGGACCGCGTCGATCATCGTCGTGGCCCTGCTGCACGTCGTGCTCGGTTACGCATTGGTGAGCGGTTTGGCCTATAACGTCGTCAAGCAGGCGGCGACCGACCTCAAGACCTTCGACGTGACCGAACCGCCGCCGCCGCCGGAGGAGAAGCCGCCGCCTCCACCGCCCGAGAAGCAGGAAACGCCGCCGCCGCCGCAGGTCGCGGCGCCGCCGCCGATCGTGAGCATGCCCTCGCCGCCGGTCCAGATTCAGACGACGCCGAACCCGCCGCCGTTCGTGCCGACGCCGATCGCGCGCCCTGCGCCGCCGGCGCCGCCCGCACCGCCGCCGGCGCCGAAGACCGTCGAGCCGGCCAAGGCACGGGGCGATCTGCACGCGCTGTTCTCGACCGACGATTATCCGAATTCGGCGTTGCAGGCGCAGCAGCAGGGAACCACCGCGGTCAGCTACACGGTCGGCACCGATGGGCGGATTTCAGGCTGCGACGTGACGTCGTCGAGCGGGTCGTCGGCGCTCGATCAGGCGACATGCAAGATCCTGCGCAGCCGCGCCAAGTTCACTCCGGCGAAGAATAATCTGGGCCAGCCCACGACCGACTCCGGCACCGTCCGGATCCGGTGGGTGGTCCCGGCCGATTGATCGGCCGGCCTAAACCACCCGAATAGACAAATCACCTAGAGGAAAGTCATCCTATGCAGACCGCAGCTCCCGCACCCGCCGCAGCGAACGAAAACCCCTACGGCCTGTTCCAGGCGCTCCATGAGGGCGGGGTCATCTCCTGGTCGGTGTTCATCATCCTCGTCGCCTTCTCGATCGGCACCTTCTACATCCTGTTCACGAAGCTGCTGCAGCAGCAGAAGATCATGAACCAGGGCAACAAGGTGCGGTCCAACTTCTGGAACTCGCCCAACCTCCGCGACGCCTCGACCAAGCTGGAGGCGCGCAGCGCCTACCGCTCGATCGTCGACGATGCGCTGGTCGCGCAGGAGCAGCATGGCAAGCTGACCGATCCGATCGATCAGCACGACTGGATGGCCAACTCGCTGGCGCGCAGCCAGGGCAGCATCGGCGCCCGTCTCGGCGAGGGCCTCGCCTTCCTCGCGACCGTCGGTTCGACGGCGCCGTTCATCGGCCTGTTCGGCACCGTCATCGGCATCTACCGCGCCCTGATTAAGATCGGCGCATCTGGCGACGCCTCGATCACCACGGTGGCCGGCCCGGTCGGCGAGGCGCTGATCATGACCGCACTCGGCCTGGTCGTCGCGGTGCCGGCGGTGCTCGCCTACAACTGGCTGATCCGCCGCAACAAGTCGATCGTTGAGGATCTCGCGGCGTTCACCAACGACGTGCATGGCTACATCATGTCCGCCGGTGCGGTGAAGCCGAAGATGCTGGCCGGTGCGACGACCGGGCCGGTGGTCAAGGGCTCGGCCGAGACCAAGAGCGGCGCGGCACCGACCCAGAAGGGCAGCGAGCCGCTGCGCACCGGGTTCACCCCGACGGCGGCGCAGGCCGACCCGACGACCCGCTAAGCGAACTTCCGGGGCGGCGGCCCATGCGCTGCCCCGGACCGACCACGACGACGAACACGAATAGGACCAACGCCAGATGGCCATGAGCGTAAAGCAGGAGGGCGGCGACGAAGACGTCCCCATGTCCGACATCAACACGACCCCGCTCGTGGACGTGATGCTGGTGCTGCTGATCATCTTCCTGATCACGGTGCCGGTCGTGATCCAGACGATCCCGGTGAAGCTGCCGAGCGTCCGCTACGAGGTCACCGCGACCAAGCCCGAGAACGTCTCGCTGTCGATCCGCGGCGCGCCGGGTGGCGCGTGCGAGGTCTACTGGAACCTGACCAAGGTCAGCTCGACGGAACTGCTCGACCGTGCGGTCAAGAAGCTGAAGGACGAGGTCGACCGGGTCGGCGGTCCGCAGAACATCACCGAAGAGAATATGCCCGAGGCGCATATCCGCGGCGACATCAACACGCCGTACCGCTGCATCGGCGGGGCGGTCTACACGATGCAGCGCGCCGGGTTCGCCCGGGTCGGCTTCATCTCGCAGCCGACGCTCGACGGCACCGTCGTCCAGCGCCTCTAGCGCACCAATTTTCAGGAGCACGCCGCCATGGCAATGCAAACGACTGGCTCGAACGCCGAGGGCGAGCCGATGATGGAGATCAACACGACGCCGCTGACCGACGTCATGCTGGTGCTCCTC
>CAXSDY010000152.1:0-5700 GCA_964235835.1 uncultured Sphingomonadaceae bacterium | reverse complement strand
TGGACGTAGAACACCGGATTGTCCTTCGACGCCTCGACCACCTTGGCGAAGTCGAAGTCGAGCGGCGCGTCGGCGCGGCGGGTCAGCGTCATGAAACGCACGACGTCCTTGCCGACCTCGCGCACGACGTCGGCCAGCGTCACGAACGATCCCGAGCGCTTGGACATCTTGACCGGCTCACCGGCGCGGAACAGGCGGACCATCTGAACGAGCTTGACGTCCAGGTCGACGCGGCCGTCGGTCAAGGCCGTGACCGCCGCCTGGATGCGCTTGACGGTGCCGGCGTGGTCCGCGCCCCAGATGTTGACGAGGTGATCGGCCGCGCTCGCCTTTTGCAGATGATAGGCCGCATCCGCACCGAAGTAGGTCCAGCTGCCGTCCGACTTCTTCATCGGCCGGTCCTGGTCGTCGCCGAACCGGGTCGAGCGGAACAGGGTCAGTTCGACCGGCTCCCACTCATCCTGCTCCGAGAGGCTCTTGGGCCGTTCGAGTTCGCCTTGGTACACGAGGTCGCGGCCCTGCAGCGTCGCGAGCGTGCGGTCCGCCGCGCCCGATTCCTGCAGCTCCGCTTCCGAGGCGAACACGTCGTGGTGGATCCCGAGCAGCGCGAGGTCGGCGCGGATTAGTTCGAGCATCGCCGCAACCGTCCGCTGCTTGAACAGCACGAGCCATTCGGCCTCTGGCAGGGCCGCGAAGCGGTCGCCGAACTCGGCGGCGAGCGCCTGGCCGACCGGGACGAGGTAGTCGCCAGGATAGAGACCCTCGGGAATCTCGCCGATGTCCTGGCCGAGTGCTTCGCGGTAGCGCAGGTGAGCCGAGCGGGCGAGCGTATCGACCTGGCTGCCGGCGTCGTTGACATAATATTCGCGGGTCACCGCGAACCCGGCCGCCTCGAGCAGATTGGCAAGCGCATCGCCGACCACCGCGCCGCGGCAATGGCCCATGTGCATCGGCCCGGTCGGATTGGCGGAGACATATTCGACGTTGACCCGCTGGCCTTGCCCGACCTGCGATCGGCCGTAGCCCTCGCCTTCCGAGAGCATGGTGCCGAGTTCGTCGCGCCAGCTTTCCTCCGCCAGGCGAAGGTTGATGAAGCCCGGCCCGGCGACCTCGACCGAGGTCACGCCAGGCAAAGCCTCGAGCTTGGGCTTGAGCAGCCCGGCGAGCGCGCGCGGGTTGGTCCCGGCAGCCTTGGCGAGGACCATCGCCGCGTTCGTCGCAAGGTCGCCGTGCGCGGCGTCACGCGGCGGCTCGACCGCCACGTTGCGCCGGTCGAGCCCGGCGGGCAGCGCTCCGTCGGCGACCAGCGCATCGAGGGACTGTTCGAGCAGGGTGGAATAGCGAACGTAGAGGCTCATCGGCGGCGCCCTAGCGCAGCATGGCCGCAAGGTCACCAGCGGAGCCGCGCCGGCGGTTAGGTCGGCCGAGCGTCTGTCTCGTCTGCGCGCTCGTCATCGTCCTGCTGATCCCGCTGTCGCGCCGGATTCCGGAGCTGAAGCGGCGCCGGCGCGATTGGTGGCTGAGCTACATCTGGCCCGTGCGCTCGTCCTTGTCCCGAGATGAACGGGACGTTCCTGCCGAGTTCAGCCGGCCGGAGCCAAATCGAGACCGAGCGGTTCTGGGGAACTTCGAAGGAGAGAGAAATGCGTAAGTTGATCTTGTTGAGCCTGTTGGCGGCCACCGCCGTACCGGGCGCCGCCAATGCCCAGACGCGTGACGACATCCGCCGCGACCGTCAGGAACTGCGCCAGGATCGGCGCGACCTTCGCCAGGACCGGCGTGACTTCCGCCGCGACCGCCGCGAGGCCTATGTCGCGCCCTACGGCGGCTGGCGCTATCAGCCGGTCAACCCCGGCTATCAGCTGCGTCCCGGCTTCTGGGGCGATCGCTACGCCGTCAACGACTTTGGCCGCTATCACCTGGCTGCTCCGCGCATGAACCAGCGCTGGGTCCGCTACGGGGACGATCTGGTCTTGGTGAACGTCCGCAACGGCCGCGTGCTGCAGGTCATCCGCAACCGCTACTAAACGGCGATGAGGCCCGGCGCTCCCGAGCGCCGGGCCGTTTGCCGATCAGAACCGGTCCGGCAGGTTGACCGGGCCGATGAGTTGCTCGTGCTGGCGGATGGCGAAGCGGTCGGTCATGCCGGCGATGAAGTCGGCGATGCCGCGCACGCGGGCCGTCTCACCCTCTCCCCGCTGCCAGCCGGCGGGCAGGCTCAGCCCACCGGCGCGATAGGCGGCGGCGAGGTCGGTCACGATCCGCTGCGCCTCCCGGCGGATCGGGTGCAGCGACGGGCTGTTGTAGAGCCGGTCGTAGAGGAAGCGCTTAAGGGCACGCTCCTCGATCCCCATGGCCGGCGAGAAGCCCACCAGCGGGCGGCCCGCGGCGCGAACGTCGTCGATGGTCGCCACTCCAGCCTCGGCGATCCGCGCCCGCGTTTCCACAAGCACGTCTGCGACCATCGTCCCGATCATATCGCGCACCAGCGCCCGCTGTGCACGATCAGGCGCCAAGCCGGGATGGCGGTCTGCGATCGCGCGCCAATGGCGGGCGACGATCGGGACTTCGCACAGTTCATCGACGTTGAGGATGCCCGAGCGCAGGCCGTCGTCGACGTCGTGATTGTCGTAGGCGATGTCGTCGGCGATGGCCGCGACCTGCGCCTCCAGGCTCGGCCAAGACGCGAGGTCGAGGGTGAAGCCGGCGTCTGCCTCGGCCAGTGCCCACGGCGGCTGCGCGACCGGGCCGTTGTGCTTGGCAAGGCCCTCGAGCGCCTCCCAGCTGAGGTTGAGCCCGTCGAAGCCGGGATAGACCGCCTCGAGGCAGGTCACGAGGCGGAGCGTGTGCGCGTTGTGGTCAAACCCGCCCGCGTCGGCGAGGCCGCGGCTGAGCGAATCCTCGCCGGCATGGCCGAACGGCGGGTGGCCGAGATCGTGCGCCAGGCACAGCGTCTCGGTCAGGTCCTCGTTAAGGCCGAGCGCACGCGCGATCGTGCGGCCGATCTGCGCCACCTCGAGCGAGTGGGTCAGGCGGACCCGGAAATGGTCGCCGTCGGGCGCGATGAACACCTGCGTCTTGTGGCGCAGGCGGCGGAAGGCGACCGAGTGGACGATCCGGTCGCGGTCGCCTTGGAAGATGTCGCGGGGCCCGCGTGGACCGGCGTCGTCCTCGGCGAAGCTCCGGCCACGCGATCGGTCAGGATGGGCGGCGAGCGCCGGGGCGAGCTTCATGGTCGGCCCTTAGGGGCTGCCGAGCTTCCTGACGACCTGCCCCTGCGGGCTCGTCCAGCTGAACCCGTCGATGCGGGAGTCCTCCAGGTTCTGGATGAAGATCTCGCTGTCCTCGCCGTTCTTGAACGGGCCGACCAGCAGCTTGGTGCGCCCGTCGACCTCGCTGACGAACGGGCGGATGGTGCGGAACATCTCGGGCTCGCGGGCGGCGATGCGGGCGAACTGGCTGGCGAGCGCAGCCTCGTCCGTCCCGCTGGCGAGCTGCACCCAGATGCGCTTGGGCGACGCAGAGGGGACCGTCGCGGCAGGGCGTGGCAAGACGTTCGTCGCGACTTCGTAGTGGGGCTGCGGTGCCGCGGGTGGCGCCGGCGTTACCGAGCGCGGCGCGCCCTTGGGTGCTACGCCTTGGCCGCTCAGCAGCGCGTCGATGCCGGCGAGCCGATCGGGGGTCTCCGTCACCGTGCTCAGACGATAGGAGGAGGACTCGCTGCCGGGCGGAGAGGGTTGCGGCAAATAGGCGGGGCCGGTCGGCACGGGCGTGGCGCCGGCGAGCGCGGTGCCGCTCTGGCCCGTGCCCGGAAAGATGCCGAGGTTCACGGCGGCTGCCTTCTGCGCTGCGGTCAGCCCCGGCAGGCGACGGAAGAAGGGCTCGAGGCTACGCGACATGCCGGGAACGCTCTTGTCGAGCGCGCGGCTCGCGCCGGCCGAGTCCCCGCCGAGCGCGAGGACGAAGGCGCGGACGCGGTTGGTGGGCACGTCGCTATGCTGGAGCAGCGGACCCAGCGCGGTCATCGCCGCAGCGCGATTGCCGGAGATGGCCAGGCTCAGCGCGAGCCGCCGGCGCGCTTCGGCAGCATCCGTGCCGCCGAGCGCAAGCCGGTAGTCGGCCTGCGCCAGCGCCTGCTGCCCGAGCAGATCGCGGGCCAGGCCGCGGTCGGCCGCGAAGCTGGCGACCGACGCCCCGAGACGCTGCGCCTGCGCGAACTCGGCGAGGGCACGGCTCGCCTCGCCCATGGCGACCAGCGCGGCGCCATTCCCTGCGCGCGGCGCGGAGGCCCGCGGCGAGACATCGGCGGCCCGGCCGAAGAAGCCGATCGCCGCTTCCGGATCGCCGGTGGCGAGCGCGGCCCGTCCGGCGCCGACCAGCGCGAGATAGTCACGCGGGTTCTGCGCGAGGATTCGAACGTTGCGGCCGAGCGCATCCCCCGCGCTCTCCCCCGCGACCGGAGCAGCAGGGAGTGGCGGCGGCGTGTCGTCGATATATTGGGCAAGCGCCTGGCTGCCGGTCAGCATCGCGAGACTCGCCGCAACCCCTGCCCGCCAGGCCGTGTTTCGGAGGTACATGCCGTATACCATGGCACAGCGGAGCTTGCTGTGGGCTTGCTGAAAAGCCTGTCGCGCCAGTCCGTTGCCTCGCGGCGGTGAGCGGATGCCCATCCAAGGAGGCCCTCAGGCCGGGAGCGGGACGCGTCAGCAGCAGGCTCGGGATCGAACGAGCGCTCAGGCATTCGATCCCGCTTGCCGGCGTGGATGCTGCGCTCGGCGAACGCCTACTGGTTAAACGCCTACTGGTTGTTCTGGCGATTGAGGAAGCGCGGGATGTCGATCGGTTCGCGGCGCATCGCGGCGGACGGCTCCTCGTCGACCTGCGCCTTGGCGGCACCCCGGGCGATGTTCGACATCCGCTCGAACAGCGTGCCGCTGTCCTTGCGCTGGGTGTCGGTCGCGGCGCCGTCGTCGGCCGGCGGCGCGATCGGCGCAGTTCCGACGGGGGTCGTCAGGATGTCCTCGCTGTCGAGCAGCAGCTCGTCGGAGTCATCATGGTCGACGAGCGGCTGGCTTGCCCTCGGGGCGGGCGCCGGAGCGGCAGCACGGGGGGAGGTCTGCAGCGCCGGGGTTGGCCCTGCCGTCGCGCGCGCGGCCGTCGGGAAGGTGAAGACCTTGCCCGGCTGGGCGCCGGTCGCGACTTCGGCCTCGATGCCCGTCGCGACCACCGACACGCGGATGCGGCCTTCGAGGTCGTTGTTGAACGCCGATCCCCAGATGATGTTGGCGTCGGGGTCGACCAGTTCCTTGATGTGGCTGGCGGCCTCGTCGACCTCCATCAGGCGCATGTCCTCGCCGCCGGTGATCGAGATGATGACGCCCTTGGCGCCCTTCATGCTAACGCCGTCGAGCAGCGGGTTGGAGATCGCCTTCTCGGCCGCTTCGATCGCGCGGTTGTCGCCGCCGGCCTCGCCGGTGCCCATCATCGCCTTGCCCATCTCGCCCATGACCGAGCGGACGTCGGCGAAGTCGAGGTTGATCAGGCCGGGCATGACCATCAGGTCGGTGATGCCGCGCACACCCTGCTGCAGGACCTCGTCGGCCATCTCGAACGCCTGTTTGAAGGTCGTGTCGGAGTTGGCGAGGCGGAACAGATTCTGGTTGGGGATGACGATCAGCGTGTCGACGTGCTTCTGCAGCT
>CAXSDY010000151.1:0-5709 GCA_964235835.1 uncultured Sphingomonadaceae bacterium | reverse complement strand
TCCCCCGCCATGGTCGCGATCACCGCCCCCACCTTGACCCCATCGGTGCCCTCCGCGACGAGAATCTTGCCGATCACCCCCTCGTCGACCGCCTCGAACTCCATCGTCGCCTTGTCGGTCTCGATCTCCGCCAGCAGGTCGCCCGACTTCACCGTGTCGCCCTCCTTGACCAGCCATTTGGCGAGCGTCCCCTCCTCCATCGTCGGCGACAAGGCGGGCATCTTGAGCTCGGTCGGCATGGCGGTTCCCATATGGTCGGATCGCTCGGCACAAAGGGCGAAGCGAGGCCCGGGGTCAAGAGCCGTCGGGCGGGAGCTTGCACAGGGCTGTTGGGCGCGAGCTTGCGCCGGGCGGGGCTTTGTGCGCAGCTTCGCGCCAATGGACAGCGGCCCAGCCCCCAGGCGCACCTATCTCGTGGTGATCGACGACAGTGCCGAGGCGCGGGTGGCCCTGCGCTTCGCGGCGCGGCGGGCGGCCAAGACCGACGGCACGGTCGAGGTGCTGGCGATCGTCGAGCCGCAGGATTTCGTCCAGTGGGGCGGCGTGCAGGCCGCGATCGAGGAGGAGCAGCGGCTGCGGATCGAGGCGATCGTCGCCTCGTCGGTCGGCGAGCTGATGGACTCTGCGGGGATCGCGCCGAACATCGCCGTTCGCTCGGGCGAGCCGGTGTCGGAGGTGCGCGCGTTCATCGGCACCCGCAGCGACATCGCCGCGCTGGTGCTCGGCGCGTGCGGCTCGGGCCATCCTGGGCCGCTGGTCGCCGACTTTACCGGTCATGATTCGGGCAAGCTGCCCTGCCCGGTGATGATCATCCCCGGCAGCCTCGACGAAGAACGGCTCGAAGCGCTGAGCTAGGGAAAGTACGCTGCGCCTTCCGTGAGAAGGCGCAGCGCAGCCGAACCCGTTACTGGGGCGTCGAAAAGGTCGTCTCGGCGACGGGCACGAGCGAGCCCGCTCGCACCGCTGGCGCTTGAGCGCTGCCTGCGAGCGCAATGTCCTGGTCGAGGAACGCCCGACCCGGCATGTTCAACGGCATGTCCGCGCTGCTGCCGGTCACGAAGAAGCCGGCGATGGGCAAGGCCACGATCGCGCCGACGACACCGGCAGTGCCGGTCTGGCCGCGCGAATCCATGTCGCCCTTCAGCCGGACGGGAGTGCCGTTGATGCTCACCGACGTCATCTGCAGGTGGATGGCACCCGACTTGCCCCACATGCCCTTGTTGCGGACCTCCGTCAGCACGCCTTCCACCGGGCTGCGGGCCGGAATGGCGACGCGGCCGTTCAGCATGACGTCCTGCGCGACTTCGAGCCGCACTCGCTGGCCGACCCGCAACGTCTTGCCCTTGGTCGTGAGCACTTCGGAAAGTGCCACCGGGACCGGTGCGCCAGCCCTCAACATGTCGCTCGCGACCAGCGGCGGTACGACGACGGCATTGGATGAATAGGCTGACACGGCCGGCGTAGCCGGAACCACGACGGTTTGCGCAGCGGCTGGCGCACCGACGAGAATTAGCGTCGAGATGGTAAGTCGGTTGAACATGAAAACCCCCTGAAAAGCAGCAACTGCCCCGTGCTATTTTTCGGCTTAGGTGGTTAACAGTCGATTAAAGTGGCGAGGTTAAAACGCCGCCAAGTACCTTTGCGAGTGCAACGAACCCCGCTTCGTCCTCCGCGTCGAAGCGCGCGGGCGTGGGGCTGTCGAGATCGAGCACCGCGAGCAGCATGCCGTCACGAACGATCGGCACCACCAACTCACTCGCCGAGGCGGAGTCGCAGGCGATGTGGCCGGGGAAGGCGTGGACGTCGTCGACCCGCTGCACCTGCCGCGTCCCCGCCGCGGTGCCGCACACGCCCTTGCCGAAGGGAATGCGGATGCAGGCCGGGCGGCCCTGGAACGGCCCGAGCACCAGCTCGCCGCCAAGGTTGCGATAGAAGCCGACCCAGTTGAGGTCGGGCACGCTCTCCCGGATCAGCGCGGCGGCGTTGGCCATGTTGGCGATGCCGTCGGGCTCCCCCGCGACCAGGGCCTCGAGGGCCGCGGCAAGATCGCGGTAGAGCGTCGGCTTGTCGGCAGCCGTAATCGCGATGTTGTGCATCAGTCGAAGCTCACCTTGCCGCGTCCGCGCTTGACGTCGCCGCGGCCCTTCTTCTCGTCGACGCGCTTGGCCTTGGCCGCGCGGCTCGGGCGCGTCGCCCGGCGCTTCGCCTGTACGACATGAGCATCGGCGATCATCTTCGCCAGCCGCTGCCGCGCATCCTCGCGGTTCGCCTCCTGCGAGCGGAAGCGGCGAGCGGTGACGAGCAGCTCGCCTGCGCCGGTCATGCGCGTGCCGGCGATAGTCCTCAGCCGTGCATACACCTGCGGCGTGAGGCGAAGGCGGAACACGTCGCAGCGCAGCTGGCACGCGGTCGCGACCTTGTTGACGTTCTGCCCACCCGGCCCGGTCGCGGCGAGGAACCGCTCGCTCAGCGCATCCTCGGGGATGGCGAACTCGTCAGGCGGCGGCATCGGCCCACTCGGCGAAGGTGGCGGGCAGCGGTGCGGTGACGTCGACCGCCGGCTTGCGCCCGCGCGGCACGACCAGGCGCAGGGCGTGGAGCAGCATCGGGCCGCCTGGCACGCCATAGACGCGGTCACCGACGATGCCGGCGCCGAGGCCCTCGCGCGCATGGACCCGGATCTGGTGGGTGCGGCCGGTGGCGGGACGGAACTCGACGAGGCTGCGGCCGTCGCGCTCGGCGAGGCGGCGCCAGTGGGTCACCGCACGCTGGCCGCCCGGATCGCCGCGCATGCGCCAGCCGGCGTCCGCGCTCGACACTTTGGCGATCGACAGGTCGATCGTGCCTCCCTCACCGACCGTCCCCGCCACCACGGCGACATAGGTCTTCTCGACCGTGCCGCCCTCGAACGCCTGCTGGAACAGCACGCGGGCCGAGGCGTGGCGGGCGAACAGCAGGCAGCCGGACGTGTCCTGATCGAGCCGGTGCATCGCCACGGGCGGCCGCTTGAAGCCGCACTTGAGCTCGTCGATGCGCTGCGCGATGCTGTCGCCGCCGGCGCGTGGCGCATCGACCGGCAGCCCGGCGGGCTTGTCGAGGACGATCGCTTCGCCGTCGATGAACAGGATGCGATCTTGCAGCATCGCCGCGCACTGCCATGCGCGCCCGCGGCGTGCAAACGGCGGCGCAAACATCCGGCCTGCGGTTTAGGACTTATTAACCTTTACGCTCCAGATGTTGCATGGTTAATGGTCGCTTAGACGTCCTTACCGCAATGCTACGGGGCTGCGGATCGACGTGCTGACGGGGGATGATGCGATGCGCGTGTTGTTGATCGAAGACGAGGCGACCATCGCCAAGAGCATCGAGCTGATGCTCGGGACCGAAGGGTTCAACGTCTATACGACGGACCTTGGCGAGGAGGGGCTCGATCTCGGCAAGCTGTACGATTACGACATCATCCTGCTCGACCTCAACCTGCCCGACATGCACGGTTACGACGTGCTCAAGAAGCTTCGCGCCAACAAGGTCGGCACCCCGGTGCTGATCCTGTCGGGCATGAACGAGATGGACTCCAAGGTCCGCGCGCTCGGCTTCGGGGCCGACGATTATGTCACCAAGCCGTTCCATCGCGACGAGCTGGTCGCCCGCATCCACGCCATCGTCCGGCGGTCAAAGGGCCACAGCCAGTCGGTCATCCGCACCGGCAAGCTGGCGGTCAACCTCGATGCCAAGACAGTCGAAGTCGACGGCGCGCGGGTCCACCTGACCGGCAAGGAATATGCGATGCTGGAGCTGCTCTCGCTCCGGAAGGGCACCACGCTGACCAAGGAAATGTTCCTCAACCACCTCTACGGCGGCATGGACGAGCCCGAACTCAAGATCATCGACGTGTTCATCTGCAAGCTGCGCAAGAAGCTCAGCCTGGCGTGCGGCGGCGACAATTACATCGAAACCGTATGGGGCCGCGGCTATGTACTGCGCGACGCCGACGGCGTGGAACTGCCCGAGGCGGCGGTCGCCTAGCGGGTGTTTCAGCTTCGCTGATGCGGCACCGGCCCGCTCCCCTCCCGGCCAACCCGCAGAGTACCCTGGAATGGGTTGGCCGGGTGCCCACGCAGAATGTCCCCCGGACATTCTGCCACTGAGCACGGTGCGGGCCGGTGCCGTTCTTCTAGGAAACCCTACCGGCTGTTGATCAGCCGCAGCACATGGTCGAAGCGGCCTTCCGCCTCCGCATTGCGGAACATTTGGACCTGCTGCACGCAAATTTCCGGCGGCGTCGGCTGACCGGCGAGCAGGCCCATCACTTCGTCGGCGAATGATTCGAGCGACTGGAAGCCTTCGCGATGCGACTGGCCGGGAGTCAGTTCGGTCTGGACGCCCGGTGGTGCAATCTCGATCACCTCGACCTGGCCCTGAAGCTGCATGCGCAGGCTGATCAGATAGCTGTGCAATGCGGCCTTCGTCGCCGAATAGGTCGGCGTCATCACCAGCGGCACGAACGCGAGACCAGAGGTCATGGCAAGGATTGCGGCATCCGGCTGAGCGGCGAGATGATCGATCAGCGCGTTGGTCAGGCGGATCGGACCCAGAAGATTGGTCTCGATCGTCGCTTCGCTGTCGGCGAGGTCGCGAGCGGCGGAGAGCGTCTCGGGACGCATGATCCCGGCATTGTTCACCAGCACGTTGAGGGCGGGATAGCTCGCCAGGATTTGCGGGACCGTCTCGGCAATTGCGGCGGCATCGCCGACGTCGAGCGCGACCAGGCTCATCCGCGCGCGCCCCGCGACCGTCTCCTCCAGCGCGTCGCGCCGGCGGCCGGCGACGATCACGTGATTGCCCTGGTCGTGCCAGCGGTGCGCCAGCGCACGGCCGATGCCCGATCCGCCACCCGTGATGAGAATCGTATTGCCGTCGCGCTTCATTCAAGGGCTCCCTAGCTCGATATCGCTCAGCCGAGATAGGGTGAAAGGCGTGGTTTGAAAGGCGTGCGGACCCCACCCTGCCTCGGATCCGCGAGAATCCTGCAACCCAGGGGCAACTTTCGCGCTGGACCCCTCGAAGCCTGCGCATCAAAGGGTCATCGTGCTCCGCCCCCCCTTCCCCAACGATCCGTCCCTCGGCGAAGCGCACCGCTCTATCGCAGTGCCTCACGGAGCGGGCTTCTGGCGGACGGCGCGCGCGTTCGCGGGGCCCGGGTTTCTCGTCGCGGTCGGCTACATGGACCCGGGCAATTGGGCGACCGACCTCGCCGGCGGTTCGGGGTTCGGCTATTTGCTGCTGTCCGTCGTGCTGCTGTCCAGCCTGATGGCGATGCTCCTCCAGGCGCTCGCCGCACGGCTCGGCATCGTCACCGGCCTCGACCTCGCCCAGGCGTGCCGGGCGGAGTACAGCCGGCCGGTCCGGATTGCGCTGTGGCTACTGTGCGAGGTCGCGATCATCGCCTGCGACCTGGCCGAGGTGATCGGCACCGCGATCGCGCTGGAACTCCTGTTCGGCATCCCGCTGACGCTCGGCGTGTGCCTGACGGCGCTCGACGTGCTGCTGATCCTCGCGCTGCAGCAGCACGGCTTTCGCTGGCTGGAGGCCTTCGTCATCGCGCTATTGGTGATCGTCGGGGGCTGTTTCGCCATCGAACTGAGCCTGTCGCAGCCGAGCCTCGCGGCGATCGCGGGCGGACTGGTGCCGCACGCGCGCATCGTGACC
>CAXSDY010000150.1:0-5723 GCA_964235835.1 uncultured Sphingomonadaceae bacterium | reverse complement strand
AAGGTCGATGACTGGTGGATCGCGCCGAGCCCGAGCCCGAAGCCGCGGGTCACGTCGTAGCGGCCCCACAGCGATCCCTGGAAGCGCGGCACCAACGCAACCGCGCGCCCCGCCGGTGCCGCGGTCGTGGTGCTGGTGATGCGAGCACTCTGCCACGCGACTCCTGCGGTCAGCGACAGGTCCGGTCGAAGCTGCCCCTGCGCGGTCAGTTCGATGCCCTTGCTGCGCTGCGATCCGCTGAGCACCGTCAGGTTCGTTGAAGGGTCCGTGGCGCGGGTGTTGGTGCGGTCGAGACGATAGGCGGCGGCCGTCAGGTCCAACCCCGGCAGCGGCCGCCACTTGGCGCCGACTTCGCGGTTGGTGAAACGCTCGGGCTCGAGCGCCGCGGTGGTCAGGTCGAGCGAGCCGAACTGGTCGCCCGACTGCGGCAGGAACGATCGGCTCGCGCTGGCGTAAAAGGACAGGCTGGCGCTCGGCGTCAGGACGAGCCCGAGCCGCGGCGACCAGAGATCGTCGGTGCGGGTCAAGGAGCGCTGATTGACCCGGTCGTCGACCGCCAGCCGAAACCGGTCCTGGCGGAGGCCGGCGACGACCGTCAGCAGCCGGCCGATCTTCGCCTGATCCTGGACGTAGACGCCCAGGGCCCTGCCGCGCGACAGGGCGTCGTTGTGCCCGAGGTGGTCGACCGGATTGTCGCGGAAGGTGAGGGCCGGAACGACAATCGGGTCGGCGAGCGGGACGAAGGCGCGGCGGCGCTGGTTGACCGTCCCGGGGGTCAAATCGAAGAAGCCCTGGAAGCGGCTGCCGTCCGATCGCTGATGGGCATAGTCGACGCCGGCGACGAGCGTGTGATGGACCGGGCCGGTGTCGACTTCGCCGATCAGGTCCACCTGCCCGAGCAGATTGCGTCGTGCGGTGGTCTGCTCATAGGCCTCGATGCCGACGCTCGCGACCCCGTTGACCAGCGTCACCGGCGTGGCCGCGAGCGCGTTGCGGTAGAATTTGGCGTAGTCGCCATAGAGCCCCTTGGCGACCAGCCGCAGCCCCGGCGAGAAGCGATGCTCCAACGCGACCGTCGCGACCCGGCCCGTGAAGCGGGTGCGGTTGGTCCCGCGCTGGCCGAAAAAGGTCGAGTCATAGCCCTGCAGTGGCCCGGCGGGGTTCGCCAACGTGCCAACGCGGTCGGACGGAATGCCGCGATCGACCACCCGGGTGTCCCGGTCATATTCAAAGCCGAGGTCCATGCGGGTGCTCGCGTCGGGCTGCCACGAAAGCGACGGATTGAAGCCGAACCGGTCGCCCCCGTAGGCCTCGCGGAAACTGTCGAAATGCTCGGCGGCGGCGTTCACCCGGCCGGCGAGCGAGGGCGACAGGGGCGCGTTAAGGTCGACCGCTGCGTCGTAGGCGCCCTGGCTGTCCGCGCTGACGGCCCCCTGGGCGAAGGCGCCCGCGGTCGGCCGCTTGGTCACCCGGTTGACAACGCCCCCGCCGCCGCCGCGACCGAAGATCATCGCGTTGGGGCCTTTCAGCACCTCGACCCGCTCGACGTTGTAGAGGCCGCGATAATATTGGACGTCGTCGCGCAACCCGTCGAGGAAGAAGTCCGCGGTCGACGTGTTGCCGCGCAGGACGATGTGGTCGCGGTGACCCTCCCCGCCGTTGATCGCCGCGCCCGGCACGGTGCGCAGGACGTCGGCGATCGAATGCATCGCCTCGTCGCGGATCTGCTTCGCGCCGATCACGCTGACCGCTTGCGGCACCTCGATCAGGTCGGTGTCGGTCCGCGTTGCGGTCGCCGAGTGGACGACATGATAGCCGGGCTTTGTCGCGGTGACGACGATCTCGCCGGCATCGTCCGCCGCGCTCCATGCCGGAGCGCAGGCGAGAAGGGCCGCAGTGCCCAGGAGAAATCGAACGGTCATGCCAGCCCCTTTGCCGGGCGGGATTAGTGCTAATTGATAACTACTCGCAATAGCGAATTCATTCCGCGGCGAGGAGGCCCTCCGCGCCGAGCAGGTCGACCGACACCAGCCGACTGACGCCCTGCTCGGTCATGGTCACGCCATAGAGCCGGTGCATGCGGCTCATCGTCACCGCGTTGTGCGTGACGATCAGGAACCGTGTCGCGGTGTCGCGCGCCATCCGGTCGAGCAAATCGCAGAAGCGTTCGACATTGGCATCGTCGAGCGGCGCGTCGACCTCGTCGAGGACGCAGATCGGCGCCGGGTTGGTCAGGAACAGCGCGAAGATCAGCGCGACGGCCGTCAGCGCCTGCTCGCCGCCGGACAGCAGCGACAGTGCGGTCAGCCGCTTGCCCGGGGGCTGCGCCATGATCTCGAGCCCGGCCTCGAGCGGATCGTCGCTCTCGACCAGCTCGAGTTGCGCCGATCCGCCTTCGAACAGCGTCGTGAACAGGCTGCGGAAATGGCCATCAACGGCGTGGTACGCCGCCATCAGCCTTAGCCGACCGTCGCGGTTGAGGCTGCCGATCGACCCCCGCAGGCGGTGGATCGCCTCCTGCAACTCGTCGCGCTCCGCCGTCGCCGTCGTGCGCGACTGTTCGGCCTCGGCAAGCTCCTGCTCTGCGACGAGATTGACCGGGCCGATCCGCTCGCGCTCGGCGACGAGCCGATCGAGCCCGCGCGATTCCTCATCTGGCGATGACAGAGCGGCCACGTCGAACTGCAGCTTGCCCGGCAGCAGCGCCGGCGGACACTGGAATTTTTCGCCGCAGATGCCGGCATATTCGCGCCGGCGAAGCTCATGGTTTTCCGCTCGCGCCACCGCGCTCGCCCGCCGTTCGCGCGCTTCGGCGAAGGTCTCGCCGGCATGGGCGAGCGCTCGCGCGACCTCGCCGAGCGCCTCCTGCGTCTCGCGCTCCGCCGCCGCCGCCATGCCGACGCGCGCCTCGCACGAGCCCGCCTCGGCTTCGAGCGCGGCGACAGTGTTTGCCAGCGCTTCCGGGTCGCCGCTGAGCTGGCGTTGCTCGTCGTCGATCTCGCTGGCCCGTGCCGCGGTTTCGACCAGCCGCGCCTCGGCAGCACTTGCCCGCCGCCGCCACTCGCCGGCTTCGCGTACGGCCGTGACCTGGCGTTCGCGTGCGGAGGCCGTCTCGCGCCCGCGGCTGGCGGCCTCGGCGCGCTTGTCGGCGACCTGCTGACCGGCGCTGCGGGCAGCGTTCCGGGCCTCGTCGATCTCGGTTGCCAGCGCCACTCCCTCAGGCAAGCCGGCGAGCGACCGTTCGGCCGTGGTCACCGCTTCGTTGGCCGCGGCGAGCACGGGCGCGAGGTCGCCCTGGCGCTCGCCAAGCGAAGCCCTTTGCCCATCGAGCCGTTCGAGCGCGGCCGTGGCGGCATCCGCGACGCGAGTCGCCTCTCGCCCCTCTCGCTCGGCCTCGGACGCGGCGCCGCGCGCCTCTTCGGCGGCTCTGCGCTGCCGCTCGACGTCAGCAGCCGCGGCATCCCGGGACGCGAGCGCCTGTGCCACCCCACTCCTCAGCTCGGGCAACTCGCGCTCCAGGCCTGCAAGCCGGTTCGAGCGCACCAGCCGTTCCGCCGCGGCCGCGCCACCCCCCTCGGCAACGAAGCCATCCCACCGCCGCATCTTCCCGGCGAAAGTCACCAGCCGTTGCCCGATGGCGAGCGGCTGGCCCGTATCGGCGGCCGCGACCCCGACCTGCATCAGCCGGCGCTGCAGGGCTTGGGGCGCCTTGACCCGCTCGATCAGCGGCTCGAGCCCGCGCCCGAGCGGGGGATCGTCTCGACCGGTCTCGCTCCCCTCCCAACGGACCTGTCCCTCGTCGTCCACCGGCGCCATCAGGTCGTCGCCGAGCGCGGCGGCAAGCGCCGCCTCGTACCCCGGGGCGACGGAGATATCGGCCAGCACCGACCCGTGCTGCCCCTGGGCCAAAGCCCGGACCAGCGCGCCGTGCTCCGCCTCGGCCGAGGCGAGCGCAGCGCGCGCCACCGCTAGGGAGCTCTCCGCCTGGTCGCGTTCCTCCACCGCCCGGGACCGCTCTGACTCCGCCGTGGCGAGTGCAAGCAGGGCCCGTTCGGCCACCCTCCCGCTCTCCGCCAGGCGACCCCTCGCTTCTTCGAGTTGGACCCGGCTCGCGGATCCATCGTCCAGCGTGTCGATCTGCCCCGCGAGCCGAACCGCTTCCGCCTGAGTGCGCGCCGCCTGTGCGCGGGCCAATTCGAGCGCAGCCTCGGCCACCCGCCGCTCGGCGCGCGTCGCGGCGTCGCGGGCGAGCAGATCCGCCAGCGCCCCCTCCGCCTCCCGCGACGCGGTTTCCGCCAGTCCGAGCTCGCCGGCGAGACGCGCACCGCTCACCTCGGCATCGGCCAGCCGCACCGCGATTGCGCTCTCTTCCGCCTCGAGCGCCGCAATCGCCCGCGCGGCGTCGTCGAGCAGCGCCTGCTCGCGCGCCGTTTCGGCGGCCAGCGCATCGGCGAGCCGCGCCAGCTCCGCCTGCCTGCGCACGACCACGTCGCGCCGCGCCCGCGTCGTCGCCAGCTGGTGCGCGAGGTTGCGGACGGCGTCGCGCGCGTCCTGCGTCGCCGCGCGCCATTCGGCAGCGAGGCGCGACGCATGGTCCTGTACCACCTGCGCGCGGCTCATCGCGTCCTGCAGTGCCTGGACCTCGCCCGCAGCGGCCTTGGCTTCCGCATCCGCCGCCTGCGCCGCTCGGTCGGCCTCGGCCCAGCGAGCATGAACCAGCCGCGCCTCGGCGAGGCGGATGCGATCGGACATCGAGCGATAGCGTTCCGCCGCCCGCGCCTGCCGCCGCAGCTGCGCGATCCGTTGCTCCTGGTCGGACAGGATCTCGTCCAGCCGCGCCAGATTTGCTTCTGTGGCGCGCAATTTCTGTTCGGCGTCCTTGCGCCGGACATGGAGGCCCGAGATGCCGGCCGCTTCCTCGAGCATCTGGCGGCGTTCGACCGGCCGCGCGGCGATGACCGCCCCGATCCGCCCTTGGCTGACCAGCGCCGGCGAGTGGGCGCCGGTCGCGGCGTCGGCGAACAGCAACGCCACGTCCTTGGCCCGCACGTCGCGCCCGTCGAGCCGATAGGCCGAGCCCGCCCCGCGCTCGATCCGGCGGGTCACCTCGCGGTCGCCTTCCACCGCCTCGACCAGCAGCGAGACCTCGGCGAAATCGCGCATCGGGCGGGTGGCGGTGCCGGCGAAGATGACGTCGTCCATCCCGCCGCCGCGCAGGCTCTTCGCGCTGCCCTCGCCCATCACCCAGCGGATCGCCTCGAGCAGGTTCGACTTGCCGCACCCGTTGGGGCCGACGACCCCCGTCAGCCCCGGCTCCACGCGCAGCTCGGCGGCTTCGACGAAGCTTTTGAAGCCGCTGAGCTTGAGCCTGCGGATGTGCACCTGTGCGCCCCCCGACGCGAGTTGCGGCGCCTTCCCTTTAGCCTGCGACCGCGGTCTTCAGCTTGGGTTCGAGCGCTTCCCAGGTCGCCGTCTCGTCAAGCAGCGATCCGTTGAGGATGAAGCTCGGCGTGCCCGGGATGTTGTACTGCGACACCGCGTCGCTGTTCATCTGGACGAGCTTGGTCACGTCGTTCTGGTTGGCCAGGCAGCTGTTGACCTTCGCCGCGGGGACGCCGCGCATCGCCGCGAACTCCGGGAAGTTGGCGAGGCGGCCGATGGCGACGAACTGCTGCTGCGGCGGCATGCCCTCGAGTGCCTTGAGCTGTACCGGCGGCACTGCC
>CAXSDY010000149.1:0-5771 GCA_964235835.1 uncultured Sphingomonadaceae bacterium | reverse complement strand
CGTTCAAGATCACCAAGCCGAGCTTCTACGCCGAGCTGATCTGGAACAGCCGCACGCAGCGCGCCAAGGCGACTGGCAAGACGGTCGACTGGGTCCTGCTGCGCAACCGCCTGCAGCATATCCAGTCGCACAATCTGCAGCGCGTCGGCGCGGCGATGAACGAGCTCGCACGGCGGGTCGGGTTCCGCGTCATCCCCGGGCTGGGCGAGCGGGTGATCTATCGCGAGCTGTTCCCGAAGGGCCTGACCCTGCTCGACCTCGGTCAGCTCGGCGACGTCGGCATGGCGCATATCGCCGCGCGGCAGGAACTGCGCGAGATGATCGCGGGTTTGGGGATTCCCTCAGCCGACGAGGCGCCGCAGCCGATGGCCGCTGCCGGCTGACGTTCACTACATCAATCAACGGCACCACGTCTTCAATGGGGCACCCGAATGAGCCATGAGTTCCACGCGTCCATCCTGCGCGAATACGACGTCCGCGGCATCGTCGGGCAGACGCTCCATGCCGCCGACGCCCGCGCGCTCGGCCGCAGCTTTGCCGCGCTCGCGGCCTCCGAGGGCGCCAAAAAGGTCGCGGTCGGGCGCGACGGGCGCACCCACTCGCCAGAACTCGAAACCGCGCTGATCGAGGGGCTGACGGCGGGCGGTCTCGACGTCGTGCGGATCGGTATGGGGCCGAGCCCGATGCTCTACTTCGCGACGGCCACGCTGGGCGTTGACGGCGGGATCCAGGTCACCGGCAGTCACAACCCGGCCGACTACAACGGCTTCAAGATGCTGCTCAACGGCCGCTCGGTGTTTGGGCAAGAAATTCAGGCGCTAGGCAAGCGGGCGCGCGACGCCGACTGGAGCCACGGCGAGGGTCAGGTCAGCGAAGCCGACGTGCTCGACGCCTACGTCGATCGGCTGGTCGAGGACTTCAGCGGCCAAGGATACCGGATCGGCTGGGATGCGGGCAACGGCGCGGGCGGCCCGGCGCTCGAAAAGCTCGTCAAGCGCCTCCCCGGCGAGCACCACACCATCTTCACCGATGTCGACGGCAATTTCCCCAATCACCATCCCGACCCGACGGTCGAGGCCAACCTCGCCGACCTCAAGCAGCTCGTCGCCGACAAGCAGCTCGACTTTGGCATCGCGTTCGACGGCGACGCCGACCGCATCGGTGCGGTCGACGGACGCGGCCGCGTGATCTGGGGCGACCAGCTGGTCATGATCCTCGCCGGACCGGTGCTCAAGGCGCTGCCCGGATCGACCATCATCGCCGACGTCAAGGCGAGCCAGACCCTGTTCGACCGGGTAGCCGAGCTCGGCGGCAAGCCGTTGATGTGGAACACCGGCCACAGCCTGATCAAGTCGAAGATGAAGGAGACCGGCGCGCCGCTCGCCGGCGAGATGAGCGGTCACATCTTCTTCAAGCACCGCTGGTACGGCTTCGACGACGCGCTCTACGCTGCGGTCCGGCTGATCGAGGCGGTGTCGGACAGCGGCAAGTCGCTGACCCAGCTCAAGGACGAGATGCCGGTCGCGGTCTCGACCCCCGAGCTGCGCTTCCAAGTCGACGAGACGCGCAAGTTCGCGGTCGTCCAGGAGGTCGCCGCGCGCCTCGCCGCGGACGGAGCGCAGGTCGACAAGACCGACGGCGTGCGGGTCAAGACCGACGACGGCTGGTGGTTGCTGCGCGCCTCGAACACCCAGGACGTACTGGTCGCGCGTGCCGAAGCGAAGGACCAGACCGGCCTCGATCGCCTGACCGGCGCGATCGACGATCAGCTGGCCGCCTCGGCCATCGAGCGGACCGAAGCGGCGCACTGAGCAGAGTGCGCTCGCGACATTCGTGAACCAAGCACGTCCGCGCGCGTGAATCCCTCCGGGGCTCACGGTCCAAAATGCCCGTTATCGTGGCAGCGAACTCTGGACCGATCGCGCCGAGGCGTTCGGGACGTCGTCCTCACGAATGCGATCACCTCGCGGATCCTCGAGCTGAAGCTGCGCGAAAGCGGCTCCGCGAGGCCGTTCGCCGGGCTCGTCCAAGAGATGAGCCGACGACCTCGGTAGCGCGCCGGGGCCCCGGCGTGGCGGAAACGAGGAAGCCCGGCGGAGCGCTAGTGCCGCTCGGGCGGCATCTCTGCGAGCACTTTGAGTGCCACCGCCCGGCCCAGCGCTTCGCCCGCTTCGTTCGAGAAGCGGAAGTGCACTCCACCCAGCGTACGCGAGAAGCTCACCTGACGCACCCACTCGTCGAACGTCGGCAGCCGCTGGATCACGGCGTCGGGCAGCGAGCGCGATTCAACCTGAACTCCTCCGACCGGCGCATTACCCGCCTCGTCCTTGAGGATCACCGCCATGGCCGCGGCATAGCCACAATGCCCGCACGGATATTCGGGATGATTGGGAGTGGGGATAAGCGGGGCCCAATCCGGCTGCACCTCGGTCGCCGGATTGCCGTCGTCCGCTGCGTTGCGGATGGCCGTGATCGGTCGCCAGAATTGATAGTGCATCTTGGCGTCGGCCATCGCCAGCCCTTCGTCCGCATCGGTAATCGCTAGCCGCGCGATCATTCGCGCGTTCTGGACCTTCGAACGGCCCGGAAGGTTGGCGATCCGGCGGATCGTCGGGCCAAGATCGGGCGTGATCCGGTACCGCGCCATGCGCGACTGAAGCGCAGTTCGGTCCGGCGAGGCCTTCCCGCCCAGCCGCTTCACTTCGTTGAGATCGGCGGCATAGCGCGCGGAGTCGAGCTGTGGCGGCGGCGGTGGACGGACCGCGTCGACCGAGGTCAGCACCCACGGCCTCAGCGCCTGGAAGTAGCTGTCGAACACCGGCAGGGTCGCGCCGACCCACAGGCCCCGCGAAGTCCTCGGCCGATAGGGCACTTGCACCACTGTGCCGTCTACCCCGCCGCGCAGAAGCGCCAGGCGAGCTGCCTCGGCGCCGACCACCGCCCCGGCTTTGCGCGCCGCGTCGTCGGGCAGTCCTTCGAGCGCGACGGCCTCGTTTTCGTCGATCACTGCCTTCTTGGCCGGGTAGTGCACGACGAGCACATCGTGCGCGGCGGTGATGATCGCTGCATCGATCGATGCGCCCCGCGGCGCCCTGGTCATGCCGAGAAAGGAGCGATAGCGATGGTCGATCGCGTTCGCCGCCTCGAACATCGCGACGCACGCCTGGGACCCGGTCGGATAGCCCTCAGCCGATCGGTCGCTGCCGTCCCCGATGCGGTCCACGAACTCCGACCAGTCGGTCACAACGTCGGCGCGGGCGGCTACTGTGCAGAAGAAAGCAAGCGACGAAGTCATGCCGATGCTCAAGGTGAATCGAACGAAGCGGCCCATGTGAATTCCCCTGCTTGCCCGTCACCGAGCCTACCATCGGCTCTCGTCCAGGAACAGTAAGATCTGTCGGATAGTCGACAACTCGGCCCGGAGCAGGAGAAGCGAAGCGCAGCTTCGTCAGTCGTCCTCGTCTTCGTAGCCGATCAGGTTCAGCTCCCTCGCCTTGATCTGGTGGAGCATGCACCAGTGTTTCAGCGCGTCCTCGCGGCCGTGCGTGATCCACACTTCGCTCGGCGCCACGTCGCGGATGGTCTGGGTCAGCTCGTCCCAGTCGGCATGGTCGGAGATGATCAGCGGCAGCTCGACGTTCTTCTGCCGCGCGCGCTGGCGGATGCGCATCCATCCTGACGCCATCGCGGTCACCGGATCGGGCAGGCGCCGCGACCAGCGGTCGTTGAGCGCGGACGGCGGGCAGATGACGATCCGCCCGACCAGCTCGTCCTTCTTTACCCCGGTCGCCGGCCGCAAATCGCCTAGTGGAACGCCGAGCTGTTCGTAAAGCGTGCACAGCCGCTCCATCGCGCCGTGATAGTAGATCGGGTCGTGATGGCCGCGTGCGCGCAGCTCGGCGATCACCCGCTGCGCCTTGCCGAGCGCATAGGCGCCGACCAGCACGCACCGGCCGGGCTCGCCGTGCAGCCGGTGCAGCAACCGGTCGATCTCGCTGCCGGTGTCCGGATGACGGAACACCGGCAGGCCGAACGTGGCCTCGGTGATGAAGATGTCGCACGGGACGGGCACGAACGGCGCGCAGGTCGGGTCGGGGCGCCGCTTGTAGTCGCCCGACACCACCACCCGCTCGCCGCCATGTTCCAGCACGATCTGCGCCGAGCCGAGGACATGGCCGGCGGGCACGAAGCTGACGTTGACCTCGCCGATCCGCACGCTCTCCCCGTACCCGACCGGGTGCGCCTGCTGCTGGCCATAGCGCACGTCCATGATCGCCAGCGTCTCGGGTGTCGCCCACACCGCGCCGTGCCCGCCACGGGCATGATCGGCGTGGCCGTGGGTGACGAGCGCGCGCTCCTTGGGCTCGGACGGGTCGACCCACGCGTTGGCGGGTGCGACGAAGATGCCCTCGCGAAAAGGCTCGATCCAGGAACCCAGGCGGGGCATCACGAGCTATACGGGAGAAGCGGCACTCAGGTTCCGCAAGCGCGAAGGAGCGGACAATGAACGTAGCAGGTCACTCCCTGGAGCTTCTTTTCGGGATCGGGGTTCTCATTCTCGGCGCGCTCCTGCTGTGGGCCGTCATGCGCGGCAACAAGCGGCAGCCGGGTGAAGCCGGCGTCGAGACCAGCGAGCAGGCCACCCGCGACCTCTACGCCGAGGAAGAGCATCGCTCCCGCACCGGCACGGACATCAGGGCTGACTAGGCTCCCCGATGTCATTACCGGCTGGTTCGACGCTCGCGGCTGGGCGCCGCGGCGGCACCAGCTCGCCATGCTCGATGCGGCGCACGACGAGGCGCATGTCCTGCTCGTCGCCGCGACCGGCGCGGGCAAGACGCTCGCGGGCTTCCTGCCGACCCTCGCCGATCTCGTCGAAAACCCTCGTGACGGGCTCCACACGCTCTACATTTCGCCGCTCAAGGCGCTCGGCGTCGATGTCCAGCGCAACCTGCTCGGTCCGATCGAGGAGATGGGCCTGCCGATCCGGGTCGAGACGCGCAGCGGCGACACGCCGTCGGACCGCAAGGCGCGCCAGCGGGCCCGGCCCCCGCA
This sequence comes from uncultured Sphingomonadaceae bacterium, assembly GCA_964235835.1. Classification (GTDB taxonomy): domain Bacteria; phylum Pseudomonadota; class Alphaproteobacteria; order Sphingomonadales; family Sphingomonadaceae; genus Sphingomicrobium. Next base: position 716 of record CAXSDY010000149.1, on the reverse strand, counting down.
CATCTTGCTGACCACACCCGAATCGCTCAGCCTGCTGCTCAGCTATCCCGACAGCGATCTGCTGTTCGAGAACCTCCAGACCGTGGTCGTCGACGAGATCCACGCCTTCGCCCGCGAGAAGCGCGGCGACCTCCTGTCGCTGTCGCTCGCGCGGCTGCAGAAGCTCGCGCCGCAGCTCCGGCGGGTCGGCCTCAGCGCGACCATCGCCGACCCCGAGGCCTATCAAGGATGGCTCGCACCCGATGCCGACGCCGAACTCGTCCGCCTGGTCATCGGCGATCCCGGCGCCGAGCCCGATCTCACCATCCTGATCCCCGAGGGGCGCGTCCCCTGGTCGGGCCATTCGGGCCGCTATGCCGCGCGCCAGGTGATGGAGCTCATCGCCGCGCACCGGACGACGCTGGTGTTCTGCAACACGCGTGGGCTCGCCGAGCTGATCTTCCAGGATTTGTGGACGGTCAACGAGGCGCATCTGCCGATCGGCATCCACCACGGCAGCCTGGCGCTCGAGGCCCGGCGCAAGGTCGAGGCGGCGATGGGCGACGGCCGCCTGCGCGCGCTGGTCGCCACCGCCAGCCTCGACCTCGGCATCGACTGGGGCAACGTCGATCTCGTCGTGCAGATGGGCGCGCCCAAGGGCAGCTCGCGCCTGCTGCAGCGGATCGGCCGCGCCAACCACCGCCTCGACGAGCCGTCGAAGGGCATGATCGTCCCCG
>CAXSDY010000148.1:0-5838 GCA_964235835.1 uncultured Sphingomonadaceae bacterium | reverse complement strand
TCGTCGCCACACGCGTCGAGCGCAGCTACTGGAGCGCGGAGCGGATCGTCGAGGCGGTCGACCGCTTCGCCATCGCCGAGCGGGCGCGGCTCACCATCCCGGTGCTGCGCCGGGCCCTCGCCGCTGCCGGCCTGTTGCCCGACGGGGACGAGGAGTGAGCGCGCGAGAGGATCCGCAGCCGGCGGCGACAAAGGAGTTCGGCGCCGAGCGCTTCTTCAACCGCGAGCTGTCCTGGCTCGCGTTCAATCGCCGGGTCCTCGAAGAAGCCGAGAACAAGGCTCACCCGCTCCTCGAACGGCTGCGCTTCCTTTCGATCTCGGCGTCCAACCTCGACGAGTTCTTCATGGTGCGGGTTGCCGGCCTCAAGGGGCAGCAACTGCTCGGCGTGGAGGAGCGATCGACCGACGGCCTGACGCCGACGCAGCAACTCGCCGCCATTGCCGAGAGCGCCGACGCCCTCGTCGTTGCGCAGCAGGCGGAGTGGCTGGTGCTGCGCGAATGCCTGGCGGAAGCCGACTTTCACGTGCTCGGCGCCGAGACTCTGACGAACGATGATTGCGTCTGGCTGAGCCAGCAGTTCCGCGAGCAGATCCTGCCGGTGCTCACCCCGCAGGCGATCGATCCGTCGCATCCGTTTCCCTTCATCCCGAACGGCATGTTCAGCCTGGTCTTCTCGCTCCAACGCCCGGTGGACGGTGAGCCCGTAACCGAGTTGCTGATGATCCCGTCGACGCTGCCGCGGTTCATCGCGCTGCCCGGGCCAGGGTTCCGCTTCATCGCGATCGAGACGCTGATCCGCGCCCACTTCGACCTGCTGTTCCCCGGCTTCGAAGTGCTCGGCAGCGGCGCGTTTCGCGTGCTGCGGGACAGCGACATCGAGGTGGAAGAGGAAGCGGAGGACCTCGTTCGCTACTTCCGCAGCGCCATCAAGCGGCGCCGGCGGGGACGGGTAATCCGTCTCGAGTTCCTGGCCGACACGCCCGACGATCTGGAAATGATGGTGCGGACGGGGCTCCATGCCGAGGTGGCGCTGGTCGCCGAAAGCGCTGGCTTCATCGGCATCGCCGACCTGGCGCTGCTGGTCGACGCCGAGCGGCCCGACCTCAAGTTTACGCCGTACAGCCCGCGCTTCCCGGAGCGGGTGCTGGAGCATGACGGCAACTGCTTCGCCGCCATCCGCGCCAAGGATCTCATCGTCCACCATCCTTACGAGAGCTTCGAGGTGGTCGTGGCGTTCCTGCGCCAGGCGGCCGAGGATCCCGACGTCGTCGCCATCAAGCAGACCCTCTATCGTGCCGGCAAGCAGTCGGCGATCGTCGACGCGCTGGTCGCCGCGGCTGAAGCGGGCAAGTCGGTGACCGCCGTCGTCGAGCTGAAGGCGCGCTTCGACGAGGAGCAGAACCTATTGTGGGCAAGCCGCCTGGAACGGGCGGGGGTGCAGGTGATCTACGGCTTCGTCGACTGGAAGACCCACGCCAAGGTGTCGATGGTCATCCGGCGCGAAGGCGCGACGATGCGCACCTACTGCCACTTCGGGACCGGCAATTATCACCCGACCACCGCGCGCATCTACACCGACCTTAGCTTCTTCACGGCGAGCCGGCGTGCCGCGCGCGACGCCGCCAAGCTGTTCAACCTCATCACCGGCTACGTTCCGCCCAAAGGGCTCGAGCTCTTGACCCTCTCGCCGACCGGCATCCGCGACAAGATTCTCGCCCTGCTCGACGCCGAGATCGCCAATGCGCGCCAGGGCCGGCCGGCCGCGGTGTGGGCCAAGATGAACAGCCTGGTCGACGCGATCGTCATCGACAAACTCTACGCGGCGAGCGAGGCCGGGGTTTCGATCGATCTGATCGTTCGGGGCGTCTGCTGCCTGCGGCCCGGCATCGCCGGCCTGTCCTCCCGGATCCGGGTCAAGTCGATCGTCGGCCGCTTCCTGGAGCACAGCCGCATCTGGGCCTTCGCCAACGGGCACCGCCTGCCGAGTCCGGAGGCCAAGGTCTACATCTCGTCCGCCGACTGGATGCCGCGCAACTTCGACCGGCGCGTCGAGTTCATGCTGCCGCTCGAGAATCCGACGGTTCACGCGCAGGTGCTCGATCAGGTCCTGATCGCCAACCTGATCGACAACGAGCAGAGCTGGACGCTCGACCCCTCCGGCACATACACGCGGGTCTCGCCCGGACGACGTCCCTTCAACCTGCACCATTATTTCATGACCAATCCGTCGCTTTCGGGGCGCGGGGCTGCGCTCGGTGGCAAGGCGGTTCCCAAGCTTCGCCTGACGCAGCGCGGCTGATGTCCGGGACCGCCGCTCGCCCCTTCGGGCCCGTCGGCATCATCGACATCGGCTCCAACTCGGTGCGGTTCGTCGCCTACGGCGGCGCATCGCGCGTGCCGAGCGCGCTGTTCAACGAGAAGATCATGGCGGCGCTCGGGCGCGGGCTGGCCGAGACCGGCGCGCTGGAGGAACGAGCGGTGGAGGCCACCATCGAGGCGCTCGCCCGCTTCCGCCTGCTCGGGCGCGAGATCGGGTTGAAGAAACTCCATACCGTCGCGACGGCGGCGGTGCGTGATGCAACCAACGGCCCCGAGTTCCTGAGGCGAGTCGCCGCGCTGGGCCTCAAGCCGCGACTCCTGTCGGGGGCGGAAGAGGCGGAGCTGTCGGGCCTCGGCGTCATCTCCGCGATCCCGCGGGCCAACGGCGTCGTCGCGGATCTGGGCGGCGGCAGCCTGGAGCTGATCGGGGTCGCCCGGGGCGCGGCAGGGGAGGGCGTGTCCCTGCCGCTGGGAGTGCTCCGGATCGGCGCTCGCCCGAGCGTCGCCGGACTGCGCGACTCGATTGCGCCGGTGCTTCGCGAGGGCCTGCTGGAGGACGCGGCTCGGGGCCATTGCCTCTATCTCGTCGGAGGCTCGTTCCGCGCGCTCGCCCAGCTCGACCTGCGTCTTGGCGGGCACCCGCTGCCGATCGTCCATCAGCATCGCTTCACCCCGCAGCGGGTCGCCGAGCTGACCGCGATCCTGCGCGACACGCCGCCCGACGAGCTCAAGAAACGGTCGGGCATTTCCGGAGGGCGCTTGCCCTCGCTTGGTCCCGGCGCCGCGCTGCTGGAAGCGCTCGTCGGACTGCTCGGTCCGGAGAAGGTCGTGGTGAGCGCGTTCGGCCTCCGCGAAGGATTGCTCTATCGCGACCTCGACGCAGCGACCCGCGCCCAGGACCCCTTGCTGGCAGCTGCGCTTGAAGTGGGTGAGCAGCTGGGCCGCTTCGGCGATCATGGCTCCGCGCTCGACCAGTGGATCGCGCCGCTCTTCCCCGACGACAGCGGCAACGCGAGCCGCCTGCGCCTCGCCGCTTGCCTCCTCGCCGACATCGCGTGGAACGCGCACCCGGATTTCCGGGCGGAGCGCGCCGTCGACATGGCGGTCCATGGCAACTGGGTCGGCATCGACGCGCATGGCCGCGCGCTGCTGGGCCGCGCGCTGTGCTCGGCGTTCGGCGGCGACGGCGGGTTCAGCGGCAAGCTCGGCAGCCTGCTGCGTCCCGGCGAGAACGAGCGGGCGGGTGCCTGGGGCCGCGCCATCCGCCTTGCGCAGCGGTTGAGCGGCGGCACCGAAACGCTGCTCCGCAAGAGCCGCGTCGAGCTGTCGCCCAGACGGGTCACGCTGGTCGTCTCGCCGCGCTTTCGGTCGATCATGGCGGACGCGGTGGAACGGCGGCTCAAACAGCTCGCGACGGCGCTAAACAGGGAGCCTGACGTGCGCTTCGGTTAGAGTCGTTTTCAGGTGAACTGGACCAATTTCAGCAACCCTGAAACGACCCTAGGCGTCCTCGAGCAGGGTGCGGGTCATCTTGAGCTTGCCGTTCTCGGTCGCGAACGCGAGGCGGCCCTCGACCAGGTCGAGCGCGTCGCGCCCGAACTCCTCGAAGCGCCAGCCCGACAGGATGTTGAGCTCCTTCCGGACCCCGGCGGCAAGCGCCTCGAGCTCGTCCGAGCGGGCGATGAGCTTGGCTGCGACACCCGACTCCTTCGACCGGATCTTTAGGAGAAGTTTGAGAAGATCGCTGACGAGCGCTGCATCCTTGGTGAGCCCGGGACGGCCCGCCTCGCGGGTCGGCATCTCGTCGGGCGAGAGTGGCTGAGCCGCGGCGATCGCGGCCATCAGACGGGCGCCGATGTCGTTGTTCCGCCAGCCGCTCGACAATCCGCGGATCTTGCCGAGATCGTCCTGCGTCTTGGGCGGGTGCGAGGCGAGCTCGCCGAGCGTGTCGTCCTTGATGATCCGGCCGCGGGGCAGGTTCTTGGACCGCGCCTCCGTTTCGCGCCATGCCGCGATGGCCTTGAGCCGCCCGAGCACCTGCGGGTTGCGGCCGGGCAGCTTGAGCCGCTTCCACGCGTCCTCCGGATCGAAGGCGAAACTCGACGGGTCCGCAAGCCGCTCCATTTCTTCGTCGAGCCAGGCACCGCGTTCGCTGCGCTTGAGCTTCTCGACCATGCGCGGGAAGATCGTCGCCAGGTGGGTGACGTCGGCGATAGCATAGTCGATCTGGCGCTTGTCGAGCGGGCGCCGGCTCCAGTCGGTGAAGCGGGCGCCCTTGTCGAGACTATGCCCGAGCATCGATTCGACCAGGTTCGAATAACCGATCTGCTCGCCGTGCCCGAGCGCCATCGCCGCGATCTGCGTGTCGAACAGAGGCCACGGCACCTTGCCCGTGAGATTGTGCACGATCTCCAGGTCCTGCCCGCCGGCGTGGAAGATCTTGAGCACGTCCGTATTGTCGACCAGTAGGTCGAGTAGCGGCGCGAGGTCGAGCCCGACCATCGGGTCGATCGCCGCGGCTTCCTCGGAACTGGCGATCTGCAGCAGGCACAGCTCGGGCCAATAGCTGTTTTCGCGCATGAACTCGGTGTCCACGGCCACGAAGGGGTGCTTGGCGAGGCGCTCGACCAACTCGGCAAGGGCTTCGTTGGTGTTGATCAGGGGGTGAATATGCATAAGTGCTGCGCGCTCTAGCCGGTCCCGTCCCTTGACAAAAGGGGAGGGGAACGAGAGGGCCCGAGACGATCCCCAGTGCCGTCATCCCGGCCTTGAGCCGGCCTGCTTGCCTCCCTGCACCATCGCGGAAGAAGGCGGGTCTCGGGTCGAGCCCGGGATGACGACGAATGTTCGAGATGACACCCATGCACGCCTACCGCACCCACCACTGCGCAGCCCTTCGCGCCTCCGACGTCGGGCAGACCGTCCGCGTGTCAGGCTGGATCCACCGCAAGCGGGACCATGGCGGCGTGCTGTTCGTCGACTTGCGCGATCATTACGGCCTGACCCAGATCGTGGCCGCGGCCGGCAGCGAGGCGCTGTCGATCCTTGACGGCCTGCGGGTGGAATCCGTCGTGACGATCACCGGCGACGTTGTCGGCCGCGAGGGCGGGGCGGTGAACCCGAAGCTCGCGACGGGTGGGATCGAGGTCGTCGCCCGGCAGGTCGAGGTCCAGTCGGCCGCCGCCGAGCTGCCGATGCCGGTCGCGGGCGACGCCGAATACCCCGAGGAGATCCGCCTCAAATACCGCTACCTCGATCTGCGCCGCGAACGGCTGCACGCCAACATCATGCTGCGGTCTGCGGTGATCGCCTCGATCCGCAGCCGCATGATCGCGCAGGGCTTCACCGAGTTCCAGACGCCGATCCTGACCGCCTCGTCGCCGGAGGGCGCGCGCGACTATCTCGTCCCCTCGCGCGTCCACCCCGGCAAGTTCTACGCGCTGCCGCAGGCGCCGCAGATGTTCAAGCAGCTGCTGATGGTGGCGGGCTTCGACCGCTACTTCCAGATCGCGCCCTGTT
>CAXSDY010000147.1:0-5857 GCA_964235835.1 uncultured Sphingomonadaceae bacterium | reverse complement strand
CCATTGCTCATCGTCGTTCGTTGCTCCACCGCGCTTGGCGCTGGAACGCACGGTACGCGAGAAGGGACCAAGATGATCGACGCTCAGCCGGTGACCGCATGACCTTGGCCGCGCTCGTCTGGTACGGCGCCCGCATCTGCCTGGTTGCGATGTTTCCGTTCAGCGCCATCGACAAGGTCTGGCACTGGCGCGCCTCGCTCGCCCAGACCGAGAGCAGTGGACTTCCCGGCGGCAAGATCATGCTGATCGCCGCGATCATCGTCGAGGCGGCGACACCCGTTATGATCGTCAGCGGCTGGTACGACCGATTGGGCGCAATCCTGCTCGCAGGCTTCTGCGTCGTCACTGCCTTCCTCTACCATCCCTTCTGGCAGGGGCCGGACTTCTTCAGCGCGGGGAGCGACAGCAAGGCCCGCGAGCACTTCTGGCAGTTCCTCAAGAACTTTGGACTGGTCGGCGGCCTGCTGCTGGTGGCGTTTGCCGGCACGCTGTCCGTCCCAAGCACGATCGCTCACGGTTCACCGATATAGATTTAAGAAGTTGAACGTCTGCCACGTTCGTTCGAGTTCCCCCTCACTGCCTGGCAGGTTCCAAGTGAGCCAGGTTATGCAGCGGACCTACGTTTGGTTAGCTCCTCTTCCAGAAGGCCCGCGGTTAGCCTCTACGAAGCAATCCGGCGGTGGCCGATATCGGACGCTCGTTCATCTTCCTCCACTCCCACGTTCGTTTCTGAACGTCCGCCGATCGATCCCGGCGAACGTTTCCCAGGGTCGAGATCGAGGCGCGCCATACAAGCAGCGTCGCGAACGCGACGAGCTTTCCGCAGTCGACGGTGCGTGAGCGACCGCGCGCGGGGACATCGCTTTCGGGGACTATCAGCGCATTCCCGGTCATCGCGAACGCCTCGTCAGCAATCGCTACGACGTGCGCGAGTTCTACATCGAGCCCATTCGGTGGCGCCTGGCGGGTTTGAACGCCTACACTTTTCATCTCGGCGGCTTCCACTGTTTCGTCGTCGCCGGCAGTCGCCGGTCACGGGCAAGCTGAAGCGTCCGGTGACCAACGATGCCGATGAGCTGGTCTCGCTTGCCGTCCCGCTCGAGAACACCACCGAGTTTGAGGGCATGCTCCCGATCGCGCAGGTCGCCGCATTTAAGGCGCTTCTATGCGGCGCCGCCAGCGTGCCTGCCGATCCATCGCGGACACCAACGTCAAGTAGAGGTGGGCCAACGACCATCCTACATATCGTGCGCGCCAGCGCATCCTCGAGCGCGAGTGGGACGTGTGAAGGACGAAATCCGTCCGGTCACGCCGAACAAGGCGCCCCGGTGTGCTCGCGACAGACGGCACGGCTAAGGTCAGCGATGTTGCCCGAGAACTGCTTGTCGCAGAGCACTACCACCGCAATGTGGACGTTCGCGAGCGGATAAATTGGCGCCATAAGGGGTCATAACTGGAAGTGAACGTCCGTCCGGAATTGGGAAGCGGGGAACGGCGCGAACGTCCGTTTGTGGGTCATGACGCTGCGAAGCTGACTCGGATGAGTCGATCACGGTAGACCATGCAGTTCACTTGCTGTCCCCCTTCACGGGCCCTGACTTGCCTAATCAGACAGCGTCAATCTCCACCAAATTGTCTGACGATTTCTGCAACCAAGGGCTTCAGGTGAAAACTTGATTCAGGCTGGATGCGAACCGTACCTCCCGCTTCCATCACCGCCTGCGCGGTGATCGGACCCACCGCCGCGACGGTCGTTTTCACGAGGCCCCGCTTCAGCTGTCCGGTTATCCTCCGCTTAGCGGCAAGCCTTGACAGTCGCTGCACCTGAAGCTTCGATGTGAAGGCTATCAAGTCGATCTCGCCGTTAGCCATGCGCTCGATCGCACCCGCGACTTGGTCGTCGGCCTCGTCCGACACGTAAGCGTAGGGGATAACCGGGTCCCAGCTGCCGCCGTAACCAGCAATTGCCTCGCACAGCCGCTCCTGCGGAGCAGCGGGATAGAGTTGCACGCCAACCCGTCGCCGGCGCAGGTCCATGGTGCCGAGCAGGTCGAGCAAGCCGTCCGTTGTTGGTTGAGGCGTCATCACATCCGAGCGAAGCCCGAGCTTGCGCAGCGCGGCCCCCGGCTTGGGGCCGCGGGTAATCTTAGTGGCACAGCTCATCGCTTCGATCACTTCTTGCCGACGACCGAGGTGATCGGCCCGGTCGGCCAAGCGCGTGACGCCTTCTCCCGTGTAGAAGGCGAGCAGGTCATGAGGAGCGGCAACGAGGCGATCGAGCCAGGCGTCTACGACCGTGTGATCCGACAGCTCCGTTACCGTGATCAGCGGACAGCGGATAACGTCCGCCTCGTACCGCGCAAGCAGGGACGAGAACAGGTCGAGCTCACGACTTTCGGGAAGGATGATGGAGCGTCCGGCGAGTGCACCCCTAGTCATTCCACCACTTCCATCTGATCTTGCCCTTCATCATTGACTTTACGCTGCAGTGCAACATTGTTCGGCAATGAACCGAGCCAGCGCGTGCGGATAGCCATCATCGACGAAAGCGGGCCGCGCGCGTCCGTGCTCGAGGAGGCGCTGCGCGAGGCCGGGTTCGAGGATATCACCGTGCTGCCGCCCGTCGGTGGGTTCGTGGCGAAGGTTGAGCGAATGGCGCCAGACGTGGTGCTCATCGATCTCGGCAGCCCGACTCGCGACGCACTCGAGGACATGCTTGCGGTCAGCCGGTCGCTCGCTCGTCCAATCGCGATGTTCGTCGACCGGTCGGACGATGGGATGACCGGCGCGGCGATCGATGCAGGGGTTTCTGCCTATGTGGTCGATGGCATGCGCAAGGAACGGGTCAAGCCGATCCTCGAACTCGCCATCCGCCGCTTCAACGCCTTCGCCGCGCTCAGAGCGGAACGCGATCACGCGGTGCGGGCGCTGGCGGACCGCAAGGCCATCGATCGTGCCAAGGCTATCCTGATGAGCTCGCGAAGCCTCAGTGAGCCGGATGCCTATGCCCTGCTCCGGTCAACGGCCATGTCGCAGTCGAAGAAGATCGCCGATGTGGCCGAGGCGCTGATTACTGCTCACGACCTACTGGGAGGACTTGGGTGACCAGAATCAGCGTGGCCTTCCTGCCGCTCACGGATGCGGCCATCCTGATCGTCGCGAGTGCCTTGGGTTTCGCCCGTGATGAGGGCATCGATCTGGTGCTGGTGCGCGACACTAGCTGGGCAAACATCCGGGACAGGCTGGTCTACGGTCAGGTCCAGGCGGCGCACATGCTGGCTCCCCAGACCGTGGCGGTGTCGCTGGGGCTCGGCCAGCTCGAATGCCGGCTGATATCGCCGTTCAAGCTGGGCATGAACGGCACCGCCTTCACCGTCTCCCCGCAGCTTGCCGACGCGCTCGATCCCGATCCGCTGCGCAGGATCGCCGATCCAGTCGCCACCGCGCACGACTTCGCGGGCGCGATCGGGCTGCATCGGCGCAAGCCCGTGATCGGCATCGTCCATCGCTTTTCGACGATGGCGCTGCTGCTGCGCACGTGGCTGGCGAGCGCCGGGATCGACCCCGATCGCGATGTGTCGCTGCGCGTGCTTGCGCCCTTGCTGATGGGCGAAGCGCTCGCCAGCCGCGAGATCGACGCCTTCTTTGCCGGCGAGCCGTGGAGCGCCGCCGCAGTCGCCGCGGGAGCCGGCGAGATTGTCGCGACCGCATCGACCCTGTGGCAGCGTGGGGTCGAGAAGCTGCTGTCGTTCCGCGAAGACTGGACGGATGCGCATCCTGACGGGCTCGACGCGCTAATCCGGGCGCTCGACCGGGCGGCGCGGTGGTGCGACGAGCCGGCGCACCGTGACGAACTCGCCGACCTGCTCGCCGAACCGCAGTACCTCGGCCAGCCGGCACGGCTCATCAAGGCCGGGCTGACCGGGCTGATGCCGCTCAGGGCCGGCGCCACGCCGGTCGCACTGCCCGACTTTCTGATGTTCCACCGCGAGGCGGCGAACTTTCCGTGGCGCAGCCAGGGACTGTGGATCTACTCGCAACTGGTGCGCTGGGGGATGGCGGAACACAGCCCGGCCAACCAGGCGGGGGCCGCCGCCGTGTTCCGCTCCGACCTCTATCGCCGGGCAATGGCGCAGGGATCGACGGCGCTGCCCGCCGCCAGTTCGAAGCTCGAGGGCGCAGTCGACCAGCTGCTCGCGGTGGGATCGGAACGGAGGGGGCTGACGCTCGGGCCCGACCGCTTCTTCGATGGCCGGGTGTTCGACCCCGACTCGATAGACGCATATCTGGAGAGCTTTGGCAGGGGGTGAGGATTTCGCGTTTGCACAATAGGTTCGCGGGTGTAGCCAGACCGTGAAATCGTTGCCCAGCGCCGGGCAGCCCAGACTGCAGCACAGCCGCTGCCGATCCCCGCGAGAGCGGTGGATCGGGGCGGCTTTTTTTCGTTTCTGCCGAGGTGGAGGTGCGAAGTGGCGAGACTATCGAAGCACCAGGGCGAGCACGAAGCCCACGCCGAGCAGCAGAGCCAGCATCTGCCAGAACAGCACCGGATTGCGCTCGATCAGCGGCGCGCGGGTGCGGATCGGCGCCGCTCGCGCGCTGCCGCTCTCCAGCGTCTGCACCAGTTCCATCACGTCGCCGAAGCGGCTGCGCGGATCGACCGCGGCCGCCTTCACGATCGTCGCGTCGAGCCAGGCGGGAATTTCCGGACGGGTGCGCGAAGGCAGCACGGGCGCGCCGAACCGAGGCCGGCTGAACGCCTCCACCTCGCCATAGGGATAGCCGCCGGTCAGCATGCGATGGATGGTCACGCCGATCGCGAACTGATCGGTCGCTTCGTCGCCGCGCGCGCCGTCGAACATCTCGGGCGCCATGTAGCTGTGCGTTCCCGGGATCTCGTGGTCCGCGAACTCCGGGACATGGGGCAAGCGCGCGACGCCGAGGTCGATCAGCTTCAGTCCGCCGCCTTCGAGCAAGATGATGTTGTCGGGCTTGATGTCGCGGTGGATGACCGAGGCGCGGTGCAGTGCCGCGACGCCGCGCGAGAGCTTGATCGCGATGGCGATTGCCGCCGCGATTCCCGGCGGCCCGTCGGTGATCCGCGCCTCCAGGGTCTCACCAGCATAAAACGGCTGCTTGATGTAGAGGCAGCTCTGGGTCGCGGCATCCAGCGGAAGGCTGCGGCCGACGAACGGACTGTCGATTGCCTGGCCGATCAGCTGTTCGCGCAGGAACGAGCCCCGCGCGCCGTCGGCCGACAAGGCGGCGGGCTTCGGAAATTTGAGCACGAGTCGCGCGTCGCCCGCGGTCGCGACGAAGCTGCGGCTGTACCGCCCGTCGCTGAGCAGCCGGTCGAGGTGGATCCCGTCGACCCTGTCGCCTTCGCGCGGCGGCGGGATCAGCGGCAGGCCGGCGGCTTGCGAAGCGATCGTCTGGCGGTCGAGCGCAGCCACCGCGAACACGTCGATCACGAGAGCCGTGGCATTGTCCTGGCTACCCGCGTCCAGCGCCGCGGCGACCAGCGCGTCGGCGTCAGCCTGGACCGATCCGCGTGCAGCCAGCAGCCGCTGGATCATGCGCGGCTTGAGCGAACCGTGCACGCCATCGCTGGTCAGCAGCAGCCGATCGTGCGGCTCCAGCCCGACGGTCAGAGTGTCAACGCGAAGTTCCGGGTCGATCCCGAGCGCGCGATAGAGGACGTGACGCAGGTCGGGCTGGGCGAGCACATGATCCTGGGTCAGCAGACGCAGTTCCGACCCGCGCAGCAGCCAGGCGCGGCTGTCGCCGATATGCACCACGCTGGCCTCGCGCCCGCGCAGGACCAGCGCGGTAAAGGTGCAGGCCGCGCCGCGCATCG
>CAXSDY010000146.1:0-6025 GCA_964235835.1 uncultured Sphingomonadaceae bacterium | reverse complement strand
CGCCGCGCGTCCACAACAGCGGCCACTGGACGATCGAGGGCGCCGAGACCTCCCAATTCGAACAGCATGTCCGTGCGATCTGCGGATTGCCGCTCGGCGCCATCGCTCTGACCGGCGGGGCCGTCAGCATGGAAAACTTGATCGGCAGCGAGGTTGAGGCCTGGCCATCGCTCGTCGCCGAACCGGGCGCGCATCTCCACCTCTACGACAAGGGCGAGGCGAGGCCGGGGCGGAAGATGGGGCATGTCACGCGGGTGGCGCGACAGCCATAAATACCCGTCACCGGCTCGACCCGGGACAGGGCTGCTTGGTCTTCGCGAAGAGCCAGCCTTGCCCCGGATCGAGTCCGGCGTGACGAGCGGGGAAGCGGCGCTTTTGCTCGGCGGCTCAGCGTGCCTGCACGACTTCGATCGGCAGGCCGGTCCTCTCCAGCTGGGGCCTGACCTTCGCTGCGTCGCCGACCACCACCCAGGTAAAGCCGTTGGGGCTGATCGCGCCGCGGATCGAGCGGTCGAGCCCTGCCGTCGTCTGGGCGCGGAAGCGGGCGGCGAGGGTCGTGTAGTAATCGTCGGGCCGGCCCAGCAGATCGTTGCGCATCATCGCCCCGAGCAGCGCCGCGGACGTCTCGAACTCGCCCGGTAGTTGGTTGACGCTGTTGGCGACGGTGCGGGTCAGCTCCTCCTGCGTCACGCCCTTGCTGCCGAGGAAGTCGGCGATGTCTCCGTTGAGCGCGGCGAGCGACTCGCCGGTCCGGTCGGCCTGTACCGGCGCCGAGACCGTGTAGGCGACACCGTTGGCAAGCAGGCTCGGCGAACCGCTGACGCCGTACGACCAACCCCTCGTCTCACGCAGGTCCATGTTGAGGCGCGAGAGGAAGTTGCCGCCGAGCACGTCGTTGGCGGCCGACAGCGGCACGACGTCGCCGCGCGGATCGACCGGCAGCAGCTGGCCGCCGAGGATTGATGATTGCGGCGCGCCGGGGCGGTCGACCAGCAGGATCCGCGAGGATGCGGGACGCGGCTGGGGCGGCGCGAAGCTCTTGACCCCCTTGGCAGCGGCCGGTGCGCTCCAGCGGCCGAAGCGCGCCTCAAGGAGCGGCGTCAGTTCTGTCAGCGGACGGTCGGAAACGATGAAGATCTTGGCCGTGTCGGGCCGCAGCCAGCGCTGCTGGAACCCGGCGAGGTCGTCACGCGAGAGTCTCGCGATGGCAGCGGGGTCGCCGCCGACGGGAGCTCCATACGGATGCGTCGGGCCATAGAGCGCGGCCGGCAGAACCCGTTGCGCGACCCGCGTCGGGTCCTTCTGCATCTGGGCGATGCCGGTCAGCGCCTGCACACGGACGCGCTCGATGTCGGGGGCACCGAACGCTGGGTGCTGGACGATGTCGGCCATGAGGTCGAGCGATTGCGGCAGGTTGGGCGAAAGCGCCGACAGCACGACGGTCGAGCGATCGGCCGAGTTCGACGTGTCGATGTCGGCCCCAAGCCGCTCCTCGGCTTCCGCCAGCTGCTGCGAGGAGAGGGAGGTCGTGCCCTCGTCGAGCAGGCCGACCGTTATCGCCGACAGCCCGCGCTGGTTGACCGGGTCCGCGGCATTGCCGGCGTCGAACGACAGCGCGACTTGGGTCAACGGCACGGCGGTGCGCTGCCCATAGACGACCTCGATGCCGTTGCTCAGCCGCGTGTGGCTGATCGCCGGCCATTGCAGCGCCGCGAGCTGGCCGACGGCGGGCGGTGTGCGGGTCGGCCTGGGCACGCTTGAACCAACCTTGGGGGCGGCGGGCTTCGCCGAGGCGACGCTCTTCGCCTCGGTGTAGGCCTCGCGCTGCCCGGGCGAGAGGGTGATCGTGAGGGCGGGCCGCGTCAGCCAGCGCTGCATCGCCAGGCGCACGGTGGCGGGCGTGACCGCCGCATATTCGGCGAGCGTTCGCTTGTAGAAGTCGCTGTTGCCGGCATAGGTCTGCCCTTCGGCGAGCGACACGGCCTTGCCGCCGAAGCCGCCGACCTGTTCCAGCGCGCGGATGCGATTGGCGACCTCGCTCATCACGGCGCGCTGGACCTCGTCCGCGCTGGGGCCCTTCGCGATCAGGTCGGCCAGGATCGCGTCGACCCGGCGGGCGACCTGCGCGGGATCAGTTCCCGGACGAGCGACCGCCTGGACCGTGAAGATGCCGGCGCGCTGCATCGATCCGTTGCTGGCGCCGACCTGGACGGCGATCTTCTCGTTGCGAACGAGCGCGCTGTCGAGGCGCGAGCTGGCGAGACCGCCGAGCACCGCGGCACCGACGTCGAGCGCGGCCATCTGAGGCGAGAGCAGCCCGGGGACCGCCCAGTTGCGGGTGATCATCGTCGCCGCGACGGCGTCCTTGAGCTCGATCGTCTGCGGGGCGGCGAGCGTCGGCACGGTCGCCTGCGCCGGACGATTGACGGGTCCGCGCGCGATGGCGCCGAAGTAGCGTTCGACCAGCGGGCGGGCCTTGGCCAGCGTCGTGTCGCCGGCGATCACCAGCACCGCGTTGTTGGGGCCGTAGCGGTCGCGGAACCACTGCTTCACGTCGGCGAGGCTCGCGGCGTCGAGGTCCTCCATCGATCCGATCACGGTGTGATGGTACGGGTGCCCTTCCGGGAACAGCGTGCCATAAAGCGAATATTGCATCAGCCCGCCGGGCCTGCTGTCCCCCTGCCGCTTCTCGTTCTGGACGACGCCGCGCTGGTTATCGAGCACGCCCTGCGTCACTGCGCCGAGCAGATGACCCATGCGGTCGCTTTCCATGAACAGCACCCGCTCGAGCGCGCCCGCCGGCACCGTCTCGAAATAGTTGGTGCGGTCATAGGAGGTCGTGCCGTTGTAGTCGGTTCCGCCGACCTGCTGCAGCCACGTGAAATAGTCCCCCGGCAGGTTCTCCGACCCGTTGAACATCAGATGTTCGAACAGGTGGGCGAAGCCGGTCTTGCGCGCCGGCTCGTCCTTTGACCCGACATTGTACCAGGTGCTGACCGCGACGACCGGCGCCTTGTGATCCTCGTGGACGATGACGGTGAGGCCGTTGGCCAGGCGAAACATCTGATGCGGGATGTTGACCTGCTGCACCAGCGTGGGGATTGGCACCGACGGCTGCGGAACTGCGGCAACCACGGGTGAGGCAAGGCCAGTTGCGGCGAGGAGTGCGGTCAGCTTCAAGCGCATCGTAAGGATGTTCCCGGAAAAAGGCTCCCGCGACCTAACCGGCGGGCGGTTCAAAGCAATCCGGCGTCTCCACCAACGGCAGATTCGGCTCGACCAACAGCATGGTCGCCGAGAAGCTTCAGTTGGAGGGCGACAGCCTGGTGTTGAGCACCCAGCCGACGTTGTCGTTCTCGTCCGCGACCTCCCACCACATGCCGCTTTTCTGCCCGGTCGGGTAAAGGATCGAGCCCGCCTGCAGCGTGCGGATCACCCGGCCGCCAGCCCCCGCCGTGGCACGCATCGGGACGGAGGTCTGCGCGGTGAAGGTCCTCGACGGAGCCGCCTGCGCGGTGCCGGCGCCGCCGGGCGTGACGAGGCCGAGGTCGGTGACCAGTTTTGAATAGGCCTGGATGAAGGCCAGCGTGACAATTCGACCGATGTCCGTGTTGTCGTAGCCGCCGCCGACTAGCGCCGCCCCGCCGCCGAGGAAGCCGGCGCCGCCTGCGGCACCGAACGTCATGCTGTTCTTTGCCGCATAGCCGTCCTGCACCGCGATCGTTTCCGTGGTGCGGACGTTGGTCAGCGAGAGAACCGTGTTGGCCTCCATCTTCTTGCTGCCGATGCCTCCGGCGAGTGCGCCGATGCCGCCGAAGCGCCTGCCGAATAGCCCGCCGACCGCACCAAGACCGCCGCCGCCGCTATTGCGGTTGGCGGCCTGCACTTCGGCGACCAGCACGTAGTCGGCGGCCTTGATCTGTCCCTGGCCGACGTTGGAGCGGCGCTGCAGCCCGAGGCCGCCGCCGATGTCGCGCTCGCGCTGGGCCGCGCTCAACCCCGAACCGCGATCGACGAGGTTGAAGCAGCCCGAACGCTGGATCAGCACCTTCAAGAGCTTCTGCGGCCCGGCAAGTTGGAACTGAGTCCATCCGGAAGGGTCGTCGCCATCCATCACCGACACGGTGCCGAGCTTCCGCGAGCAATGCGGCACGTCGTTCATCGTCGCCTGCTGCAGTCGCTCCGTGCCCGACGGCTTGGCCAATCGCTGCGACGCTGCCGGGCCGCTGCCCCCGACCGCCAAGCACACGGCCAGCGCTCCGCTGGCCAGCGATTTTCCAGTGTCCATGTCGATTCCCCTGATTCGCCCCGCCCGTCCAATAGCGCGAATCGAGCGGCTGGGGAACGGCGGGCCTGACAGCGACCGCTCGCCCGGCTAGAGGCGGCGCGACATGACCGATCTCCAGACCATCCGCAACTTCTCGATCATCGCCCATATCGACCACGGCAAGTCGACGCTCGCCGACCGGCTGATCCAGCGCACGGGCGGGCTCACCGAACGCGAGATGTCCGCCCAAGTGCTTGATAACATGGATATCGAGAAGGAGCGTGGGATCACCATCAAGGCCCAGACGGTCCATCTCGAGTGGGTCGCGAAGGACGGCCGCAACTACACGCTCAACCTGATGGACACGCCGGGCCACGTCGACTTCGCCTATGAGGTCAGCCGCAGCCTGGCGGCGTGCGAGGGCGCGCTGCTGGTGGTCGATGCCGCGCAGGGGGTCGAGGCGCAGACGCTGGCCAACGTCTACCAGTCGATCGAGCACGACCACGAGATCGTGCCGGTGATCAACAAGATCGACCTGCCCGCCGCCGAGCCCGAGCGGGTCCGCGCGGAGATCGAGGAGATCATCGGCCTCGACGCGAGCGAAGCGGTACTCGCCTCGGCCAAGTCGGGGATCGGCATCGACGAGGTGCTGCAGGCGATCGTCGACAAGATCCCGCCGCCCAAGGGCGACCGCGACGCGCCGCTCAAGGCGATGCTGGTCGACAGCTGGTACGACCCCTATCTCGGCGTCGTCGTCCTGGTCCGCGTCATCGACGGCGTGCTGAAGCGCGGCCAGCAGATCAAGTTCATGGCCGCCGGAACGCTCCACCTGGTCGACCGCGTCGGCTGCTTCCGTCCCAAGATCGAGCAGCTCGAGAGCCTCGCGGCGGGCGAGATCGGCTTTATCACCGCGCAGATCAAGGAAGTCGCCGAGACCCGCGTCGGCGACACGATCACCGACGCCAGGCGGCCCACCGCTGAAGCCCTGCCCGGCTTCAAGCTGGTCCAGCCGGTGGTGTTCTGCGGCCTGTTCCCGGTCGACGCCGCCGAGTTCGAGAAGCTGCGCGATTCGCTCTACAAGCTGCGCCTCAACGACGCGTCGTTCAGCTTCGAGATGGAGACCAGCGCGGCGTTGGGCTTCGGCTTCCGCTGCGGATTTCTGGGGCTGCTGCACTTGGAGATCATCCAGGAGCGGCTGACCCGCGAATACGACCTCGACCTCATCACCACCGCGCCGAGCGTCGTCTATCGCCTTCACCTCAACCGGTCGAAGCGCGACGAGGCGACGACCGGTTCGGCGCGCCAGGTCGCCGGGGCGGAGGCCGAAGGCGGCCGCGTCATCGAGCTGCACAACCCGGCCGACATGCCCGACCCGAACCGGATCGACAGCATCGAGGAGCCGTGGATCGAGGCGACGATCTATGTCCCCGACGAATATCTCGGCTCCGTCCTGAAGCTGTGCCAAGACCGCCGCGGCATCCAGAAGGACCTGACCTACGTCGGCGCGGCCGGCAACATGCGCGCGCAGCTCAAGTACGAGCTGCCGCTCAACGAGGTGGTGTTCGATTTCTACGACCGGCTGAAGTCGATCAGCAAGGGCTACGCCAGCTTCGACTACCACGCCATCGGCCACCGCGAGGGCGACCTCGTCAAGATGAGCATCCTGGTCAACGAGGAGCCGGTCGACGCGCTGAGCATGATCGTCCACCGCGGCACCGCCGAGGCGCGCGGCCGGCAGATGTGCGAGCGGCTGAAGGA
>CAXSDY010000145.1:0-6330 GCA_964235835.1 uncultured Sphingomonadaceae bacterium | reverse complement strand
CCTTCTCGCGCTCGGCGCCGCTGCAGATCGGGAACAGCCAGTCGGAGCGCATCTGGAGGTCGTCGTTGAGCGCCTTCATCGTGCGATAGTTGAAGGTGTACCGCGCCCGTTCGTCCTTGGCGCACCAGATCAGCGTCTCGTGCGCGTTGGTGAAGCGGGTGCCGCGGAAATTGGGCATCGGGTTGGACTTGCGCCAAACGACGTCGTTGAGGATCCAGAATTCGGCGTCCTGCAGCAGCGCGCCGACCCGGAAGATGTTGTGATAGCTGCCGATCACCCAGATCGTGCCGTCGTCCTTCAGCACGCGGCGAGCCTCGGCCAGCCAGTCGCGGGTGAAGTCGTCGTAGACCGCCAGGCTGTCGAACTTGTCCCACGCATCGTCGACAGCATCGACCCGCCCGCCTTCGGGCCGGAACAGGTCGCCGCCGAGCTGGAGGTTGTAGGGCGGATCGGCGAAGATCATGTCGACCGACTTGTCGGGCAGCGTGGCCATCTCCGTGATGCAGTCGCCCTGGATCACGCTGTCGAGCGGCAAGGGGCGGGTCGTAGGCTTGGGCACGGCGCGCGGGCGAACCCGACCTTCCCCGATCGGCAGAATGACGTTCATTCGAGCAGCCCCCCTGTTCGCCGCGAAGGGTGAGTCAGGCCGGAGTCACGGTCAAGCACGCAAGGGTTAACGGCTGGCCGCAAGGCCGTCCGGCCCTCGAGCCGGGATTGCGCCAACCACCACATATGGAGTCCTGCCCCTCCGGCGAGACTCAAGCCGTAGTGGTGTCACCCAAAGGACTCGCCTGCCCGCTTTCGAGTTCGAGCACTGGCTGGGCGTCGCGCGCGAGCCGCTCGCGGACCAGGTTGAAGCTGCGCCGGTGGAGCGGGGTGCAGCCGAGCGCGATCAGCGCGCGGCGGTGGTCGGGCGTCGGGTAGCCGCGGTTGGTTTCCCAGCCGTAGCCCGGATAGGTTCGCGAATGATCGAGCATGATGCGGTCGCGGGTGACCTTGGCGACGATCGAGGCCGCGGCGATCGAGCGGCACTTGGCGTCGCCGGCGACGATCGGCTTGGCGTTGGTCCGCTGCCAGCGCGGCGTGGCGTTGCCGTCGACCAGCACCCACGCCGGCTCGAACCCCAGCGCCTCGACCGCGCGGGTCATCGCGAGCATGCGCGCCCAATAGATGTTGAGCGTGTCGATCTCCTCGACCGAGGCGATGCCGACGCCGATCCGCGCCACCTTCTCCAGCCGGCCGTAGATGGCTTCGCGGGTGGGAAGGTCGAGCTTCTTCGAGTCGTCGATCCCGCGCGGGAAGCGATCGCGATCGAGGACCACGGCGGCGGCGACGACCGGGCCGGCGAGCGGGGCGCAGCCGGCTTCGTCGACGCCGGCAAGCGGTTCGGGGAAGTCGCGTTCGATCTTGAAGCAGGGGCGGGGCATGGAGGACCTATTCGTCAGCCCGGACATGGGCCCCATCAAAGTCGTACTTCGATGGGCACCCTTGAGCCGGGGGCTGCCTTGTTCTTCGGGTGGATGGGGGACGGAAGAACAAGGCGGGTCCCGGGTCAAGCCCGGGATGACGGTTGAGGTGACGGCGCTGCTCATTGTTCGTCGTCATCATCGCGGAAGTCGGTCACGAACTGCTGGCCGAGCGGTCCATTGCCCTGCCCCAGCCCGGGCGCTTCGAGGATCGCGAGGCGGACGAAGCGGACGGCTTGGCCGAAGGCTTCCTTGATCGGCAGGCCCGCGCCGAGACCGCACGCCAGCGCGCTCGCCAGGGTGCAACCGGTGCCGTGGGTGTCCTCCGTGTCGAACTTCTTGCCATCGAGCCGGGCGATCTCGCCGGAGGGCGACAGCAGCCGGTCGACCACCCGCGGGCCCTCCCCGTGGCCGCCCTTGACCAGCAGGTGACAGCCGTGGGCGAGTACCGCCGCCTCCCCGCCGAGCGCTGCCAGTTCCGGCAGGTTGGGGGTGACGACCGACGCCGCGCGCATCAGCCGCTCGAAGGCCGCGATCGTCGCGGCATCGGCGAGCGTCGCGCCGCTGGTCGCGATCATCACCGGGTCGAACACGATCGGCAGGTCGAGCGCTTCGAGCCGGTCGGCGACGGCATGCGCGATCTCGGCCGAGCCGATCATGCCGATCTTGATCGCGTCGGCACCGATGTCGCCTAGCACCGCGTCGATCTGGGCGAGGACCATGGCGGGCGGGATCCCATGGACCGCGGTCACGCCGAGCGTGTTCTGCGCGGTCACGGCCGTGATCGCGGTCATCGCGTGGCCGCCGAGCATGGTGATCGTCTTGATGTCCGCCTGAATGCCCGCGCCGCCGCCCGAGTCGGAGCCGGCGATGACCAGGATGCGGGGGGTGCGCTCAGCCATCATGGCTTAGCACTCCGTCGTTCCCGCGAACGCGGGAACCTGGCGCACGCGCCGACGGCGAGTTCAAACCCGGCGGAAGGTTCGGAAGGTTCGGACTACGTCCCCCTCCAAATTGCTCCGCGGCTAACATAGGTTGCACTGCCGTCGCGGCCACGAGCGCGGCGCTCGGCCGGTAGGAGGTCAGGTTGGGACGATCGTTCTGCATCGGCCCGAGACTAGGCAGATCGTGGGCCTGTAGGACAGAAGTTTCGGCGATGCAGGTTCTGGTGGAAAGCAGATGCTAACCTAACGAGAACACGATTGCTCTAGCGTTGAGCATTTCGACCAACGTTGGTTCGACTAGAAATACTAAGACGGGAGCCGCCGCCGCTCCGAAAAGGAAGCCGTATCGCTGCAAGCGCTTTGAGTCGTCCGGGTCCCATTTCGCGCTGATAGAAAGGAATGCGCGTCGGGTGATCACGTTGCGCTTAGAACTCACAAAAATACCGACAACGGACAGCGGGATTGACGTTGCAAATAGTAGTGCCGACGCGGTCGCTTGAAATGCCGAGAAGTACGTGATCCAACCGTGCTCATTGTGCGCGTAAACGTAGCCTCGCGCTGGGTCCGGAATTGTGGGGGCTGCATGTGCCCAGCGTTCGATCAAGTAGAGGAAACAAAAGAACGCGACCGACCCGTAAGCCGCCAGGAAACCGCCGAGCACGTTCAGTACATCACTGCGCTCAATCTTGCCGGTCACGATCCCGCTGATACGCAACTCGCAATCTCCAAAAATCGGTCGAGTGTGGACGCAACTTCGACTACGCCACCGCCTCGCGCACCGCTTCGCAAATGCCATCCACCAACCCCTCGACCATCACCGGATCGTCGCCCTCCGCCATGACGCGGATGAGCGGTTCGGTGCCGGATTTGCGGATGACCAGCCTCCCGCGGCCTTCGAGCTGGCGTTCGGCGTTTGCGATCATCGCCTTGACGCGCGCGTCTTCGAGCGGGGCGCCGCTGCCGTAGCGGACGTTCTTGAGGAGTTGGGGGACCGGCTCGAACAAGTGGAGGAGTTCGCTCGCCGGGCGGCCGGCGTCGATCAGGGCGGCGAGGACCTGCAGGCCGGCGACCAGGCCGTCGCCGGTGGTCGCGTGGTCGGACAGGATGATGTGGCCGGACTGCTCGCCGCCGACGTTGCAGCCCTTGGCGCGCATCGCCTCCAGCACGTAGCGGTCGCCGACCTGGGTGCGTTCGAGGCCGATGCCGTCCTGCGCCAGGCGGCGTTCGAGGCCGAGGTTGGACATTACCGTCGCGACCACCGCGCCGCCGCGCAACTGGCCGGTGCGGGCCTGGTCGAGGGCGATGAGGGCCATCAGCTGGTCGCCGTCGACGATCGTACCGCGCTCGTCGACCACGATCAGCCGGTCGGCGTCCCCGTCGAGCGCGAGGCCGATCGCCGCGCCCGACGCGACCACCGTCTCCTGCAGCAGGGCCGGCTCGGTCGACCCGCAACCGTCGTTGATGTTGAGGCCGTCGGGCTTGACGCCGAGCGGGATGACGTCGGCGCCGAGTTCCCACAGCGCTTCGGGCGCGACCGAATAGGCGGCGCCGTTGGCGCAATCGAGCACGACCTTGAGCCCGTCGAGGCGGAGCCGCTCGGGGAAGGTCGACTTGGCGAAGTGGACGTAGCGGCCGCGGGCGTCGTCGATCCGCTTGGCGCGGCCGATCTTGTCGGGGGCGACGAGTTCGGCGGGCTGGTCGAGGCGGGCTTCGATCGCGAGCTCGTCGGCGTCGGACAGCTTGTAGCCGTCGGGGCCGAACAGCTTGATGCCGTTGTCGGCGAACTTGTTGTGGCTGGCCGAAATGACGACGCCGAGGTCGGCGCGCATCGAGCGGGTCAGCATCGCGACCGCCGGGGTCGGCATCGGGCCGAGCAGGACGACGTCCATGCCGACGCTGGCGAAGCCGGCGACGAGGGCGGATTCCATCATGTAGCCCGACAGGCGCGTGTCCTTGCCGATCACGACCCGGTGGCGGTGGTCGCCGCGCAGGAAATGCGCGCCCGCGGCCTGGCCGACCTTGAGCGCGGTCTCGGCGGTCATCGGCGGCACGTTGGTCTTGCCGCGGATGCCGTCGGTGCCGAAGAATTTGCGGCCCATCAGCGCGCCACCCGTTCCTGGTCGACGTGGATGCCGGCGGCGGCCGGCTCGGCCAGTTGCGCCCGTCCGGCGAGATCCTCTGCAACGAGCGTGTCGAGGTGCATGAACCGCTTGACCAGCCAGCTGACCGGCACCGTCGCGATGCCGACCCCGATGACCCACCAGCCGATGCGGGTGTAGATCTCCAGCACGCGGTCGGGCCCGGCGTTCTCGCCGCCGGTCGCCTGCGCGATCTTGGCCGCGAGGAAATTGCCAGCGGCCATCGCCAGGAACCAGGTGCCCATCATCAGTCCGACCATCGACCCGGTCGACATCCGCGTCATGCTCGACAGGCCGACGGGCGAGAAGCACAGCTCGGCGGTCGAGTGGAGCAGGTAGAGCAGGACGACGAAGATCATCGGCGTCAGCGTCCCGTGCCCCGCGCCGGCGACCAGCACGAGGAAGCCGGCGCCGACCTGGATCAGGCCGAGCGCGAACTTCAGGGGAGCGCTGGGTTCCAGCCCGCGCTTGCCGAGCCATACCCACAGGATGCCGAACAGGGGCGCCAGCGTGATGATCCAGAAGCTGTTGACCGACTGGAACCAGGAGGCCGGCATCTCCCAGCCGAGCAGGTGCCGGTCGACATGCTCGTCGGTGAACACGTTGAGCGACGAGCCGGCCTGTTCGAAGAGGGCCCAGAACAGCGGGCTCAAGGCGATCAGGTAGAGCGCGGCGAACATGCGGTCGCGCTCGACCTTCGGCAGCGTGAACAGCGCGCGGTAGAAAATGTAGATGAAGGTCACGCCGAAGCAAGCCAGCAGCAGCGTGCCGACTAGGCCCTCGTTGCGGATCAGGAACCAGGACCCGGCGACCCCGGCGAGTGCGCCGAGGTAGATGATCCACTCGCGCGACAGGCGGAGGCGGGTGCGGGCGACGAGCAGGGCGGGATCGGCCGGTTCGCCGGCGCCGTGCAGCTCGCGGCGGAACAGGACGAACACGACGAGACCAAGCAGCATGCCGACGCCGGCCGCGCCGAAGCCATAGGACCAGCCGACCCGCTCGCCGAGATAGCCGACCAGCAGCGGGCCGATGAAGGCGCCGAGATTGACCCCCATGTAGAAGATCGAGAAGGCGCCGTCGCGGCGCACGTCGTCGCGCGGGTAGAGCTTGCCGACCAGCACCGAGATGTTGGCCTTGAGGAAGCCGGTGCCGACGATGATGAACGCCAGGCCGGCGTAGAACCCGCTCAGATAGCGGCCCTGCGTGCCCTGCGGGCCCTCGACGACGGCGATGAGCAGATGCCCGGCGGCGATGAACACGCCGCCCGCCAGCACCGCCTTGCGCGCGCCGAGGTAGCGGTCGGCGAGGTAGCCGCCGATGACCGGCGTGATGAACACCATCGAGGTGTAGGCGCCGTAGATGGCGTAGGCGGGATCGGTGCCGAACAGGAAATGCTTGGTGAGGTAGAACACCAGGATGGCGCGCATGCCGTAATAGGAGAAACGCTCCCACATCTCGGCGAAGAACAGCATGAACAGGCCGCGCGGGTGGCCCAGGAAGGTGCGCTTCTCGGCGAGGGGCTGGGCGATCTGCGTCGTTGCCAAGAACAACCTCCAACTGGCCGGAGCACCGGCGGACCCGCCTGACTAGCGCAGTGTGGGCGCAAGGGAAGCCGATTGTTGCACGGCGCGCCCGGTCGTAGGAGGCGCCATGCTCAACGATCGCTCGACGCCGCTCGCCCTGCTCAGGACCCGCCGATCGGGCCGCCCGCGCGAGATGGTCGCGCCGGGGCCGAGCGAGGCGGAGCTGCACGATATCCTGGCGATTGCCGCGCGCGTGCCG
>CAXSDY010000144.1:0-6374 GCA_964235835.1 uncultured Sphingomonadaceae bacterium | reverse complement strand
CGGGCGGCCTGGTCCAGCCGGTCCGCGCCCCAGAACGGCTCGCCATCGACGACGATCGTCGGCGAACCGAACACGCCCCGGGCAATGGCGTGGGCGATCCCGTGCCTCAACGTCTGCTTTACCGCAGCGGTGCCGATGCCAACCCTAGCCGCGTCCGCATCGACTCCCGCCGCTGCGACCGCCTCCAGGAGCGTCGCTTCGCGTGAGATGTCCCCCGCGTCGCGCCAGTGTCGGCGATAAAGGGCAAGAACCAGGGCTTCGACCCCAGTCGGATCGTGCGCGTTCGCCCAAGTCACCGCGCGTGCCGCCGACAGCGGTGAAAAGCGAAAAAGAGCATTGGGCGATAAGGCGACGCCGTGCAGTCGCGCACTGCGCCGGGCGTCGTGGACCGCATAGTCACCCTTGAGCGGGGTATCGAGGATCGGCTTCAGTCCCATCGCTTCGATCACGGTCGCTTTCAGCAGGATCGGGTGCCAGCGCACACCCCGGCCTTCGCTGCGCGCCAGGTCGCCGATCCGCTCCGCCGCGATCCACCCGAAGGGCGACACGAAGTCGAAATAGAAGTCTATGGGCTCGCCCCGGCTCAAGCTGTCGCTCCCACCGCCGCCAAATCGAACTGCGTGGCCCGCAGGCCGACGGCCGCCAGCACCTCGTCGGCTTGCGCGCGCTGTTCGGCCGAGAAGGGCACGGACCAGCGGATCGTGAGGTGACGGGCACCGGGGTCGTCGCATTCGATCACGCAAGGCGGCAATTCAGCGAGCAACTCTTGCGCCTTGGCGACAGCGCAGCACTGGCGCAGTCTGTAGCGCGCGATCTTGCCGACCGGAGTGAGAGGCAGCTGGTCGACGTCAATCACCAGCCGCGGGCGGGCGGGCGGCTCTGCGATATGCTGCGCGATGAGATCGCGAAGAACCTTGCTGGACGGTTCGCGCGACGTCCGTTCGATATAGAGGACCGGCACTTCGCCCGCATAGCTGTCCGGCATGCCGATGGCGGCGGCGGCGATCACCCCGGGGATGCGATAAGCCGCCTCCTCGATCATCGCGGGATCGATATTATGCCCGCTGCGAATAATGACATCCTTGGTCCTGCCGACAAGCTCGATTTGTCCCTCCTCGGTCAACCGCGCCAGATCGCCCGTGTCGAACCATTCGTTAGCGGGAGCGTCCACTCGTCCTGCAGCGGTGCAATAGCCGGAAAACAGGTTCGGGCCCTTGAGGCCGAGAGGCGCACCGGTGTCATCGGTTCCAGCGAGGCGGACATCGAGACCCGGGGCGGCATATCCTACCGCAGGAACCCGGAACTTGCCGTCCAACGGCTGCGCCGTGCAGATACCGGCAAGCTCGGTCATTCCGAACACCTGACACATCGGTACGCCGGCGTCGTTCTCCAGCTTGCGCGCGAGCGTGGCGGGCATGGCGCTCGCGCCCGTGACAAGGCCGCGGACCGATGCCGGCGCGCGCGGAAGCCGGTTTGCGGCGACCGCGGCCCAGCTGGTCGGAACCATGACGGGGACGGTGACGACTTGGTCGGCAACGACTGTCCAGAACCGCCGAATGAGCTCGGGGCTCCGCGCGCCGAGCACGCCACAGCCGATCACCGTGGCCCCGGCGGACAGTGCCGACAGTGTGATCGTCAGCGATCCGCCCACATGGAAGAACGGCAGGAGGTTGAGCACACGATCCTCTCGGCGCCAGCCGATCGCCGCCGCCGCCATCCGCGGACCCGCGGCGAGCGCCCGCATGCTGAGTTCGGCGAGCTTGGGATTACCGGTCGTGCCGCCGGTATGAAACAGGGCGGCGGTCCGTTCGGCAGACAGCCGATGACTGCAGTCGAGTGTGGCCGAGCGCCCTAACTCGTTCCAACCGATCGCCGTCGCCCTGCTGGCCCAGGCACCGCCGGGCCCCGTGCCGCTCGGAAGCTCGATGACCGTCCGAACGGATCGACAGATCGCCAGCGCCGCGCTCGCTCGCTCGCCCGCGTCGCTGTCGGCATGCGCACCGAACGCGAAACAGGCGGTGACGCCCGCGATCTCGAACTGCCGTGCGATCACCTCGGGTGACAGCAGCGGATTGACGGGAAAGGCTTTCGCGATCGCGCTGGCGGCGAGAAATGCGATCATGGCTTCGGGCGTGGAAGGCGCGAGGACAGCGACCGCGTCGTCCGGCCGTACCCCGCGAGCGATCAACCCGCCCGCGACCACGCGGACCGACGCAATCAGGTCACCCCGCGTCACAATCTGTGGTCGTCGATCCTCCGGGGCCACCAAGAATGTGAGCGCCGGATGATCCGGATCGAGCGCGGCCTGGCGCTCGATCATCGACAACAGCCCGCCGTCGCCGCTGTCGCACGCCAACTCCGATTGATCGTCCTCGATTGCGCCCTCCTGCTATACCGACCCTCGCCCGATCCGCCGAAGACTTGTTAGCCGTGAGGCACCGCAGGCCGCCGAGACATGAACAATGTTCAGTCAGTCCAGTCATGTCAATTGCTCCTCTCCTGCAATGCTACTCAGCCGTGCGCGTGTTGATGCCGCTCAGCACCATATTGACCAGTTCGTCGAACGCCGGCTCCAAGCCGGAGGCCGGAAAATCGGACACATCGATCACCAGGCTGACGAACCCGTGGATTGCCGCCCATGCCGCTTCGGCAACGACATGGACGGTGGCCGGCTCAAGCGTCGTCGCGGGGGCCATCAGCGCCGCGATGTCATCCAGCAGCGTGTTGAACGCCTCCCGGCCGGCTGCTTCGACCGGGTTGGACGGCCGACCGGGCCGGGGCGCCCGGATCATGTGCGACTGAAAGGTCAGGCGATACGCGTCGGGGTGCGAGATCGCATAGTCGAGATACGCTCTTAGGTGGCGTCGCAGCCGCAACCGCGGGTCCGTTTCGCCGGCGATGGCGAGCCGGGCGTACCGGTATAGTCCCTCGAACGTCTTGTCCCGAATGATCGCAAGGATCGCCTCCTTGCTGTCGAAGTAGATATACAGACCGGCCGGCGAGAGATTCGCTTCGGCGGCGATCCGGCGCATCGTCGTGCGGTCATAGCCGTGCTCGCCAAACACCTTCATCGCGGCAGCCACGATTTCGGGAACGCGCTCATACCCCTCGCTGCGAGGCTTGCGCTTAAGATCCGCCATTGCTGCTCCGCAGGCTGTTGGTCGACCCGGCTGTAGGTCATGTAGTCGCGGCTCGCTAGCGCGCGCACGCTGGCGCGAAAAAGTACATGAACAATGTTTACTTTGACCTGGAGAGTGCTACACCAAGGTGGCTGACGGGGGCGGCGAGTGGAACACTCACTCAAAGGGAAAACAGTTTTCGTGAGCGGGGGATCGCGTGGGATCGGCCTAGCGATCGCGCTGCGGGCGGCCCGGGACGGCGCCAACGTCGCGATCGCAGCCAAGACCGCCCAGCCGCATCCAAGCCTGCCCGGAACGATCTACACTGCAGCAAAGACGATCGAGGCGGCGGGCGGCAGTGCGCTTCCGTTGATCTGCGACATTCGCGACGAGGAGCAGGTCGAAAGCGCGGTCGCCCGGACGTTCGATCGGTTCGGCGGCATCGATATCTGCATCAACAACGCCAGTGCCGTCAGGCTTACCGCGATCCTCGACACCCCGCTCAAGCGGTACGATCTGATGAATGGGGTCAACGCGCGCGGGACGTTCCTCGTGACGCAGAAATGCTTGCCGCATCTGCTCCAGGCCGACAATCCGCACATGCTCGCAATCTCGCCGCCGCTCGCGATCGAGGAGCGCTGGTTCACGCCGCATCTCGCCTACAGCATCGCCAAATACGGCATGAGTCTTGTCGTGCTCGGCGTGGCTGGCGAATATCGCGGCCGGGTCGGCGTCAATGCACTCTGGCCTCGAACCGCGATCGACACCGCCGCGATGGCGGAGTTCGAAGGGCGCGGCGGGATTGGTGCATTGCGCTCACCGGAAATCATGGCGGATGCGGCCTATCTGATCCTGACATCGGACGCGCGCACCAACACGGGCCAGTTCCATATCGACGACGAGATCCTGAGCGCCAGCGGTGTGACGGACCTTGCCGGGTACGCTCCGCCGGGCGTCGCCGAAGTAGATTTGATGCCCGACATCTTCGTCCCAAGCCTCCGCGAATTGAAGGGGCTTGGGCCATGACTCGCCGATGACCTGGGACGCAGCGGCGCGTGGCAACCGCCGCGCATGACCGGAAACGAGCAAACGGTAACCAAAGGGGAGACTTATGGCACGAGATCACAGCCGCTTTTCCAAAGCACTAGCCAAGCTGACGGGTGTATCCTTGGTGGCGTTCAGCGCCTCGGCGCAAGCTCAGACCGTACCGAAGGTCGACCTCGTCAACCCACCAAACAGCAGCGGCGATATCATCGTCACCGCCACCAAGCGCTCCACGTTGCTCCAGGACGTCCCGTTCTCGATCAACGCGCAGACCGAGCAGGACATCCAGCGTGCCCACGCAACGTCGATCGAGGATCTGTCGCGCAACATCGCTGGCCTTACCATTCAGAACCTCGGCCCCGGGCAGAGCCAAGTAGCCATTCGTGGCGTTTCCTCTGGCCAGATCGCCCGTGATCAGCCCGGTGTCTCCGAGCAGGTCGGTGTGTATCTCGATGAGTCG
Organism: uncultured Sphingomonadaceae bacterium; assembly: GCA_964235835.1. Classification (GTDB taxonomy): domain Bacteria; phylum Pseudomonadota; class Alphaproteobacteria; order Sphingomonadales; family Sphingomonadaceae; genus Sphingomicrobium. Next base: position 1,751 of record CAXSDY010000144.1, on the reverse strand, counting down.
CCGATTTCCTTGTCGCTCTTTACGCCCGACCTCGATCTGTTCGATCTCAACCGGGTGGAGACGCTGCGCGGTCCCCAGGGAACGCTGTTCGGCGCCGGATCGGAAGGCGGCGTGATCCGCTACATTACCAACCAGCCGCGCCTCGGAAGGTTCGAAGGAGCGGTCGAAGGCGACGTCAACGCGATCGATGGCGGCAACGCCGGCGGCGACGTCAAAGGCATGATCAATATACCGGTGTCGTCCACGATCGCCATCCGCGCCGTAGGAGACTATACGCGCTACGCGGGCTTCATCGACGCGCTTTACGAGGGCGGTTCGATCAAGCGCGACGTCAATGACGGGCATCGGGCCGGCGGCCGCCTGTCGCTGACGTGGAAACCCACCGACAGCTTCTCGATTACGCCGCGCGCGATCTATCAGCGGCTCCACGCTAACGGCTTCAATCGCGAAGACGTCTACAATCTCTACGCGAACCCTAACACGACCACCCGCCCACCCATCAGATTGGGCGACAAGCAACAATATCTCCTCCGCCCGGAGTCGTTCGACGACAAGCTGCTGATCCTCGACAATGTTGCGAACCTGTCACTCGGAAGCGTGTCGTTGACCTCGGTGACGAGCTACACGCATCGCGACCTGTTGACGATCCGCGACGCGAGCACCCTTGGCGGCAGCGTCTCGGTTGACCTGGGCCTGCCGCAGGCGGCAGTGCTGCTTCCTGCGACGTTGCGCGACCAGACCACGCTTGACCAGTTTACGCAGGAGCTGCGGCTGGCCTCCGCGGGTGCCGGTCCGTTCCAATGGGTGGTCGGCGGGTTCTACACGCACAACAAACGCTTCTATAATCAGCGTGCTAGCGCTCCAGGTTACGACAGATATGTTGACGCGGCGCTGGGTGCGGGTGTGTCCGCCGCGGTGTCCAACGGCTTTGAGAAGGACACGCCGTACGCCGCCGATATCCCCTACAACCTGCGACAGCTCGCGGCGTTCGCCGAAGGAACATACGACGTGACGCCCGCGCTGCACGTCACGGCGGGTGGGCGCTACTATCATTATACGGAGACCCGCCGGTTCAAGTCAGGTGGCCTGTTCTCCAACGACGACAATCGCCAAGACTCAACCCGGGCAAGCGGATTCAGCCCACGGGTATTGATCAGTTACGAAGCCACACCCAACATCAAGCTCAACGCGCAAGCTTCGAAGGGCTTCCGGCTGGGCGGGGTCAATGATCCTCTCAACCTGCCGCTTTGTTCAAGATCCGATGCAGCCGTGTTCGGCGGCAAGCCGGATTACAAGGACGAGACGCTGTGGAACTATGAAGGCGGGGTAAAGGCTCATTTCGGCCGGGTACGCGTCAACGCCGCCGTCTTCTATAATAAGATCAGCAACCTTCAGATCACCGCCGACGCAGGATCGTGCTCGTCGCGCGTGGTGTTCAACGTCCCCAAGGCGCACGCCAAGGGCGTCGAGCTGGAAGTCGCGGTCACGCCGGTTCGTGGGCTCGATCTCAACCTGTCGGGAACGGTGACCGATTCGAAGTTCGACTCGACGATCACCAGTGCCTCGGGCGGACCGTTGGCGGGTATCCGCGAGGGCAATCGCCTGCCGACCGTGCCCAATTTCCAGGGCACGGCGCGCGGTACCTATACGTTCGCGATCAACACGGCGGCCGGCGTCGAAGGTTTCTTCACGGGGTCGTACCAGTATGTTGGGAGCCGCTACACGCAGGCAGCCGATCAGGAGAACAACCC
>CAXSDY010000143.1:0-6434 GCA_964235835.1 uncultured Sphingomonadaceae bacterium | reverse complement strand
GTATAACGCGCGCGAGATGGCGATCGCCGGCGGCGCACGGATGATCGCCCAGGCCGACTTCACCGCCGACACGCTGGCGGAGCAGATCGCCGCGCTGGCGGAGGACCCGCAGGGGCTTGAGAACGCCGCCTCGCGCGCATTGTCGATCGGCCGGCCGCACGCCGCGCGCGATCTTGCGGACCTCGTCGAGCGCATCGCCGGGGGTGATTCCCCGCTGCTGGTTGGGCCCGCGCTGGAAGCCCGCATCACCTCGGACGTCCCGGTCAGCGGGATGCCCGCCTGACATGAAGGCGATGGGCACCGAGATCGGCACGATCCACTTCGTCGGGATCGGCGGCATCGGCATGTCCGGCATCGCCGAAGTGATGCACCAGCTCGGCTATCGCGTGCAGGGCTCGGACCAGGCCGATGGCTATGCCGTCGACGGCCTGCGCAAGGTCGGCATCCCGGTCGTCATCGGCCATGATCCCGCAAACCTCGGCGACGCCTCGGTCGTGGTGTGCTCGACCGCAATCGCGCGCGGCAATCCCGAGGTCGAGGCTGCGATCGAGCGCCGCCTCCCCCTCGTCCGCCGCGCCGAGATGCTCGCCGAGCTGATGCGGATGCAGTCGACGATCGCGGTCGCGGGCACCCATGGGAAGACGACGACCACCTCGATGATCGCGGCGATGCTCGATGCCGGCGGGATCGACCCGACCGTCATCAACGGCGGCGTGATCAACGCCTATGGCTCCAACGCCCGGCTCGGCAAGTCCGACTGGATGGTGGTCGAGGCCGACGAGAGCGACGGCAGCTTCCTGCGCCTCGACGGGACGATCGCCGTCGTCACCAACATCGATCCCGAGCACCTCGACCATTACGGCAGCTTCGACGCGGTCAAGGACAGCTTCGTCGAGTTCATCGAAAACGTGCCCTTCTATGGGCTTGCCATCCTGTGCGTCGACCATCCCGAGGTGCAGAACATCCTCAGCCGGATCCGCGACCGGCGCGTCGTGACCTACGGCTTCTCGGCGCTGGCCGACCTGCGGGCGGACAATGTCGTCACCGGCGCCGATGGCACGCGGTTCGACGCGATCCTGCTGCAGCGCGACGGCACGCGGCGGACAATCGGCCCGATCCACGTGCCCATGCCCGGCCGCCACAATGTCCAGAACGCCCTCGCGGCCGTCGCGGTCGGTGTCGAACTCGGCATGAACGATGCGACGATCGCCGGCGGCCTGTCCCGCTTCGAAGGGGTCAAGCGCCGCTTCACCCGCGTCGGCAATGTCGACGGCACGGTGATCGTCGACGACTACGCCCATCATCCGGTCGAGATCCGCGCCGTGCTGTCGGCTGCCCGCGAGGCGACGCAGGGGCGCGTGATCGGCGTGGTCCAGCCGCACCGCTTCACCCGGTTGCGCGACCTGATGGAGGACTTCCAGAACGCCTTCAACGAGGCCGACGTGGTGTTCGTCACCCCGGTCTATGCCGCGGGCGAGCAGCCGATCGAGGGGATCGATGCGGCGGCGCTTGCGGAGGGCGTGCGCGCGCACGGGCACCGCATGGTGCGGACCGTCACCGATCTCGACGACCTGTGCGACGGTCTGCGCGACCTGGCGGCGCCGGGCGACCTCGTCATCTGCATGGGGGCGGGCGACATCACCAAGTGGGCGGCGGCGCTTGGAGACGGCGTGTGCGCGGCGAGGGCGGCGAAATCTCCCCAGCCGCTTGCGAGCAAAGGCGCTGCTGCGTGAGCGTACAGGTCCTTCCCGCAACGTCCGCCTCCGAACGGGAGCCCCGCGGAAAGCTCACCCCGAACGCGCCGCTCGCGCCACTCGTCTGGTTCAAGGCCGGCGGCCCGGCGCGGACCCTGTTCGAGCCCGCCAGCGCCGACGATCTTGCCCGGTTCCTGCGCGAGCTCGACCCCGCCGTGCCGGTCTTGGGCCTCGGCCTCGGGTCCAACCTGATCGTTCGGGACGGTGGTTTCCCGGGCGTCGTTGTGCGCCCCGGCAAATCGCTCGCCAGGGTCGAGGCTCTGGGTGAGCACCAACTTCGCTGCGGCGGCGGCGCGTCGGGCATCCTCGTCTCCTCGACCGCACGCGATGCGGGCATCGGCGGGCTCGAGTTCCTGCGCTCGATCCCGGGCACGGTCGGCGGCTTCGTCCGCATGAACGGCGGCGCCTATGGCCGCGAGGTTCGCGACGTGCTCGTCGACTGCCGGGTCGTGCTCCGCTCGGGCGAGCAGGTCACGCTCGGCACGGACGACCTGCGCTACACCTATCGCCATAGCGAACTGCCCGAGCAGGCGATCGTCGTCTCCGCCACGTTCCGCGGCCACCCTGCCGATCCCGCCGCAATCCAGGCCGAGATGGACCGTATCGCCGCCGCGCGCGAAGCCTCGCAGCCGCTGCGCAGCCGCACCGGCGGATCGACCTTCAAGAACCCGCCGGGCGACAAGGCGTGGCGCCTCATCGACGAGGCGGGTTGCCGCGGGCTGACCATCGGCAATGCCCAAGTGTCGGAGAAGCATTGCAACTTCCTCCTCAACCTCGGTAACGCGACTAGCGCCGAGATCGAGGGGCTCGGCGAGGAGGTTCGACGCCGCGTCCGCGCGCACAGTGGCGTCGGCCTCGAGTGGGAAATCCAGCGGGTGGGAATAGGGTGAGCGTCGACCGGAATCTCCATATCGTCGTGCTGATGGGCGGCTGGTCGGCCGAGCGCCCGGTGTCGCTGATGAGCGGCGCCGGCGTGGCCGCGGCGCTGCGCGAGCGCGGCTTCACGCGCGTGACCGAACTCGACATGGACCGGGAAGTCGCCGTGCGCCTCGCCGATCTCGAGCCCCACGTCGTCTTCAACGCGCTCCACGGAACGCCCGGCGAGGACGGCACGGTGCAGGGCCTGCTCGACCTCATGGGCCTGCCCTACACCCACTCGGGCTGCACGACCTCGGCGATCGCGATCGACAAGGAACTGACCAAGGCGGTGCTGGTGCCCCATGGCATCCGCATGCCCGCCGGCACGATGGTGGATAGCGCCAGCCTCTACGCCGCCGACCCCATCCCGCGGCCGTATGTGCTCAAGCCGGTCAACGAGGGCTCGTCGGTTGGCGTCGCGATCGTCACGGAAGGCGGCAACATCGGCCATCCGATCGGCCGCGAGACGCCGGGACCGTGGCAGGAGTTCGACGGCCTGCTCGCCGAACCGTTCGTGCGCGGCAAGGAACTGACCGTAGCGGTACTCGCCAATGAACCGTTGTGCGTCACCGAATTGAAGCCGCACAACGACTTCTACGACTTCGAAGCCAAATACACCGACGGCGTGACCGAGCATGTCTGCCCCGCCGAGCTGCCCGCCGACATCGCCGAGGCGATGATGCGCATGGCGGCGGACGCGCATCGTCTGCTCGGCTGCAAGGGTGCGTCGCGCTCGGACTTCCGCTGGGACGACGAACAGGGAGAGGCGGGCATCTTCCTGCTAGAGGTCAACACCCAGCCCGGCATGACTCCGCTGAGCCTGGTGCCGGAACAGGCGCGGCAGCGCGGCATCTCCTATGGCGAGCTGGTCGAGCGGCTGATCGCCGAGGCGCTCGCATGAGCAGCGCCGCCGCCCGCCGCGCGCCGAGCCGCGCGCGCAAACCGACCAAGGTGACGGTCTCCAAAGGACCCGCATCGCGCGTTCCGGTCAGCCGCGCGCAGGCGAACAAGCTCGCCCGGCGGGCTTTCGCCCTGTTCCTGCTGGCCATCGCGGCGGTCGTCATCGTCGCGCTCGACCTTCCGGCCAAGGCTGGCAATGCGCTCGCCAGCGGCCTCGGGCAGCTCGGCTTCGCGGTCGACGGCTACCAGATCGTCGGCCTGAACCGCATGAAGCGGGCGCCGGTCGACGCCGTGATCAACGAGGAACTGCACCGCGCCGCGGAAGCCGGATCGGTCGGCGGGCGCCCGGCCCAGGCCCTGGTCGACCTCGACGCGATCCGCGACCGCTTGCTGCGCTTCGGGTGGGTCAAGGACGCGCGCGTCTCGCGCCGGCTACCCGACGGGCTGGTGATCGACATCGTCGAGCGCACTCCCGCCGCGCTGTGGCAGAACCGCGAGCAGCTCTCCCTCGTCGATCGGGACGGCGTCGTGCTCGACCGGGTGCCGGTGTCGCAGATGCCCGACCTGCCGCTGCTGATCGGCCCCGGCGCGAACGGCCAGGCGGGAGCCCTCGACCGGCTGCTCGCCAATGTGCCCACCTTGAAGCCACAGCTTGCCGCCGCGAGTTGGGTCGGACAGCGCCGCTGGGACCTCTCGTTCCAATCGGGCGAGACGCTGGTCCTGCCGGAAGGCGAGGCCGCTGCGCGCGACGCGCTGGCGAAGTTCGCCAAGCTCGACAAGTCCGCGGGCCTGCTCGGCCGCGGCCTCAAGCGCTTCGACCTGCGCCTGCCGGGCAAGATGACCGTCCGCCTGCCGCGTGCACCCGGCGAGGCCATCGCTCCGCCCGAGGCTGCCGCGCCGAACCAGGCCGCCGCGCCGTCCGCCGCCTCGACCAAGGACTAGGCATGGCGGCGAACGGTGACCAGCCCGTGTTCAGCGCGCTCGACATCGGCTCGTCGAAGGTCAGCGCGATCATCGTGGCGCACGACCGCGACGGCCGCCTGCGCGTGCTCGGCACCGGCCAGCGCGAAAGCCGTGGGGTCAAGCGCGGCTACATCACCGACATGGAGGCGAGCGAAGTCGCGATCCGCGAGGCGGTCGAGCTCGCCGAGCGCATGTCGGGCGTGACTGTCGACGACGTGTGGGCCAGCTTCGGCGCCGACGCGCTGGTCAGCGACCTGGCCAACGTCGAGGTCCAGCTCGGCGGCCATCAGGTCGAACAGGCCGACATCAACCAGCTGCTCCAGGCCGGGCGCAACGCCATCAATCGCACCGGGCAGGTCGTGCTCCACGCCCACCCTGCGCTGTTCACGATCGATCGAAACCAGGGCGTCAAGCAGCCGATTGGCCTCTACGCCGATCGGCTCGGCGTCGACATCCACGTCGTCGCGGCCGACGCGGCGCCGCTCAAGAACGTCGATTTCGTCATTCGATCGGCCCACCTCGGCGTCAACGCGATCGTCGCCTCGCCGATCGCGGCCGCGCTGGCCTGCCTGACCGAGGAAGAGCGCGACATCGGTGTGGCGCTGGTCGAGCTGGGCGCCGGCGTGACCAATGTGTCGGTGCACTTCGGCGGCATGCTGGTGGGCCTGCGCTCGATCCCGCTCGGCGCGAGCGACATCACCGACGACATCGCCGCGGCGTTCGGCATCCAGCGCCGCGACGCCGAGCGGCTCAAGGCGTTCTACGGATCGGCGATGACCAGCCCGCGCGACAATCATGAAATGATCGAGGCGAACCGCATCGGCGCGGAGGAAGGCGCCGACCCGTCCCGAATTACGCGGGCGCAGCTGATGTCTGTAATCCGCGCCCGCATCGAAGCCATGACCGGCGAGGTCGACGCGTGCCTCAAGGCGCTCGGGTTCACCGGACCGGTGGCGCGCCAGGTAGTGCTGACCGGCGGCGGGGCGGAGCTGAAGAACATCGCCGACTACATGCAGGGCGTGCTGGGCCGCGCGGTGCGGGTCGGGCGGCCGCGCGCGATCCCCGGCTTGCCCGAAGCCCACGGCGGCCCTGCGTTCGCCACCCTCGTCGGCCTTGCCAACCTCGCCGCGAGCGGCAGTGGCGACATCCGCGACATCGGCATGGTGCGCCCGGTCAAACAGTCCAGCGGCGTCGTCGGCAAGCTCATCAGCGCCCTGAAACGCGGCTATTGAGCCCCGCAGGACTCGCCTGTGTGCCAATATGAATCGCGCGCTTACCTTTTTCGCCGCAGCGGCCATTTTTCGCTTGGGGTCCGGACTCGCATGGTGCAAGATTCCGCTCCGGAGTTCAGCGCCTTGATCAGTGGGGGAATAGTCTCATGAGCATCGATTTCATTCGGCCCGAAGTCGACGAACTTCGTCCCCGGATCAGCGTCATCGGTGTCGGTGGGGCCGGCGGCAACGCCATCGCCAACATGATCCGCGAGGACGTGCAGGGCGTTGACTTCCTGGTCTGCAACACCGACGCGCAGGCGCTCAACAACAGCCTCGCCGATCGCCGCATCCAGCTTGGCCCCAAGATCACGCAGGGCCTCGGCGCCGGCTCGCGTCCCGAGATCGGGCGTGCCGCGGCCGAGGAGACGATCGGCGACCTCGAGCGCGCGCTCGACGGGGCGCACATGTGCTTCATCGCCGCGGGCATGGGCGGCGGCACCGGCACCGGCGCCGCGCCGGTCATCGCCAAGGCGGCGCGCGACCGGGGCATCCTGACCGTCGGCGTCGTGACCAAGCCGTTCGCGTTCGAGGGCTCGCGCCGCGGCCGCGCGGCCGATGCCGGCATCGAGGAGCTGCAGAAGCACGTCGACACGCTGATCGTCATCCCCAACCAGAATCTGTTCCG
>CAXSDY010000142.1:0-6438 GCA_964235835.1 uncultured Sphingomonadaceae bacterium | reverse complement strand
TGATCTTCCCGTTCCCGCACCCGCAGCAGGCGACGTTCTGGATGAAGAACACGCTGATCCCGCTCGACATCATCTTCATCCGCGCTGACGGGCGCATTGCCAACGTGGCGGCGGACGCTGTCCCGCAGAGCCTGGCGATCGTGCCGTCCGAGGGGCCGGTCCTGACCGTGCTCGAGATCGCCGGCGGCCGGGCGGCGCAGCTCGGCATCCACGCCGGCGACAAGGTGACGTGGAAGCGCTGAGGCGCCGCTCGATCGTCCGTCCTGCTCGGTCGGCGAGCTTGGCTTGGTTGCGTCGCGCGGGCGAACACGGCAAAGGCCGCGCATGGGACTGATCGGCCAATTCTTCTCGCCCAGCTGGTGGAGCGGCGCGACCTTCGGCACCTCGCTGTTCACCCGCCGCCACGGCGGCGAGGTCGGGCGCGACGAGGCCGGCAACGTCTATTACCAGCACCGCAAGGACCCGGCCCGGCGCTGGGTCGTGTACGCCGGAAGCAACGACGGCAGCCGCGTGCCGCCGGCCTGGCAAGGCTGGCTGAAGGGCACGATCGACGAGCTGCCCGACAAGGCCCTGCCCGAGCGGCGGCCTTACGAACAGCCGTTCACGGCCAACCAGACCGGCACGTTCGCGGCGTTCAAGCCGGGCGGTTCGCTCGGCGGTCACGGCGTCCGCCCCGCCGCGACCGGCGACTATCAGGCGTGGAAGCCCGACTGAGCGTGCGCGCTGCGACGGGTCTCCTGCTGGTCGGCGCGCTGCTCGCGTCGGGCTGCGATCGCGGCGCAAAGCAGCAGGCGCCGTCCGGCGGGCCGGCTGCGGGAGCGGTCCGCGGGCCGCCGCCACAGAATGTCGGCGAGACGCCGATGGCCGGTCGGGTGGCGGTCATCGGCCTGCTCAACAAGCGCAACGGGATCGTGCGCAACCTGACGATGAAGCCGGGGCAGGCGCTGCGCGTGCGCGACGCGATCGTGCGGCTGAAGGCATGCGAGACAACCGCGCCGTGGGAGTCGCCGCCGACGACCGGCGCGTTCGTCCAGCTCGACGTCGAGCAGACGAGCGGCCAATGGAACCGCGTCTTCTCCGGCTGGCTCTACAAGGAATCACCCTCGCTCAACGCCGTCGAGCATCCGGTCTACGATGTCTGGCCCAAGAGCTGCACGATGAGCTGGCCTGGAGCGCCGGCTGCGGAGCCGGCCGCGAAGCCTTCGGCGAGCGGCGGCGCGGCGCGCCCGGCGAGCAGGCGGTCAAGCGCGAAGAAGTCGGGCGCGCCACCCTCAGCCGAGGCGGCGGCCGATCCGGGTCCGGTCGCCCCCGAGCCGGCTCCCGCTCCGAGCGCCGCACCGAGCAATGCGACGTAGGCATCGCGTGGCACGGTCCGGGCGCCGAGCGAGGCGAGGTGGCCGGTGATGAACTGGCAGTCGAGGAGCGAGTAGCCGCCGACCTTGAGGCGTGCGACGAGCCAGGCGAGCGCGACCTTCGACGCGTCGCTTTCGCGGCTGAACATGCTTTCACCGAAGAACGCGCCGCCGAGCTTGACGCCATAGAGCCCGCCGACCAGCGCGTCGCCGTTCCAGACCTCGACGGAATGGGCGTGGCCGGCCGCGTGGAGGCCGAGCGTGGCGCGCTCGATGCTGTCGTTGATCCACGTCTCGTCGCGCGCGGCACAGCTTAGCACGACGTCCCGGAACGCGGTGTCAAGCGTCACCCGGAAGCGCTCGGAGCGCAGCCGGCGGGCGAGCGAGCGGGATAGGTGGAACGCCTCGATCGGCAGCACGGCTCGGACCCGCGGCTCGACCCAGAACACGTCGCCCGCATCACGGCTGTCGGCCATTGGGAAAATGCCGGCGGCGTAACCGCGCAGCAGCAGGTGCGGGTCGAGCCCGCTCATCGCCCCTGCCTGACCCGGATCGTCGCACGCATCGCGCGACCGCCTATAGCAGGACGCAGCGCCGACGGAACCTAGGCGAACTCGGCGATGGGCCGGACGCGGGGGATGGCGAACCACCACCACAGCGCGCCGATGGTCGAGATCGTGGCCGCGAGCAGGAAGGCCGCGAGGTAGCTGCCGGTCCGGTCGACGATTGCGCCGGTCATCAGCGGGCCGACGATCCCCGACGAATTGCCGAGGCCGTTCATCGCGCCAACCCAGCTACCGGATGCCCGCGGGCCGGCGAACACCTGCGCAATGGCGTAGCAGTTGGTCCCGCCCGGGCCGGCGCCGGCGCCCGCGAGGATCAGCCAGACGGCGATCGCGAAGGTGGAATTCGCCATTGCGACGCCCAGCACGCACACTGCCGTGTTCGCAAGGCATAGCGCCATGAACGCCTTGCGCACCTGGCCCTCGTCGCGGCCCGCGGCCACCATCCGGTCGGAGAGCCAACCGAAGAACAGGGCGCCGGCGGCCTGCACCAGGTAGACGCTGGTCGTGAGGCCGGTCATCAGCAGGATGGACAGGTGGCGCTCCTTGACGAGGTAGAGCGGCAGCCAGGCGAGCAGGAAGAAGAAGCTGTACGTATTGCAAAAGTGCCCGAAGCCCATCGACCACAGCGTCGGCCGGCGCAGCACCGCGCGCATCGGCACGGTCTGCTCGCGCCCGGTCGGGCGCGTGCGCCAGTGCGGCCGCGACGCGAAATACCATGGCAGCAGCCACAGCAGCGTGATCCCGCCGAACACGAGGAAGATCATCCGCCAGCCGTACACGGCGAGGATCATGCCGCCCGCGAGCGTGCCGAGCGCCGGGCCGAGCGCCAGCGCCGAGGCGAGCGCCCCGTTGGCGATACCGCGGCGAGCGGCGGGCGCATGGCGCGCGATGATCTTCGAGGCCGCCGGAAAAGCGACGCCCTCGCCCAGCCCGAGCGCCAGGCGACAACCGATGAGCAGGCCGAGGCCGCTCGCCGCGGCGGTCATCATGGTGCTTGCCGCCCACAGCGCCAGGCCGAGCGCGATAAGCCGGTAGACGCACAGCCGGTCGCTGAGCCAGCCGACGGCGAACTGCGCGGGCGCGTAGATCCAGGCGAAGGCTGAAACCGCGACGCCGAAGCCGAGCGCGGTGAGGTGGAGCTCGTCCTTAAGCTTGGGCGCGGCGATTGCGATCGCGCCGCGGTCGGCATAGTTCAGCACCACGAGCATAGCGAGGAGGCTCGTCAGCAGCGCCCAACTGCTTGCCTTGCGGCTGCCCGGAGCGGTGCCGTCGTCCAAACCTATGCTCGCCATCCGCTCTCCCCCGAGCCCGATCGTAGCAGGGTGCCTGCGGCGGACAAGGCTGCGCCGAGACCGACCCGGCGTACGGCCACGGCACAGCGCGGAGCCATCGGAACGAACCCCGAATGACCTCGTTACATTCCCGTGATTAGCAAGCATTGAACCGCCATTGCGCGCTGCTATCGCAAGGAACGTGGGTCGAACCGCGATCCGAGGGCAGGGGAGAAGAAGATGCACAAGGTCGTGATCGTTGCGATGCTTGCCGGAACGATAGGTCTTGGCGCCTGCGCGACATCGCGCGTGAACAACGCGCTTGGCGACGCGGGAACCGGCGCGGCTGCGAGCGGCGGCGCGGCGCTCGCTACGATCGTCCCGGGCGTCAGCGTCGCGGACGGTGCGCTGGTCGGCGCGGCGATCGGCGGTCTCTCCAACGCGGTCTGGGCGGACCAGAACAACGATGGCGCGGTCGACGGCTACGTTCAGAACGGAAGCTATTATCCCGGAACGCCGCCCGGTTACGACCCGGCGCTCCGACTGGTCGCGCCGGGTGCAGCAGGGGCGGCGATGCCGCAGGGCGGAAGCACCGGGATGCCGGCGTCGTCGGCGCCCGCGACCATGCCAGCGCCGACGGCAGCCCCGGGGTCGGCCCCAGCTCGGGGCGAGCGCGGCTGACGAGGATCGACCAGTATGCGTAGATGTTCGGCGCGGCCGGCCCTTCCCGGGCGGCGGCGGCGTGCCGGACTAGCCGTGCTCGCCTGGCCGCTGGCCTTCAGCCTGGCGGTTTCGCCCGCTTCGGCTGCGCGCGTGGCACCAAGCTACCAGAGCGCGCAGGCCGACGTGACTGCGTGGCAACGCTATCATCCCGAGCCGTTGTGGGTCGCCGATGGACAACTCCGACCCGAAGCGCAGCAGCTGATCGATCTGGTCCGGGATGCGCGGATCGATGGCCTCGATCCCAACGCGTATCGCGTGCGCAACCTGGAGGGGGCGGTGCGCAGCGCGTTCGGTGGCAATCCGCGCGATCTCGCCAGGGCCGACTTCCTGCTGTCGCAGACGCTGGTCGCCTATGCTCGGGACATGCGCCGGGTGCGCAACAACGAGATGATGTTCGCCGACAACGCGGCCTATCCGACATTGCCCAGCGCGGGCCTGCTGCTCAACGATGCCGCCAAGGCGCCCTCACTGGACGACTGGCTCGGTCGCTTGCCGTGGATGAGTCCGGCGTATGCGGCGTTGCGCGCGGCGATGATCCGCCCGCAGGATCCGCGGATGGCCAAGGTGTTGCGGGTCAATCTGGAGCGGGCGCGCGCCTTGCCCGGCGCGCTGCAGGGCGCGCGTTACGTGCTGGTCGATGCCGCGGCGGCCCGCCTCTACATGATCGAGAACGGCGACGTGAAGGACAGCATGAAGGTGATCGTCGGGCGGCTGGACAACCAGACGCCGATGATGGCCGGCATGATCCGCTATGCGATCCTCAATCCCTATTGGAACGTCCCGCCCGATCTCGCCGCCACCCGCCTGGCGCCGCATGTCGTCACAGACGGGATCAAATATCTGACCAGCGCGAAGTACCAGGTGCTGAGCGATTGGACCGACAAGGCCAAGCCGATGGACCCGCGCAAGATCGATTGGCAGGCGGTGGCGGCGGGCAAGATGCCCGACATCCGCATGCGCCAGCTGCCCGGGCCCGAGAACAGCATGGGCCGGATCAAGTTCATGTTCCCCAACGAACTCGGCATTTACCTGCACGACACCGACAACAAGAGCCTGTTCGCCGAGCCCGCTCGGCAGAAGAGCGGCGGCTGCATCCGCCTGCAGGACGCCAAGCGGCTGGCGAAATGGCTGTTCGGCAGGACGGTAGCGACAACTTCGACCAGGCCCGAGCAGAAGGTGCCGCTGCCCGCGCCGGTGCCCGTCTACGTCACCTATCTGACCGCCGCGCCCGAGGACGGGCAGATCGCCTTCCGTGACGATTTCTACAATCGTGACGGGTTCGGCGTGCACGGCAGCCCGCAGCGCACCGCGGAGCGTCAGCCCTCGTAGCTGGCGGTCGTCTTGGCGCGGACCTCGTCCGGCGTCACTCCCGGCGCAGTCTCGACCAGCTTGAAGGGGCGCGAATGGTCGGGCCGCTCGAACACCGCCAGGTCGGTCACGACCATGTCAACGACGTTCTTGCCGGTAAGCGGCAGCGTGCAGGCCGGAATGAACTTGGGGCTGCCGTCCTTGGACGTATGCTCCATGACGACGATGATCCGCTTCACGCCGGCGACGAGGTCCATGGCGCCGCCCATGCCCTTGATCATCTTGCCCGGGATCATCCAGTTGGCGATGTCGCCGCGTTCGGAAACCTCCATCGCGCCGAGCACGGTCAGGTCGATGTGCCCGCCGCGAATCATCGCGAAGCTGTCGGCCGAGGAGAAATAGGATGACGACGGGAGCTCGCTGATCGTCTGCTTGCCGGCGTTAATCAGGTCGGGGTCGACCTCGTCCTCGTAGGGGAACGGGCCGATGCCGAGCATGCCGTTCTCCGACTGCAGGGTCACGGTCATTCCTGCGGGGATGTTGTTAGCGACGAGCGTCGGGATGCCGATGCCGAGGTTGACGTAATAGCCGTCCTTCAGCTCTCGCGCGGCGCGGGCGGCCATCTGGTCGCGGGTCCAGCCCTTGGTCAGTGTGTCGGTGGTCATGATGGTTCCTTGAATAGTGGCGTCGACCATAACCGAGGCAAGTGCCACGAACGAACAGTTCCTCGCTCGACACTAACAGCATACCTTCCACATAGGCTTGCGCAATCAGCAGGCGATCGAATGGGTCCGGGTGCGGTATGGACATGAGGCCGCCACGCGCGTGATGGGCGTGGAGCGGGAGGATGACGAAGCCCTGACTCGTTCCTTCTTCGACAGAGGTTCCGCGAGAGAGGGGGGGGCACTTCAAGCTTGTCGAGTCTGTACTTGGTTGCGATCTCCATCGCCGATCCAGCCGACGCATAGATGGTGTTTCGCTCGTCCTCGAGTGAAATTCGAGCGAGCATCGGCAGCAACTCCGGTTCCTGCGCGGCCAAGGATCAAGGCGTGCGTATCAAGGAGCAGGCGCATCGTCAGGAGAGTTGAGTTCGCCGTCCCAGAGCATCAGGTCGACCTCCGGGGTTGGATCCCTGGATCCATAGGCGAGCGGATCCTTTCCAGAAGAGTCGCCGCGCAACCACCCCAACTGACGTTTCCTGGCTTGGGCGCGCGCCGG
>CAXSDY010000141.1:0-6507 GCA_964235835.1 uncultured Sphingomonadaceae bacterium | reverse complement strand
GAGACGCGGCCGTCCTTCTGGTATTCGCCGTTGACGTAGAAGTTCCAGCCGCGGTTGGCATAGTCGCCGATGCCGGCGGTGAGGTTGGCGCGGTAGCGGTAGGCGTCGCCCTGCTCGGCGGCGCCGCCCTCCACGAGGCCCTGGATACCCGTGAACTGCTTCTTGAGGATGAGGTTGACCACGCCGCCGATCGCGTCGGCGCCATAGGTCGACGAAGCGCCGTCCTTCAGCACTTCGACCCGGTCGACGAGGCTGAACGGGATCGAGTTCAGGTCGACGTAGGCGTTGTGGCCGTCGTCGTTGATCGGGAAGTTGGCCGAGCGCAGCCCGTCCACGAGAACCAGCGTCGAGGAGACGCCGAGGCCGCGCAGCGAGACGGCCGAGCCGCCCGCGCTGAAGCCGGTCTGGAAGCCGGTGCCGATCGAGCCGGCGCTGTCGGCCGAGATGGAGCGGACCGCATCGGCGATGGTGGTGATGCCCGCCTTGGCGAGCGTGTCGGCGGTGAGCACGGTCACTGGCGACGGCGTTTCCGTGTCCGTCCGGCGCAGCAGCGAGCCGGTGACGACGATATCCTCGCTCTGGCCAGGCTGGCTCGCGCCTTCGGCCGTGGCCGGGTTGGCCTTCTGCTGCTCGATGTCGACCGCAGCCGGGGTTTGCGGCCCGCTCGATTGGTTGGCGCCGGCGTTCTGGCCGGCGGGCTGGGTCGCGTCCTGGGCGACGGCGGGCTGCGCAACGAAGCAGATGGCGAGCGCGAGCGGTGCGACCCCGCGGCGAAGATGCGCGAGCGTCGAGTGCACGGAAGATTGCATGTGAGTTCCCCTATCGATGTGCGCGCATCACTATCTGACGCTGCGCAGGCCGCCGGTTGCCGTAACCGTTTGGTGGATCAGGGTAAGCGGGATGTAAAGCGCTGGGGCGACGATCAGGCGACACCTGTGTGCCTGCTGCAACAGCGCGCTCTCAGCCTTCCGCTGCGGCTTCCACGATCGGCAGGAAATCGGCCGCGGTCAGGCTCGCCCCGCCGACCAGCGCGCCGTCCACGTCGGGCACGGCGAAGATGCCGGCGGCGTTGGCAGGTTTGACCGAGCCGCCGTAGAGCAGGCGCACCGTGCGACCGGCGTCGCCGTAGGCTGCCACCAGTCTTTCCCGAAGCGCGGCGTGCATCTCGCCGATGTCGTCGAGGGAGGGGATGCGGCCGGTACCAATCGCCCAGATCGGTTCGTAGGCAACCGCTTCCACGAGGGCGGGCGGCAGCGAGGCGTCGAGCTGGCCGGCGACGGTCGCCACCGCAGCGCCGACCTCGCGAACCTCAAGGCTTTCGCCGACACACAGGATCACGCGCAGTCCGGCGGCGAGCGCGGCGGCGGCCTTGCCGCGCACCACGGCATTCTCTTCGCGATGCGCGTCGCGGCGCTCGCTGTGCCCGACGATGACGATGGTGGCACCGGCATCGTGCAACTGGGCCGCGCAAACGTCGCCGGTGAAGGCGCCGTGGGGCTCGGCGTGGACGTCCTGCGCGCCGATCGCGAAGCCGGGCACCGCGCGCGCGGCCCGCTCAATCAGGGTCGCGGGCAGGCACAGGGCGACGTCGATGCCCGGTGGGGTCGCCGCGGCGATGCGGACGATCTCGGCGATGCTCGCCGCGGTGCCGTGCATCTTCCAGTTGCCGGCGACGAGCTTGCGGTTCGGCATGGTGGTCCCCCTGTGTTGGCGGCGCGCTAGCAAAGCCGCCGGGTCAAGGCGAGGCCGCTTGAGGCAGGCCCGGCGCAAGCCGGCATTGTGGGGGAGGCCGCGGCCTCGTAAAGGGTCCGCTCCGCCGCAGCCCGAGGTTCCATGCTCGACCGTTTCCGCACATTCTCCAAGTCCAAGACCGGCACCGGCATCCTCGCCGCGCTCGGCGTCGCGATCCTCGCCAGCTTCGCGCTTGGTGACATCAGCTCGATGAAGAACGGCAATTTCGGACTTGGCAGCACGACGCTGGCCAAGGTCGGCGGACGCGAGGTCAGCGACCGCGACGTGACCCAGGGAATGGAACAGGTGCTGCAGCGCGCGCGCCAGCAGAACGCGGGTGCGACCCTTCCGGATGTCGCGGGCGAGTTCGAGCCCCTGCTCGCTTCGCTGGTCCAGGCGCAGGCGCTGAGCGCGTTCGGCGACGACAACGGGTTCGTGCTGTCGAAGCGGCTGCTCGATGCACAGATCGCCGCCATTCCCGGCGCGCGCGGCCTGGATGGCCGGGTGTCGGACGCGTCCTATCAGGCGTTCCTCGACAAGCAGCGGCTGACCGATGCCGAGGTGCGGCGGCTGCTGTCGGCTTCGGTGATGCAGCGCCTGCTGCTCGCGCCCGCCGCGGCCAACGCGCGGCTGTCGGTCGGGCTGGCCGCGCCTTATGCGACGATGCTGATGGAGCAGCGCGAGGGCGAGCTGGCGCTGGTTCCGGTTGCGCCGTTCGCGTCCGGACTGAAACCGACGCCGGCGCAGCTCGCGGCGTTCTACGCGGCGAACAAGGCGCGCTACACGGTTCCCGAGCAGCGCAGCCTGCGCATCGCGCGCTTCGGCGCGGGGGAGGCAGCACCCGCGCCCCCGACCGACCAGGAGATCGCAGCCTACTACAAGGCCAATCAGGCCGCTTACGCCGCCAAGGAGACGCGCTCGATCAGCCAGGCGGTCGTCGCCGATCCAAAGGTGGCGGCGGGCATCGCCGCGCGCGCCCGTGCCGGCGGGCCGTTCGTTGCCGCCGTGCAGCCCGCCGGCCTGGGGGCGCAGGACATCGCCGTCGGTCCGCAGACCCGCGCCGAGTTCAGCGACCTCGCCAGCGACAAGGTCGCCGCCGCGGCGTTCGATGGCGCGGTCAAGGTGGGGTCGATCATCGGGCCCATCCAGTCCGACCTCGGCTGGCACGTCATCCGCGTCGACAGCATCACCGGCGACCCGGGCAAGACGCTCGCCGCGGCGCGCCCCGAGATCGCGGCGAAGCTCACCGCCGACAAGCGCAAGACGGCGCTGTCCGACCTCGTCAACCGGGTGCAGGACGCGATCGACGGCGGCCAGAGCTTCACCGAGGCGGTGGCCAAGAACCGCCTGTCGGCGACCGAGACGCCGCTGCTGACCGCGCAAGGCGGGTCGATCAGCGATCCTTCGTTCAAGCTCACGCCCGACCTCGCCGGGGCGCTCAAGTCCGGGTTCGAGCTGAGCGGCCAGGATTCGCCGGTGATCGAGACGTTGCCGGGCGACGCCGGGTTCGCGCTTGTCGCGCTGGGCCGCGAAGTGCCGGCGTCGCCCGCCCCGCTCGCAAGTATCCAGGCGCGGGTCGCCAATGACTGGATCACGCAGCAGGCGGCGGCGCGGGCACGGACGGCCGCGAGTGCAATTGCGGCGCGGGCGAGCGCCGGCGCGTCCTTGGCTCAGGCGATGGCCGCGGCGGGGGTGCCCCTCCCCGCTCCCCGCCCGGTCACTGCGCGGCGGATCGAGCTGGAGCAGGCGCCGCCGGCGATCGCTGATGCGATGCGGATGCTGTTCTCGCTGACCCCGGGCAAAAGCCGCATGGTGGCGGCGCCCGCCGCGCAGGGCTTCGCCATCGTCCGCGTGACGAAGGTCGTGCCCGGAAGCGCGCTGGCCCAGCCGACCCTCATCGCCCGGCTGCAATCACAGTTCCAGACCGGAGCTTCGGAGGAATATGCGCGCCAATTCCTGGCTGCGGTGACGGCGAAGGTCGGCGTGACGCGCAACGAGACGGCGATCGCGGCGGCCCGGCAGCGGTTGACGGCCACCAGCGCGGCCGAGTGAGCCGCGCCCGATGACCTTGGCACGCCGCGTTCGGACACCGCGGCTGCTGATGATCGACAACGTCGACAGCTTCACCTTCATGCTGGTCGACTATCTGGTCTCGCTCGGCGCCACGGTAGCGGTCGAGCGAAGCGATGCGATCACCGCCGGGCAACTGCTCGGCGGCGGGTTTGACGGAGCGGTGATCTCGCCCGGGCCGGGGCATCCGCAAGCGGCAGGAGGGTCGGTCGCGCTCGCCGCGGCATGCATCGAGGCGCGGTTGCCGCTGCTCGGCGTCTGCCTTGGCCACCAGGCAATCGCGCTCGCCTGCGGCGGCACCGTCGAGCGGGTCGCGCCGGTGCACGGCAAGGTGGCGCAGGTGCGGCACGATGGAACCGGGTTGTTCGCCGCTTTGCCCTCGCCGATCGGAGCGACACGCTATCACTCGCTGGCCGTGGCGAGCGTCCCGTCGGCGCTGCGCCCGAACGCGTGGAGCGAGGACGGGGTTGTGATGGGTCTGCGCCACCGGCACGCGCCGGCGCACGGCGTGCAGTTCCACCCCGAAAGCGTAGCGAGCGAAGGCGGGCGCGTGCTGCTCGCGGCTTTCCTCGACGACGCGCGCATCGCCGCTTGACGCCAGACCGGCCGTTGCCTACACGTTCTCTCTCTGTTCCTGTTTGGCAGCGGCTGGGCGCTTCCGGGGGAACGCGACGGAGTGTGGCCACGATGCTCACCGCGAAGCAGCATGAACTGCTCCATTTCATCCAGGCGCGGCTCGGCGAGACCGGCGTCAGCCCGAGCTTCGACGAGATGCGCGAGGCGCTCGACCTCAAGTCGAAATCGGGCGTGCACCGGCTGATCTCGGCGCTCGAAGAGCGGCAGTTCATCCGCCGGCTCCCCAACCGCGCCCGTGCACTCGAGGTGCTCAAGGTGCCGGAGTTGGGCAAACCGGCGGTGCCGGTGGCACCGCCCGTCCCGCTGCGTGTCGCCGCCAACGATACGATCGAGATCCCGCTTCACGGCCGCATCGCGGCCGGTACGCCGATCGAAGCCCTGCAGGGGACCGAGGCCTTCTCGGTGCCGGCAGCGCTGCTGGGACCGGGCGAGCATTACGCATTGGAGGTGTCGGGCGATTCAATGGTGGAGGAAGGGATTCTCGACGGCGACTTCGCGCTGATCCGCCGGGTCGACACAGCGCGGGACGGCGAGATCGTGGTGGCGCTGATCGACCAGGCGGAAGCGACGCTCAAGACCTTCCGCCGGGAAGGCCAGATGATCCGCCTCGACCCCGCCAACCGCCGCTACGAGGCGCAGCGCTATCGGCCCGACCAGGTCACCATCCAGGGCCGGCTCGCCGGCCTGATCCGGCGGTACTGAGCCGGTGGGTTCGGACCGAACCGGCGCGCGCATCGACTATGTCGAACTGCCAAGCGTCACCGCGCACGAACTGACGCGGGGGTTCTACGCCAAGGCGTTCGGCTGGACGTTCACCGACTATGGCCCGGACTATGCCGCGACGTCCCACGGCACGGTGGACGTCGGGCTCAACGGCCAGCCGGGCGACGCCCTGTCAGCCCCGCTGCCGGTCATCCGGGTCGATGACCTTGAGGCCGCGTTCGATGCCGTGACCAAGGCCGGTGGGATCGTGGCGCGGCCGATCTTCAGCTTCCCGGGCGGGCGCCGCTTCCACTTCATCGACCCGTCCGGCAGCGAACTGGCGGTGTGGGTGACCGACGCCGATTGACTTGATCAGCCTGCATGGCTCCGGGTCGCAAGGCTCGTCAGCCCGGCTTGGCAAGCCCGCTTAGTGTGGCTGCAGTCGCTCGATCTCTCGCCGTTTGGTGAGCCATTCGCTGTACGGCGTGCGGTTCGCATTTGTCCCGCCGTTGCTGGTGCATTTTTTGTCGAACTCATCCTGGAACTGCTTGATCGTACGCGCTGCGGCGGTCGAACCGGGGTGAAGCTTGTCCAGTATCGCTTGCTTGATCGTTTCGACGGCTCTCTCCCGAGCGCGGCGTAAATCAACGTAATCGGGATTAATGCTGTCTTCTTTCGGATACGTCACTCGATAGGTCGGGGTACTATTCCCGGCGACGATCTTCCGCGTCGCTAGATCGAGGAGATAGAGGTAGGGATCTCGATCAAGAAAGAAACTTTGGTGCGGCTTGATGTCGACACGCTTGATCCGGCCGTTGATCTTCTTTGCAGTGATTTGGGAAGTTCTGAGAACATCCAACAGGTCCAGTGCGTCTCTCGTCATGTAGCAGGCCAGGCTGTCGACGATGTCCTCGGGCGGCCGTTCCGGCTCGACGATGCCGTTTGGAGGGGTTGTCGCCAAGCCTTGCGGAAGCGCGACTGACGGAATTGTGCCTCCGAGAAAAGCTATGATGACGTAGGTAGCGCGCCAGCCAAGAACTTGCATACGTCGATGATGCTGCGGGCGCCGCCAGCAGGCAAGTTCATTCACGCGAGCTCGCTCGTGATGGAAACGCCAAGCTCAGGGAGTGTGGCCTTATGGCTGCCGAGCGCGCTCGATGCTGCGCCAGGGATGCGCGCCGAGGCGATCGTTGACGGTGGCGATCGTGGGGATTTCGCCCAAGGTCAGCGCGAGCCCTCCTGTCGATCGCAGGGCGGGCCCGTCGAGCTTGAGCCAGCGCGGGATGCAGGCGCGGGGTAGCCGTCGCTCGGCGACGACGATGTCGGCCGCCGCGCACGCCGCCACTGTGTCGCGCCAATCGGGAAAAT
>CAXSDY010000140.1:0-6556 GCA_964235835.1 uncultured Sphingomonadaceae bacterium | reverse complement strand
GCGTCGGGGTCGTCTCGCGCTCGGGCACGCTGACCTATGAAGCGGTGTTCCAGACGACCAACGAGGGCCTCGGCCAGACGACCGCGGTCGGCATCGGTGGCGATCCGGTCAATGGTACCAATTTCATCGACGTGCTCGAACTGTTCCTGGCCGACGATGCGACCCAGTCGATCATCATGATCGGCGAGATCGGCGGCGCGGCGGAAGAGGAGGCGGCCCAGTTCCTTTCGGACGAGGCCAGGCGCGGCCGCAAGAAGCCGATGGTCGGCTTCATCGCCGGTCGCACCGCCCCGCCGGGACGCCGCATGGGCCATGCCGGCGCGATCGTCTCCGGCGGCAAGGGTGATGCCGAGAGCAAGATCGCGGCGATGGAAGCGGCTGGAATTAAGGTGTCGCCAAGCCCATCTGAGCTAGGCACGACACTTTCGGAGCTGTTGAAGGGTTAGACTTCCCATGGACGCGATGTTCGATAACGCGCTCGACACCGGCCCGAGCTGGGGCCGGCCGAACTGGCCGATCGCCGAGCTCGACGGGGTGAACGCCGGGCTCGACCCGACCGAAGCAACGATCGAGCAGGTGACGAAGGCGGCGAAAGCGGCCGTCGCGGCTACCGGCACGACGGACGAGTCCGCCATTCGCCACGCAGCCGAAGACAGCATTCGGGCGATGATGCTGATCCGCACCTATCGTGTGCGCGGCCATCTTGCCGCGAAGCTCGACCCGCTCGGCCTCGCGCACAGCGAGCTGCCCGCCGACCTCACTCCGGCTTACCATGGTTTCTCCGACGCCGACCTTGACCGCAAGATCTGGCTCGGCGGCGCGATGGGGTTCGAACAGGCGAGCGTGCGCGAGCTCGTCGAGGTGCTCCAGGCCAATTACTGTGGTCCGGTCGGCCTCGAATATATGCACATCAACGACCTCGAGGAGCGCCGCTTCCTGCAGGAGCGGATGGAGGGCAAGCAGGCCGAGATCGTCTTCACCGTCGATGGCAAGCGCGCCATCCTCGAGAAGGTCATCCACGGCGAGCAGTGGGAGAAGTTCCTCGCCCGCAAATATGTCGGGACCAAGCGCTTCGGCCTCGACGGCGGCGAGAGCGCGATTCCCGCGCTGGAATCGATCATCAAGTACGGGGGGCAGCTCGGCATCACCGAGATCGACCTGGGCATGGCCCACCGCGGCCGCCTGAACGTCCTGTCGAACGTGATGGGCAAGCCGTATCGGGCGATCTTCAGCGAGTTCTCGGGCGGATCGTCGAACCCGGCCGACGTCGGCGGCTCCGGCGACGTCAAATACCACCTCGGCACCTCGTCGGACCGCGAGTTCGACGGCAACAAGGTCCACCTCTCGCTCCTGCCGAACCCCTCGCACCTCGAGGCGGTCGACCCCGTCGTGCTCGGCAAGGCGCGCGCCGTAATGACCGTACGCGAGGACAAGCATGGCAAGACCGTACTGCCAATCCTGCTTCACGGCGACGCGGCCTTCGCCGGTCAGGGCGTCATTGCCGAATGTTTCGGCTTCTCCGGCCTGCCTGGCTACGGCACCGGGGGGACGATCCACTTCGTCATCAACAACCAGATCGGCTTCACCACCTCGCCGCAGTTCGGCCGTTCCTCCCCCTATCCGTCCGACATCGCCAAGTCCGTCCAGGCACCGATCCTCCACGTCAATGGCGACGATCCCGAAGCGGTCACCTTCTGCTGCAAGCTGGCGATCGAGTTCCGCCAGACCTTCGGCCGCGACCTCGTCATCGACATGTGGTGCTACCGCCGCTTCGGCCACAACGAGGGTGACGAGCCGAGCTTCACCCAGCCTCTGATGTACGCCGCGATCAAGGATCATCCGCCGATCAGCACGCTCTACGCCCGCCGCCTGATCGACGAGGGCGTCGTCGATCAGGCGTGGGTCGACGAGAAGACCCGGCAGTTCACCACCCTGCTCGAGGGCGAGTTCGAAGCGGCGACCAGCTTCAAGCCCAACAAGGCCGACTGGTTCGAGGGCCGCTGGACGGGCTTTGGCCGGCCCGACGAGCCAGTGCTCGGCCGCCGCAACACCAAGACGGCGATCGACGACGCGCAGTTCGACGCAGTAGGCGCCGTGCTGACCGACGTCCCGCCGACGCTGACGATCCACAAGACTCTCGCCCGCATCGTCGAGGCGAAGAAGGCAATGTTCGCCACGGGCGAGGGCTTCGACTGGGCGACCGGCGAGGCGCTGGCGTTCGGCAGCCTCGTCGCCGAGGGTCACAACGTCCGCCTGTCGGGTCAGGATTCAGGCCGCGGGACGTTCAGCCAACGCCATTCGGTGTGGGTCGACCAGAAGAGCGGCGAGAAGTTCATCCCGCTACGCACCATCCAGGGAGGCCGCTTCGAGGTTCGCGACAGCCCGCTGTCCGAGTTCGGCGTGCTCGGCTTCGAATATGGCTATTCGATCGCGGACCCACGCACGCTGGTGCTGTGGGAAGCGCAGTTCGGCGACTTCGCCAACGGCGCGCAGACGATCATCGACCAGTTCATCGCGTCGGGCGAATCCAAGTGGTTGCGCGCTTCCGGCCTCGTCATGCTGCTCCCGCACGGCTACGAAGGGCAGGGACCGGAGCATAGCTCGGCGCGGCTCGAACGCTATCTTCAGCTGTGCGCCGACGACAATATCCAGGTCGCCAACTGCACCACGCCGGCCAATTACTTCCATGCGCTGCGGCGCCAGCTGCTGCGCGACTTCCGCAAGCCGTTGATCATCATGACGCCCAAGTCGCTGTTGCGGCACAAGCTGGCGGTGTCGCAGCGCGCCGACTTCACCGGCGACAGCCACTTCAAGCGTATCCTGTCCGACCTTGCCCCGCCTGCCGAGGGGCAGACGCGCCGCGTCGTGCTGTGCTCGGGCAAGGTTGGCTACGAGCTGATCGAGGCGCGCGACGCCGCGGGCGCACGCGACGTCGAGATCCTGCGCATCGAGCAGCTGTATCCATTCCCGTCCGAACCACTGGTCAGGCGGCTCAAGGCCATGCCGCAGCTCGACGAGCTGGTGTGGGCGCAGGAAGAGCCGCGCAACAATGGTGCGTGGAGCTTCGTCGAGCCGCTGCTCGAGGCGGCGCTGGCAGAGGCGGGGCATGCCGGGATGCGGCCGCGCTATGCGGGGCGCGCCGCTTCGGCGTCGCCGGCAACCGGGCTTGCCAAGCGCCACGCTGCCGAGCAGGCGGCCCTGATCGCCGACGCGCTCGGCGATACTGCCCACCCCGCCGCTGCCGCGGCCGAATAGCAAGGACGACCATGCCCACTGACGTGCAGGTGCCGACCCTCGGCGAATCGATCACGGAAGCGACGCTTGGCGCCTGGCTGAAGCAGCCCGGGGATGCCGTGGCGGCGGACGAGCCGATCGCCAGCCTGGAGACCGACAAGGTCAGCGTCGACGTGCCCTCGCCGATTGCCGGCACGTTCGGCGAGGCGCTGGTGAAGGAAGGCGATACGGTCGCGGTCGGCGCAATCATCGCGCGCATCGGCGATGGTGCGGCGGCAGCGGCTTCCGCAGCGCAGCCTGCGCCCAAGGCGGACCCGGTCCCCGTAGCGACGGTGGTCAACCCCGCCGGAGCCGGCGAGAACCCGGCACCGAAGGAGGACGAGCACGCGCCTCATGCCGACAAACCCGGCGCCGCTAACGACGCCGCCCTGCGCCTGTCCCCTGCCGTGCGCCGTGCGGTGCTCCAGAACCATGTCGATCCGTCGGCGATCAAGGGCAGCGGCAAGGACGGCCGGCTGACCAAGGACGACGTGATCGCGGCCGCCAAGGCGCCACCGGCTCCGCCGGTCGAGGCCAAGGCGCCGGCGGTGCCCGATGCCGCTCCGCCGTCCGCGGCCAGCGTTGCCACCGCCGCATCGGACCGCCGCGAGGAACGGGTCAAGATGACCCGCCTGCGCCAGACGATCGCCACCCGCCTCAAGGAGGCGCAGAACACCGCCGCGATCCTTACTACCTTCAACGACGTCGACATGACGGCGGTGATCGACGCCCGCGCGCGCTACAAGGATTTGTTCGAGAAGAAGCACGGCATCCGCCTCGGCTTCATGGGCTTCTTCGTGAAGGCGTGCGCGCTCGCCGCGCGCGACGTGCCCTCGGTCAACGCCAGTCTCGAAGGAGACGAGATCGTCTACCACGACTATCTCGACGTCTCGGTCGCCGTGTCGGCGCCCAAGGGCCTCGTCGTGCCGGTCATCCGTTCGGCCGACACGATGGGGTTCGCCGAGATCGAGAAGGCGATCGCCGCCTATGGCAAGAAGGCCAAGGACGGCACGCTCAGCATGGAGGACATGAAGGGCGGCACCTTCACCATCTCCAACGGCGGCGTGTTCGGCTCGCTCCTGTCGACCCCGATCATCAACCCGCCGCAGTCCGCCGTGCTGGGCATGCACCGCATCGAGGATCGGCCGGTGGCGGTGAACGGCCAGGTCGTGGTGCGCCCAATGATGTACCTCGCGCTCAGCTACGACCACCGCCTGATCGATGGGCGCGAAGCCGTGACGTTCCTCGTGCGGGTGAAAGAGGCTATAGAGGACCCGACGAGGCTGCTGATCGACCTCTAGGAACGACGATGAACTGGCGCGACCACATCTACTCCAATCCGGACATCGGGCAGGGGAAGCCCATCTTCCGCGGCACGCGATTCAAGGTAGAGTTCCTGCTTAAGCTGATGGGTGGCGGATGGGATCTGGCGAAGATACAGTATGAGTATCCCGGCATTGAAGCGCATCACCTTCAGGCAGCGGCCGCCTTTGCTGCGCAGATGATGCAGGACGAGGAGGCGGTCGCGATCGGTCAGGCCCGAGCCGCTTGAGGATTCTGCTCGACGTCAACGTCGGCACGACGATCGCCATTGCGTTGCGGGAAGCTGGTCATGACGTCATTCGGACAGCATTGCTGACGCCCAAAGCGGCTGATCCGAGCATTCTCGCGTGGGCCGTGTCAGACGGAAGGGTCCTGATCACCTACGATAGCGACTTTACCGACCTCATCTTCCGCGATCAAATCCCGCCCCCTCCAGCGCTGGTCTACATTCGTGAGGAAACGCTCGAACTGAAGGACTTGGCGTTGCGAATAGTGACGCTAGTTGGGAACGGGTTCCTGCTCGATCATATTCATGTCGTCGACGAGAGCGACGTTCGCCACCGGCGATTCCCAGGGAAGTAACAATGGCTGACACTGACTTCGACGTTCTCGTCATCGGCTCCGGGCCGGGCGGCTATGTCGCCGCGATCCGGGCGGCGCAGCTCGGCTTGCGCACCGCCTGCGCCGAGAGCCGCGAGACGCTCGGCGGGACGTGCCTCAACGTCGGCTGCATTCCGTCCAAGGCGCTGCTCCACGCATCGGAACTGTTCGCCGAAGCCTCGTCGGGCGCGCTGAAGAAGTTCGGGATCAACATCGAAGGCGCCACCCTCGACCTCGACCAGATGCACGCCGAGAAGGCCAAGGCCGTCAAGGAACTGACCGGCGGCATCGAATTCCTGTTCAAGAAGAATAAGGTCGAATGGCTCAAGGGCCGCGCCGCGTTCGAGAGCGCCAACACGGTCAAGGTCGGCGACCGCACGGTCACCGCCACGAACATCATCATCGCCACGGGATCGTCGGTCACTCCGCTGCCCGGCATCGAAGTCGACAACGACGCGGGCGTGATCGTCGATTCTACCGGCGCACTCGCCTTGCCGAAGGTCCCCGGCCACCTCGTCGTGATCGGCGGCGGCGTCATCGGGCTCGAGCTCGGCTCGGTCTGGATGCGGCTCGGCGCCAAGGTCACGGTCGTTGAATATCTCGACGAAATCCTGCCCGGCATGGACGGCGAGATCCGCAAGGAATCCGCCAAGATCTTCAAGAAGCAGGGTTTCACCCTGCGCACCGGAACCAAGGTTACCGGTGCGACGGCCGCCGGCGGCAAGGCCACGCTGACCGTCGAACCGGCTCAAGGCGGCGTGTCCGAGACGATCGAAGCCGACGCGATCCTCGTCTCGATCGGCCGGCGCCCGAACACCGACGGGCTCGCGCTCGACAAGGCCGGGCTTCAGGTCAACCTCAAGGGCCAGGTCGAGACCGATGCCGAGTTCCGCACGTCGGTCCCCGGCATCTGGGCGATCGGCGACGTCATTCCCGGACCGATGCTCGCCCATAAGGCGGAGGACGAGGGCATCGCCTGCGCCGAGAACATCGCCGGCCACACCGGCATCGTCAATCACGCGGTCATCCCGTCGGTGGTCTATACCCACCCCGAGATCGCCGGCGTCGGCCTCACGGAGGAGCAGGCGCGCGAGGCCTCGGCCGAGATCAAGGTCGGCAAATTCCCGTTCATGGCCAACAGCCGTGCCAAGACCAACCGCGACACCGACGGCTTCGTCAAGGTCATCGCCGACGCCAAGTCAGATCGCGTGCTCGGCGTCTGGATGATCGGCAGCCTCGCGGGCACGATGATCGCCGAGGCCGCGCTGGCGATGGAGTTCGGCGCGACCAGCGAGGACATCGCCTACACCTGCCACGCCCACCCGACCCACGCCGAAGCGCTCAAGGAAGCGGCGATGGC
>CAXSDY010000139.1:0-6688 GCA_964235835.1 uncultured Sphingomonadaceae bacterium | reverse complement strand
TGAGTGGACCGCCGATCTTCCCTGCGAGTTCGAGAGGTGACGAGAATGACTGAACAAGCGAAGAACACCGTGTTTAACTTTGCAGTGCGGTTGGCTGCAATGATCGGTCTGAACTGCTGCGCAGCTCCCACTTGGGCCCGTTCGGCCGAACCCTCTTCCGGTGACTTCGCGTCGTCGTCGATCAAGGTAGACTTAACACCGGACCTCTGGCTGCTTCGTTTTAAAACCGCCGATCAGATCGGTCCGATATCCGCCAATGCAGACCTGCCTTTCCACACCGTTTTCAAAAACCTGGATTCTGTTGCGCTGGGCGAAATCGTAGTTCGAAAAGGACCAGTCTTCGCGCTTGCCGATCTTAGTTATGCGCGTTTGACACTCCATCCCCAGGCATTTGCCGCGCTCCACGGAACGATTGGCGTCACAGGCCTGTGGACCACGTTCGGCGCCGGATACACCATAGGCGGCTTGGACGTCGGGCGGATCGGCTCTCGACCGATCAGACTTGCCATCTCTCCTTTTGCTGGCGTCGCCTACACCAACCTGAAGGTCGTCGTGAGGGCCAATGACCAGGCGGGCAAACAAGCGGAGATGGCGCGGGTAAAGGAGGGCTGGTGGAACCCCGTAGCCGGCGTTCGCTTGGACCTCACGTCCGGTCCCTACGTCCTGCGCCTGTCCGGCTACACCTCTCATTTCGGGCGTGGGCGTTCGGGTGACCAGCTCCTCAGCGCAGTGGGTTACACGGTCAACGCACCCCGAGTCGGCAACCCTACATTGCTGCTAGGCTATCGGTATTTCCACGAGAAACGGGTGATCAATGCTGTTGAGGTGTTCCGCACTACGCTCGAGGGCCCAGTACTGGGTGCGACGTTCCACCTATGAGCAAATGGCTCGACTACTTTCAGAACCGAGCCGTGTTATTTCCGTTGAAAGTGCTCGTTTCCATCAAAGGCTATGATTAAATTAACAAGAAAGATCCTCTCAGGATGAGCGTTACTCAAGGCCCATTGTGATTACAGTCAAGCGCCACCGCAAAGGAACCACATGATGAATCAGATACCCACGAGATATCTTTCCTCCGTAGCGGTCCCCTTGCCGTCCGATAATGATCTTGGCTTGATGCACGCGCAGGCCGTTAAGCTCAGCGGGGATTTAAACGTCAGTCGTACGCTTGCCGGCACTGGAAATCTATTCTTTCCAGCTGCGGCTTTTGTCAAAGCTCTGTTCAGCACGGACGGAATCGACCCAAAGATCCGGGAACTTATCGTTCTTCGATCGGCTAAGCTCCTTAACTGCCCTTATGAGTGGCAGGCGAACGCGGCCATGGCAAAGAACACTGGCTGCACCGATTCGGAAATCGAGGCGATGGCGACGGACGGCCCAGTAACCGGCCTGGGCGACGAAATTACACTCATCCTCTCGGCAGTAGACGAACTCACCAGGGACGCCACGCTCACGGATCACACGTTGAACGCGTTGCGCGCGCGCTACGATGATGAACTGGTCCGCAAGTACCTTCTGATGATCGGCTGGTTCAATCTGCTGAGTCGCTTTCTTAACGGCTGCAGGGTCCCGCTCGAGTCGGGCGATAAGATCGGTGCGAAGACCTCGCCTGTCTGACATTAGCGGCTAGATCGCATTTCTCCAACGCGAAGTCGGGAGTCAATGATGAGTGATCTGACACAGGGCCGCCCTTTGGAGCGCCGCAAATTCTTGATGATGTCGGGTGCGTGCGCCGGAGCCGCGCTGACCACCGGCACGATCGCCATTGCAGCAGGGCAGAAGGTCACGTCCGCCATCCACTTGGTCGCTCCGCAGACCGCCCTTGTCCTGATAGACCTGCAGAACAGTAACGCGAAAGCTCCATTTGCGCCGACGAGCTTCACTGAGGTCGTGACGAACTCCCGTCTCCTTGCGGCTGCGGTACGGCGACACGGCGGGGTGGTCGCCTACACCCGAGTCATCGTGCAGCAGATCGCCAAGCTACCGACCGACGTGCAGCTTCCCGCCGGCCCCATCATCCCAAGCAGCGATGAGTTGGTCGCATCGTCAGGAGTACAGAAGGGCGACGTCTTGGTGACAAAGCGGCAGTTCGGGGCGTTCTACGGCACCGACCTGGATGAGCAGCTTCGTCGGCGAGGCGTCACGTCCATCATCCTCGGCGGGGTCGCTACGGAAGCCGGTGTAGAGTCAACAGCGCGAGCGGCCCTGGACCGCGGATACGCTCTTGTCTTCGCAAAGGATGCGCTTTCAGGAGCGTCTGAGCGCAGCAACGCAATGTTCGTTGAGGATGTTTTTCCTGTCATCGGGCGGGTTAGGACGACGTCGGAGATCATCGAGGCTCTGACCGCTTAACAGGTGCATCTTGGATCTCCGCGCAATCGAGGCGATTGGTCGGGCCCTCGCCGGCTCAGATCTGCCGATGATTACCTAAAGGACGGGCTCGGGAAGTAGCGGACCTGAAAGACTTGCGTCCGAAGCTTCTCCGATCTCAATTCTCTGAGTCTCGGCAGACCCTCCGAACCGGCCGGTGTGAAGATCGCTGAGCAGGGAGTCACGTTGCCCTAGTGCGGCTGCCACAGGTTCATGACACCGTGAAGCAAGGCTGGGTCACGCCACTAGCGGAGGTCGCGGGGCAGGGGGCCGAGCCCATCTTGCGGATGGGGCAGACCGCTGGGCTGCCGCGAACTGTCG
Organism: uncultured Sphingomonadaceae bacterium; assembly: GCA_964235835.1. GTDB lineage: Bacteria > Pseudomonadota > Alphaproteobacteria > Sphingomonadales > Sphingomonadaceae > Sphingomicrobium. Next base: position 3,997 of record CAXSDY010000139.1, on the reverse strand, counting down.
GCGCCGCTCGGCTCTGCTGGCCCGCGCTCGATGGCACCCAACAGGCCTTGGGTTGATTCAGGATCTAGGGAACATCGCCTAGGCTCCATTGCGCGGGACTACGGATTGTCGCTGATGCTCCCGCCGGCCAACCGACGTGACCGCTGCGCCAGAGCTGCTCGCCCGCATGGTCAAGCGCGGAAGGATGCCAACCCGTTGCGCCGCGCCGCCCGCACGGCGGGCGCCCTGCCGGTGGTCCCCGGCCGCTCAGCCGCAAGCCCGCCGCCCGCTACGACCGTGAGCGCCACCCCAGCGAGAACGCATTCTGCCGCCTCAAGGACTTCCGACGCAGGGCAACCCGTTACGACACGCTCGCCCCCAACCTCCTGTCAGGCGTGGCGCTCGGCGCCGCCCCGGCGTTCTGCCTGTGAATCAGTTCGGAGCCCAACGCGGAGGACCCATGGTGCGCGCGCCGCGAACTGCCGAGCGCCTGGTCGAGGAGCTTCGCCAGGCGCAGACCGCCAGCGACGATCTGGCGCCGAGCGGCCGGGATCAGCTTCCCCACGGTAGCCTCGTCGACGATTGCACGCCCCGCCTGCTTCGCGCCGCACGGGTCAGCGAAGACGGAGCCGTAAGCGACATCCCGCGACACCCGCCAGCTATCGCGACTCCAATCGGTCACGTCTCCGGCGACCATCGCCTGTCGCTCCGTCGAACTCGTCTCGCGCAACAACCCGCGGGGTCCTGCGGGCGGGGTCGAGATGGCGCGCTCCGCCAGATATCCGTCCCAGATGGTGTGAAGGTTGGTCCGGCCGGCCAGTACGCCGTAGCTCGCCTTGACGTCGTTTCCGCCTTTGTCGTCATGCTCGCCGGCGTGGAGCGGCTGTGACAGGTCGCCGACGAAATGGATCAGGAACGCCAGTGCCTGCACGCGATCCGCGAGCGGTTTCGACCGATCGGCGAGCCGCTGCTGCTGCCCGACGATCTGAACCGCCAGGCAGCTGCCGTCCTTACACGGCGCGGCGAGGTCGAAGGGCTTGCAGACGTCCACGTCCTGGAAATGCCAATTGTAGGCATATCCGAAGCGCGACTTCCCGGCCGGGTCCTTGAGCGGCTTGATGCAGTCCGCCCAGACGCTGGCCTGGGCGATGGTCCGGGCCGGACATTCCGGCGTGCCGAGCAGGTCCGAATGGCGCAGCAGGGCGGTGATCCGCGCGCGCGTCTCCGGCCGAACCTGGCTATAGGCGATTTTTGCCACAGTCTCATGCCCATACTCCCAGTACGCCGGCGAGCGGCTCGCGATCATCAGCGTGCAGGCGGCGAGCACCGGCCCCAGAGCAGCGCGGTAAGAACGATTCGGCATGACGCTTCAATAGCCTGATTTCCCTCGAACGCGTCCGTGCTTATATGGCATCCATGTCCTCTCTTCGTCCGTGGCGCACGATCGAGCGCCGGAAATCGCGTCAGATCATGGTCGGCAACGTCGCCGTCGGTGGCGATGCGCCCGTCACCGTGCAGACGATGACCAACACGCTGACCTCCGATCCCGAGGCGACGATCGCCCAGATTCGCCGCTGCGAGGAGGCGGGAGTCGACATCGTTCGGGTCTCCTGCCCCGATCGGGAGAGCACAGCGGCGCTGGGCCAGATCGTCCTCGCCGCGCGGGTCCCCATCGTCGCGGACATCCATTTCCATTACAAGCGCGCGCTTGAGGCTGCGGACGCGGGCGCCGCCTGCTTGCGGATCAATCCTGGTAACATCGGCTCGGCCGAACGGGTCGCGGAAGTCGTCGCCGCCGCTCGGGCCAACGGCTGCGCAATCCGCATCGGCGTCAACGCCGGCAGCCTGGAGAAGGATCTGCTCGAGAAATACGGTGAGCCGTGCCCCGACGCCCTCGTCGAAAGCGCCCTCGACCACATCCGCATCCTCGAGGATCACGGCTTTGACAACTACAAGGTGGCGGTGAAGGCCTCGGACCTGTTCCTCGCTGTCGCCGCCTACCATCAGCTCGCGGAAGCGGTCGACTGCCCGCTGCATCTCGGCATCACCGAGGCGGGCGGACTGATCGGCGGCACCGTCAAGTCGGCGATCGGCATGGGTTCGCTGCTGTGGGCGGGAATCGGCGACACGATCCGGGTTTCACTCTCGGCCGAGCCGGAGGAGGAAGTGCGCGTCGGCTACGAACTGCTGAAGGCGCTCGGCATCCGCAACCGGGGCGTCCGTGTCGTGTCCTGCCCGTCCTGCGCACGCCAGGGGTTCGACGTGATCCGCACGGTGCAGGCGCTTGAGGAACGGCTGCAGCACATCCGCACGCCGATGTCGCTGTCGGTCCTCGGCTGCGTCGTCAACGGCCCCGGCGAGGCGCGCGAGACCGACATCGGCATCACGGGCGGCGGCAACGGCAAGCACATGGTCTACCTGTCCGGGGTGACCGATCACCACGTCCAGGATGCCGGCATGATCGAGCACATCGTCCGCCTGGTCGAAGCCAAGGCTGCCGAGATCGAAGCCGGCACCACCCTGGCTGAACCGATTCTCGACGCCGCCGAGTAAGCGCTTCCGCCCGTAACCTTTGCGCAAGCCCTGGGGTCTAGGGGTTACGGCATGGGACGGCTTGTGCTCATCATTCTCGCGATCAGCATCTTCGTCGGCCTGATCGCGCCCTCGGGGATCAGCAAGCGTCCGGCCGCTCCGGCGTCGCACGCGAGCGAGACTCCTGCGGCCCCTGCCGCGGCCGTGCCGGTCACGAGCGGATCGGGCGAGATTGCCCTCGATCGGGATCCGTCCGGCCATTTCCAGACCGAGGCGAGTGTCAACGGCCAGTCGCTCCCGTTCGTCGTCGACACCGGCGCCGACATCGTTGCCCTGACGATCACGGACGCCCGCCGCGCCGGGCTCTACGTCGACCCGACCGGCTTCACGGTCATCGCGGAAGGCGCCTCCGGCCCGGTCAAGGGTCAGCGCGTCACCCTCGACCGTATTGAGCTCGGCGGACGCACGATCGAGCATGTGCCCGCAGCCATCCTAGAAGGCCTCGGCCGCAACCTCCTCGGCCAGTCGGTGCTGACCCAGCTTGGCGGCGTCGAGATGAAGGGCGACAAGATGGTGCTGCGCTAGGCACGAGCGCCTACTGATGCTCTCTCGGATCGTATCGCGCGCTTATTTCGAGCCGAGGACGTTGATCGTGAGCGCCAGCACGCCGAGGTTGAAGAAGAAGCCGGCGACGCAATGCGCGGTGACCACCTTGCGGATGTGCGGCGAGGTCACCTGTACGTCGCTGGTCTGGACGGCGACACCGAGCGTGTAGGCGAAGTAGACGAAGTCGCCGATCATCGGCTCGTCCGTGCCGGGGAAGTCGAGCCCGGCGCAATCCTTCCCGCCGTCCGCGGTCGTGTAGTAGAGATGCGCGTAGTGGAGGGTGTAGACGGCATTGCCGAACAGCCAGACGAGCACCAGGCTCAGGGCCACGAGCCCCTTCGTCCAGCCGGGCAGATCTCCGTGCCGGCCGAGCTCCCCGATCACCGCAGCAAGGATGACGATCGTCAGCAGGAAGCTGACGACCAGCAGCACCAGGCGATTGGCATCGTTCTGCTTGGCGACCTTGCGCATCAGCCCCGGCTCATCGTCGAACAGGCTGGCGCAGCTGCCCAGGAACAGCAGTGCGGCCGCGTCGAAACCGAGCAGTACGCCTTTCGACCAGCCGATCATCGGCATCGCGACCGCGCAGCCAACGCCAAGCACCGCGAAGAACATGAGGAAGCGCCACGGAGCGATCCGATTGCCGATTGCCTGGGGCGACGCCATAGAACGAGGCATAGCGCAACGGCGCGGCGCGTCCAGCGGAGCAACGCGAATGGCCTGGCTGTGGTTGATCGTCGGCGGCCTGTTTGAAGTCGGCTTCACAACCTCGCTGCGCTTCGTGGCCGGCTTCCGCAACCTGCCTTGGACGTTCGCTTTCCTCCTGTCGGTGACCCTGTCGATGAGCCTGCTCGAACGCTCCGCCAGAACGATCCCGATG
>CAXSDY010000138.1:3109-6690 GCA_964235835.1 uncultured Sphingomonadaceae bacterium | reverse complement strand
TGGCCGTGCGCGACACGGCGGCGGGTTGCGTCCTGCGCCTCTCGGTGCCGAGGGCGCTGGAAAGCACGCCGGCTGAGGAGCTGCTGGCCGGGGCACGCGACGGTTTCTCGTTGCGCCTGGTTACCGGCCTGGCCCAGATCGTCGGCGGCCGCGTGGACGCCGCGCCTGGCGAACTGTTGCTTACCCTTCCGGCCGCGTGATCGCTTGGCGCATGGTGCAAGGGTTGCTATCGCGCGTGCTTGCCGGGCGGGGCCTGTAGCTCAACGGTAGAGCCGGCCGCTCATAACGGCTAGGTTGGGGGTTCGAATCCCTCCGGGCCCACCGCTGGAGCTGAGCAGGATTAGCGAGGCTAATCCTGACTGCAGCGACAGCCAGCGTGCGGCGCGGAGCGCCGACAGGACTGACGTCACGGGATTCGCTTCCGTGACGGCGCTATGCGGAATAAGCACGTCTACTTTTGAGACTGAGGGCGCCACGGATTAAATCCGTTACGTCGATCGACCCACTGCGGGGATCGTCCGCCGACTTCCGCGGTCTCTTGGCGTAAGCTTCGCATCTGCGATGCGGGCGCTTGCGCTCGGCCGCTCAAGCGTGGTCGGGGAGACAGGATTCGAACCTGCGACCCTCTGCTCCCAAAGCAGATGCGCTACCAGGCTGCGCCACTCCCCGAGGCGGCGGGCATACCAAGCTTGGCCCGGCAGCGCTACTTCTTCTCGGTCGTGGTCTTGTTCGTGGTCACTTCGACGTGCGTGTTCCTGGCCGCGTTCTCGGCCTTGTCCCCGGCGCGGTCTCCGGCATCGCCCAGCCTGTCGGCAGCATTATCAACCGACTGGCCCAACTTCTTGGCGCTGGCCGCCAGGTTGCCAAGGCCGGTGCGCACTGCGCTGCCGTCGTTGCTGACCTGGTTGATCTTGTTCGCCGCCTTGTCGATCCCGTTGGACGTCGCATCGATCGCCGACCCGACGCCGTCCTTCGCAGTCTCGCCATTCAAGGTGACGGTCGAGCTGTTATTCTGCGGGTCCTTGGTGACCTGACACCCGGCGAGAGCCACGGCCGGCAGCACGGCAAGGGTAAGCAAAGCACGCATGATCATCTCCCTAGTCTGCCGCATTAACGCCGAACCGTGCGCTTCGGCTCCGTCAAGCCCCCGGACAGCACGGCGAGCGTCGCGGTCCAACTCGCCACGTTCTGGCGCAACTGCGCGGGGTCGATCTTGTCGAGCGTGTCGTCGGGCGTGTGGTGATAGTCGAAATAGCGGGTGCCATCCTGGTAGAGGCTGACCCACGGCGCACCGGCCTTGATCGACGGCTCGACGTCAGTTCCGTCCGCTTCCGCCTTGTCGAATTTGACGATGCCGAGCGGGGCGAGGGCGGTGGTCAGCGCGGCATAGGTCGCCGGATCGCTCGCCGAGTAGCTCGTACCGAAGCGCCAGATGCGGTCGGCGCCGAAGTCGCTCTCGCCGGCGACCGCGTAACGGTCTGCAGCGTGCGCCTTCTGGTAGGCGATGCCCCCGAACCCGCCCGGTTCCTCCGCCCCGAACCAGACGACGCGGATCGTGCGCAGCGGCCGCCCGGCGTCCATGATGCGCTTGGCCGCGGCGGTGACGATCGCCACGCCGGCGCCGTCGTCGATCGCCCCGGTGCCGAGGTCCCAGCTGTCGAGGTGACCGCCAACCAGCAAAATTGCCGCCGCGGGATCGCGGCCGGGCACTTCGGCGATGACGTTGCCCGACTGCGCAGGTGCGGTGAAGTGCGGCGTCAGCGTCAGGTGCATCGTCACGGGCTTGCCGCGCGCAAGGATCCGCACGAGCTGTTCGGCGTCGGGAATGCTGAGTGCCGCCGCAGGGATCGGTCGCGCGCCATCGGCGAAGGTCTGGACCCCGGTGTGCGGATTGCGGTGATGATCGGTGCCGATCGAGCGCACGATGATCGCGATCGCGCCCTTGTTCGAGGCGATCGTCGGGCCCTGCCGTCGCGGCGCGCCGAACTGGCCGTAGCCAGACCCGTCCTGGTTCGCCATCATGTGATGGTCGACGAACACGATCTTGCCCCGCACGGCGGCATCGGGCGCGGCCTTCAGCGCGTCGACCGAATCGAACGCGACGATCTCCCCGGTGAGGCCTTCGGGGGGCGTCGCCCCGCTATTGCCGAGCGCGGTCAGCACCAGCTTCTGCGGGAAGGGAGCGACGATCTCCGCCGTCTCCGCGCCGCGCACCCACACCGGCATGGTGAAGGGTTCGACGTGGACGTTGGCGAAGCCCATCGCGGTCAATCGCCGCACCGCCCACTCACGGGCGCGCGCCTCGGCTTCGGTCCCGGCGAGCCGCTGGCCGACTTCGGTGGTGAGGCCTTCGACCACGTCCCACGCGTGGTGGTCGTCGTTCAAGGCTGCGTCCCGCAGGGCGGCGACGCGGGCGGGTTCGACCGGCTGCGCTGCCGGCGCGGCGGCGGCGACGATGGGGAGGGCGGCGGCTGCGAGGAGGAGATTGCGGATCATCGTGCCTTGCTAGCGTTCGGTCGTCACCCTGTCACCGCCCGTCACAGCAGGCGCAGCTGATCGCCAGGCGGCGGCTCGAACAGGTCGGTGCGCAGGTTGAAGCGCGCCTGGGGAAGGCCGAAGCGCTTGGCCGCCAGATCGAATCGGGTCCGCATCAGGTCGGCCCACGGACCGGACCCGCGCATCCGGCTGAAGAAATCGGGATCGTTGTCCCGCCCGGCGCGGATCGAACGGATCGTCGCCATGACCTTCGCCGCGCGATCCGGATAATGGTCGTCGAGCCAGGCGCGGAACAGCGGGGCGACTTCATGCGGCAGCCGAACCGGCAGGTAGAAGCCGCCCCGCGCGCCGTGCGCCACCGCCGCCTCGACGATCGCTTCGAGCTCGTGATCGGTGATCTGCGGCACCACAGGGGCGATCGCGACGATCGCGGGCACGCCGGCCTCGGTCAGCGTGCGGATCGCGGCGAGGCGCTTGCGGGCGGCCGGCGCGCGCGGCTCCAGCGTGCGATGCACCTTGGGATCGAGCGACGTGACCGATATCGCCACGGCGGCCAGGCCGAGCTTCGCCGCGGGCGCGATGATGTCGAGGTCGCGCAGCACGCGATCGGACTTGGTCGTGATCGTGAACGGATGGCGCGTCTCGAGCAGCAGCTCGAGCACCGAGCGGGTGATACGGAACCGCTCCTCGATCGGCTGGTAGGGGTCGGTGTTGGTCCCCAGCGCGAGCGACTTCGCCTCGTATCCGGGCCGCGACAGGGCGGCATGGAGCAGCTTGGCGGCGTCCGGCTTGGCGAACAGCCGGCTTTCGAAGTCCACCCCGGGCGAAAGGTCGTGATAGGCGTGGGTCGGCCGCGCGAAGCAGTAGATGCAGCCGTGCTCGCAGCCGCGATACGGGTTCACCGAGCGGTCGAAGCCGATGTCGGGCGACGAATTACGGGTCAGGATCGAGCGCGGCTTCTCGATCGTGACGCTCGTCCGGCGCGGCGCGATGCCGTCCAGCGCCTCTACGCTGTCGAGCCAGTCGCCCTCGGCCACGCGCTGCGGCAGGTTGAACCGGGTCGGCGTCGTGTTGCGCGTCGCCCC
>CAXSDY010000138.1:0-3009 GCA_964235835.1 uncultured Sphingomonadaceae bacterium | reverse complement strand
GGGAACAGCGGCCATTTGTGCTGCGCCATCGCGTGTAGGGTCGGCTGCTCGGCTCCCGCGAGCCCCTGGTAGACCCACATGTTGCGCATCACGGCGGGCACGTAATAGCGGGTTTCCCAATAGGGGATGCTCTCGATCCACAGCAGCGGGTCGCCCTTGTCGGCGATGCTGTTCCAACGATCGACCGGCAGCGGCCCGGCATTGTAGGCGGCGATGACACGGGGCAGTTGCCCGTGCGTGGCGGCATTGCCGCGTAGCAGTTCGATGAACGCCTGACCGAAATCTAGGTTGGCGCTCGGATCGGTCAGCATCGCCGGATCGAACGCAGCGCCGCGGGCGCGCGCGGTGTCGCCGGCGGTGCCGGGACGAACCTGCATGAGGCCGACCGCGCCCGCGTGGCTAACCGCGCCCGCGCGGAAATTCGATTCCTGGAGGGCGTGGCCCAGCGCGAGCGCCGGATCGACGCGCCACCCGTTCTGCGGCGTCCAGCGCGGGCGCGGATAACGCATGGCGGCGTCAACCGACGTGCCCGGCTGTCCGTTGGTGGCGAGCCAATATTGCGCGCCCAGCAGGTCGAGTTTTTGCGCCACCGCGATCAGCGCGCGCTGATCGGTCGGACGGCCGATCCGCGCCTGGTGACGCAGCGCTTCCTCGGCCAGCCCGCGCTCGCCGATTCGGGCCAGCTCGACCGCACGGCGCACGTTGGGGAGCAAGTCGACCGCGCTCGTGTCGGCGGACGACGGCGCCGCGAGCCGCGTCGTCATGCCCAGCGTTTCGCGCGCGACGAGCCCGTAGAAACTCTCGCTCGATCGCGCCGCGGCCTTGAGCAACGGTTCGATCGCGGCAGGCTGGCGGCAGGCCTGCGCCGCCCGCGCTGCCCAATAGTTCGCCGCCGCGGCCAGTTCGGTTTCACGGGACTGGCCAGCGACTTCGCGGAAACGGGCGCCGGCAGCAGCGCAATCGTTGAGGCGCCATGACGCCAGCCCAGACACCCACGCGGAGGCGACCGCCCAATCGCCGAACGCGCCGACCCGCCCAGTCTCGGCGACGCGGATGGCGTCGGCATCGCGTCCCAGGCCGTAATAGCTCCACGCGACGCGCTGGGCCGCCTCGGCGCGCGCCTCGGGCGTCAGCAGCGCCGCGCTTTGCAGCATCAGCACTTCGGCTGCGTCGGCCGCGTCCGCCTTCAGCAGCGGATCGAGGCCCCGGCGCAGCTCGTCGGCCAGCGGCTCGCCAGCGACCGGCCGGGCACGTCCTCTCCGCGGTCCCGCGCCAAGCCCGACCACCGGCCGCTCCGGGACGGCGAGCGCCTGCAGCGAACCGCGCGCTGCCGCGAGCCGGTCGATCTGCGCCGCCTCGGCGAGTTCAGGCGCTTGCGCGAGGAGCGCGGTGAGGTCGGCGACTCCGACCGCAGGCGAGCCGCGAGCGGTGTAGAGTTCCGCCCGGGCGACTGGCTTGAGCGGCCCGTCGGCAAGGGCAGCGATGCCGGCCGCGGCCCCGGCCCAGTCGGCGACGCGAATCGCGGCGAACTCCGCCGCCCAGTCGCGCGGCACGATGATCGCCCGTGGCTCGATCGGGAGCGGCGTCGCGGCAATTTCGGCCGGCGGTGGCGTGAGGACGATCCGTCCGTCGGGCGCAATCGGCGCAGTTCGAACGGGCGAAGGTGCTTTCAGCACGGGCCTCGGAATGGAAACGGCCGGTTTGGCGTCGGGCGACAACGGCGCGAGCGGGTCGATCTGGGCGGCGAGCAGGGCGAACAACGGGAGCATCAGCCCTCATCCATCAGCAACAGCAGGTCGCGCCACGCCAGCGCCTTGTCGGCGGGCCGTTGCAGCAGCCAGCGGGGGTGGAAGGTCGCGACCGCACGAACGCCTTCGATCCGGTGAACACGACCGCGGGCACGCGCCAGCGGCTCGCCGAGCAGCGCGCGGGCCGGCGCCTCGCCGAACAGCAGCAGCCGCACGGGCTTGACCAGCGCGACATGGTGGCGCGCGATCTCACCGCAGCGCTTGAGGTCTGGGTCGCTCAGCCGGGCGCCCGGCACATGGAAGCAGGCGAGCGAGGCGCTATAGGCCTCGTCGGGCGTGATGCCGATTGCCGCCAGCATGCGTTGCGCCAACGTCCACGCCTCGCCTCCGATCGGCCGTCCGTCGCTCGCGTCCTCGCGCGCCGGGGCATCGCTGAGCAGCATGATCCGCGCGCCGGCTAGGCCGTGCGGCAGCACGCGCCGCGCCCCGGCACCGTCGAGCGGAAGACCCGTCGCGGTCTCGAGATAGCGACGGAAGGAGTCGAAGTCGGAGGGCAGCTCGCTGGGCGCAGGTGCGGAAATCTCCGCAACGTCGAGCACCGCGCGGGCCCGCGCGGGCGGTCTTAGCCACTGCCGCGGCTCCTCCGCGACGAGCGTGTCGACGCCCGCGTCGACCCACCAGCGCAACAGCCGCGCCGCCTCGTCCCGCGTCAGTTCCTCGACCCCAGCGCCCATGCTCGCCTTGTCTCTGCCATTGACGGTGGGGTCAAGGAATTGGCAGGGCTGATTTCGACAGAACGACAAAGGGATGCGGCGTGAGCGAGCGCGAATCGATGGAATATGACGTGGTCGTGGTCGGCGCGGGGCCGGCGGGCCTGTCCGCCGCGATCCGGCTGAAGCAGCTCGACCCCGAAACCTCGGTCTGCATTCTCGAAAAAGGGAGCGAGGTCGGCGCCCACATCCTGTCGGGCGCGGTGATCGACCCGATCGCTCTCGACGAGCTGATCCCCGATTGGCGCGACAAGGGCTCGCCGCTGACCGTGCCCGTGACGCAGAACCATCACTGGGTGCTGACGAAGAAGGGCAAGTACAATCTTCCGCATCTGATGATGCCCTCGTTCCTCGACAACAAGGGGACGTTCACCGCCAGCCTGGGCAACGTCTGCCGCTGGCTCGCCGGACAGGCGGAGGAACTCGGCGTCGAGATGTCGGCGAGTCCGATGTCTTCGACCGCCGCGCGGGTCAGGCGGCGCAGGACGAAC
>CAXSDY010000137.1:0-6721 GCA_964235835.1 uncultured Sphingomonadaceae bacterium | reverse complement strand
TCGGGTTCGGCGCGCGCCAGGCGGTCGAGGCGGTCAACCTGCTCGCCGACGGCGCGGGTGCCAGCTCGAACGACAGCAGGAGCCCGATGCAGCGCTTCTGGAAAGACATCAACGCCGGCGCGCGCCACGTCAGCATGGACGCCAACGCCATCTACAGCATGGTCGGGCAGAACCTGTTCGGCATGACCCCGATGGGAGGCTTCTGATGTCGACCGCTGTCTTGAACGCCCAGGTCCTGCACGCCAGTGGGGTGGCCAACATCGCGTCCGACGCTCCCTTGATCGTCGGCATCGGCGGCGCGCCATCGATCGGCTCGTCCACCGAACAGGCGGTGGCGCTGGCCCTGGCGGAAGCGCGCAGCCTCGGCGCCCGCACCAAGCTGATCGGCGGCGAGCTGCTCAGCCAGCTGCCGATCTTCCTCACCCCAAACTCGGACACGTCGCCGGAAGCGCAGGAACTGATCGACGCGATCCGCGCCGCCGATGGCTTGATCATCGCCAGCCCGGGCTACCACGGCTCGGTCTCGGGGATGGTCAAGAACGCCATCGATTACGTGGAGAAGACGGCCAAAGATGCGCGGCCCTACCTCACGGATCTGCCGGTCGGCCTGATCGCGCTCGCGGGCGGCCACCAGGCGGCGGTGAGCACACTGGCCATGTTGCGGACGATCGTGCATGCGCTGCGCGGGTGGCCGACCCCGTTCGGCGCCGCCATTTGCACGTCGGGCCGCATCTTCGACAACGGCGCCTGCACGGTGCCGGAGGTGCAGGCCCAGATCAGCCAAGTGGGCCGGCAGGTCGCAAATGCGGCGCATCGCTTTGCGCCAGCTCGACGGACGGCGTGATGCGGCCGGGCCCGGTGTTCATGGAGCCGAGCGGTTCCACGACATCAAAGCTCGTCCCACCGGACCGCCTATGCCACGGAAGGCATCGTCATCACGGGCCGATTCAAGTTCATGTACTCTTTTCGCCGAAGAATTGTTTGCTGAAACAACGCGGCGTCGTCGACATACACGGCTACATAGCGAACCGCCGCCCTATCGCTGCCCCACTTCATCCATTGCACTTCTCGTCTGTCGTCCGTTAAACAAACAAGAAGGTTCGGCGCATCCATCGGCGATATGACGGCCACCTCGCAACGGTTGATACCAAGCGCCGACATCCATTCCCGGGGCCGTCCCTTTACTCTGCGAACTTCCTCGATGCAAGAAATCGGTAGATTGCACGACGCGCGGAAACCAACTTGCAGGCGTACGACTTGGTCGACGACGAGATGTTGAATGTGCTCGACCGCACTGCGATCTCCGACTGCCCAGAAGACGCCCCATAAAGTGATAAAAACCAATCCGAAATGAAGCTGCTCACGATGTGCTTCGGGCGCATTAACATGAATCAAAAGATGAAGAAAGGGCAGCTCGACTAAACTTGCAAGTACTATAAGCGGAAGAAAAACAGATGATATCGGCCCGCGATGCAAGGTGAAGCGCAAACCGCTCGGCTGTCGCTCCATGCATCGAGCGCTGGGCCGCCGCCGACCCAGCATCGCGCACGTGGCCTCACGGTAGACCGCGGTCTCCACGCGGACCATTCTCCGCACCCAATCTGGCAGAAGGGCGTGTAATGCATGCGTCCAAGAGCCGCTTGAATTTTTCGAATTGCGCACACGCCGGATTGCGGCGGGCAGCCCGCTGATCAGCTTTAGCGCGAGCAGCGCGAGTACGAGGTTGCGAACGGTTGCTGCCCAAGGCGCGGGTGCCCACCGCGCAACAGCCAGGAACAGTAGCGAAACGCCTACTCCTGCCGCCAGGCGGCGCGATCTCGGTCGTGGCATCTCGTACCTCCCGGCCTTCGCCTATCGCTTCAACCGTCGGATTGCTAGCCGGGGAATCTTATGATCATTTTTGCGTCGTTTTGGCGAACGCGTGACCTTCAGCAATGGCAGCAGCAGCTTGCTCCGGCGGAAGCCCTTGCGACAAAGCTTCTAATTGTGAACTAACAAAATCTTGTCCCGCGATGGGCGGCGTATCGGCGTACGCAGTGAAGTACATCAGCGCTCTGTCCGGCATATTTTCACTAAGGGCGAAAGAAAACATTTGTAGCAGCGCCGCCTTGTCGCCTCTGTTTGCCGCATCTTCAACCTCGCGTCTGGCGTGAGCTCGCCAATCGTCATAAGCAGGGTCACCGTAAACCTCAAAGGGCGCCCGTCCGTCTGGGGTCGTAACAGCTAAATAGACAGCTGCCTTCGGTATATGCGCCGCAACCGCTTGGTTCAGCAACTGATAAGCCTGTGTACGCTGACCAGCCGTGAGGTCGCCGCAAGTCGCCGGGGCCAGCCAGCAAGAGAGCAGTAGCTTGTACGCCGCGAAGGCGTCGGAAGCGTTACCGCTCTTGACTAGAGCGTCGAATTCCGCTGCCTTAGAACTTAAACCTGTCTCGGCAACTTGCTTGGGCGGCGCTTTCGAAGCTGTGCTCACTTTCGCAGACTGCACACTGGAACTATTCGGCGCTACCGGCAAAGGACGCGGAGGTGAATCCTGTACGACCTCCTGCGTGTGTTTGTCCTCTTTGAACAGAGCACTGACGCCCACGATACCGATGACGAAAATGGCGGCAACGAGCCATCGCATTGACGTCCAAGCCCGGACGGACCGGATGATCGGAGCTTCCATAGCTCAAGCCCTCGTCGCGCTTTTCCAAAATCCATCGGTCAAGCAAGCAGCGCCAACTCACCGCATCAGTCGCCGGGGATGAAAGGCATCAACAGACAGCTCGGCGAGTCGCCGCCGGTGTGGATCGTCGTTCGCGCACCGAAGATGTCCTTCGGTCGGTCGGACGGGTCGTTGTGCAGCATCCGGCCGGGCGGATCGACCACGAAGTCGTGGCCCTGCAGGGTCAGCATCAGCCGGTAGCCGCGCGGAAAGACCATGCAGGTCGGCCAGATCTCGATGTCGAGTGCAACTTTCGCGCCCGGCGTCAGCGGCTCGACTTCGACATGCGGGTGGAACGGGCGCCACGGCTGGCTGCGCGCCGGATCGAGTTGCCGATGCGACGCACGCTGCCAGCCGAGCGCCATCGGCACGCGTTCGTGCGCGCCGATGAAGAACACCTCCGCCCCCTTGGGGTCGATCACGCGCAGCACGGCGAAGATATCCGCATCGGCCGTCGACGACGACAGCCAGAGCCGCAAGGCGACCGGGCCGGTGAATTCCGTCTCATCTGCGAACGGCGCGGTCGTGAAGCTGACGCTCCCTTCCATGGCAGTGAAAGCGGTGGACGCCGCTGCCGCCGGAGCCGAGGTGTCGAGCGCGCCCGTCTCGGCGTTCGGATAGAGGCGTTGCCATTGGGTGCGAGCGAGCGGCCACTCCCGCTCGGCCCTCAGTGTCGCGGTTCCGTCGGGACGCCGGATCGCCAGCTGAACCGGTGGCTCCTCGGTCCAACCATTGGCGTCGCCGCGCAGATAGTGCGCGAGAAAGCGCTTCTGCAGGCTCACATAGTGCGGGAGATAGAAGCTCTCGAAGTGCGTGCCGATATGCGCGAAGAGCCATTTCTCGCGCGAACCGGCCGCCAGATAGCCTTCGAAATTGCCGCGCAGATGAAGCCCCGGGCCGCCCCAATTGGCGGCCGACAGCAACGGCACCTCGATGTCGCCGAGCCGCCCCGATCGCTCGACGTTCCACGCGTCGTCGAGCCGATGCCGCAGCCGCTCGTTCGGATGGTCCGCGCGATTGCCTTCGCGCAAGGCGGCGGGCAGTGCCGGGCCGGTCGTCCGCGCGCCGGTGTCGCGCCGCCGGTGCGTGCTTTCGCCGCTGCCGTATTGATTGCTCAACACCTGCCGCGGCCACCATGCGAAGGTGAAGCCGTTGCTGCAGATTCCGCCATGAACGCTGTTGTCGCGGTAGAAATCGCTCGAACCTTCCCACGGAACGATGGCCGCGAGATGCGGCGGCCGCAGCGCCGCAACCTGCCACTGCTTGATCGCCAGGTAGGAGACGCCGATCAGGCCGACCTTGCCGTTCGACCACGGCTGCACGCCGGCCCACTCGATGCACTCGTAAAGATCGCGGGTTTCGACCGGGCCGAACGGATCGAGGTAGCCCGGCGACATGCCCGTGCCGCGCGAATCGACCTGGATGACGACGAAACCGTCCGGCACCCAGCGCTCCGGATCGACGACTTCCCAGCGGAGAAAGCGCCCCGTCGACCCGTCGGTGTCGAGACCCGGATAGGTTCGCTTGAGCACTTTCCATTGCGGGTTGAACGCGTCTTCGAAGTGCACGTCCTTGCCGTACGCGCCCATCGCCATCACTACCGGATACTTTCCCTCGCCAGCGGGGCGAAAGACGTTCGCCCGGAGCACGATGCCGTCGGACATGCCGATGTCGACGTCGAATTCGACCACGAAGTCGTCCGGGCCGAGCGACGGAGTTTCCGGCATGGCGGTCCTCACTGGGCCTGCACGTTGGCCAGCTTGACGATGCGCGCGAAGCGATCGGTCTCGGACTGGACGAAGCGATCGAGCTCCTCCGGCGTGCTGCCGACCGCCGGGCTGTCCCACTGCAGCAACTGATCGCGGACCTTCGGCACCTGCAGCGCTTTGTGAATGGCCGCGGAGAGCGACTGGACGATCGGTGCCGGTGTCTTCACCGGGGCGAAGATCGCGATCCAACCGCCGTTGTAGTCGAAGCCGGGGACACCGCTTTCGGCGAGCGTCGGCACGTCGGGCAGCGTCTCGATGCGCTTGCCGCTGGTGACGGCCAAAGGTCGGACCTGGTTCCCCTTGATGGCGATCAGGGCCGCCGTGGTGCTGAGGAAACACGCCGAAACATCGCCGGCCATCACGGCGTTCAACGCCGGGGCGGCTCCCTTGAAGGGAATGTGCAGCATGTGCAGCCCGGCAGTGTGGTTCAGCAATTCGCCGGCCAGATGCAGCGTGTTGCCGATGCCGGGCGAGCCGTAGCTGATGTTGGAATCCGGCGTCTTGGCCAAGGCCAGGAATTCCTTGGCGGTCTTGGCGGGAAAGTTGTTGTTCACCACCAGGACCAAAGCCGGCGCCAGCATCAGCAGGCTGACCGGCGCGAAATCCTTGATCGAATCGAAAGGCAGCTTCTTGTAGATGCTGGGATTGATGGCTTGCGACCCGGTATTCAGAAGCAACGTGTAGCCGTCCGGCGCGGCGCGTGCCACCGCATCTGCCGCAATGATGCCGTTGGCGCCGAGCCGGTTGTCGATGATCACGGCCTGACCGAGCTGCCGGGCGAGCTGCTCGCTGACGAGGCGCCCGATAAGGTCCGGCGTGCCGCCCGCCGAAAAGGGAATCAGGATCCGGATGGCGCGATCGGGATAGGCGCCTTGCGCGACCAGGCTTCCTGTCGAAGCGAGCCCGATCAAGGCGGCCAGGCCGTCTCTTCTGGTGATCATGGGTTTCCTGTTCTACGAAGCGGAAAGGGATGGCGAAAGCTCAAGGCGCAACCGGCGGTGTGGCGTCCAGGACATGGCGGGCCATTTGCTCGCGGGTGCAGATCCAGACGTCGTCGCGCCCCTGCAATGTAGTCATGATGTCGTCGTAGACCCAGGCGCCGGAGGGGCGTCCCATCACGTGGGTGTGCGCGGTGACGTCGAGCATCAGCGGCGCGGTTTCGCGTTGCATCGCGGCAAAAGTATCTTGGAACGCGTCGAGCATGTGACGCGGCCCGTGGCCATAGCGGATGCAGGTCGGCAGATCGTTCACGTCCATCGTCAGTGGTAGGCCGACGATGCGCCTGTCGCCGAAGGTCATCACGTAGGGCCGGTCGTCGTCGTTCACGTCGCCGTGATGCAAATAGCCGGCCTCGGCGAGCAAACGCGAGCTGATCGGGCTGCCCGTGCCGCGCGGGCTGATCCAGCCGCACGGCGCGACGCCGGCGGTCGACTCCAGCAGCGCGTGATTGCGGGCAATGTTGGCGCGCTCGGCCGCCGCGTCGAAGTAGACGGGGATCACGTCCATGCCCCACGAGTGATTGACGATCTCGTGACCGGCCGTGGCGATACGCTTCACCGTCGCGGGATCGCGCTCGCAGATGACGCCGTTGACCATCACGCTGGTCTGAATCCGGTGTTTTTCGGCAATGGCGAGGAGGCGATGGATGCCGCGAACCAATCCGAAAGCCGCCCACGAATCGGCGTTGGTATCGAAAAAGCCCGACCGCAGCACATTGCCCATCGGCCCGATCCCGGGCGCCTGGCCGTCGGACCAGGCTTCATAGGCGATGTTGAAGATGACGGCGAGCCGGCGCCCGCCGGGCCAGCGGAAATCGTCGCCGAGCCGCGTGATGATCGGCTCGGGGTTCATGCGGGGAATGGTCTCTGGACGGACTGGCAGGTGCTGGACATCATCGACAGAAGGTTGGGCGACAAACAGCTTGCCGCGCGAAA
Organism: uncultured Sphingomonadaceae bacterium; assembly: GCA_964235835.1. Lineage (GTDB taxonomy): Bacteria > Pseudomonadota > Alphaproteobacteria > Sphingomonadales > Sphingomonadaceae > Sphingomicrobium. The sequence goes on along the minus strand of CAXSDY010000137.1, from coordinate 311 downwards.
GAGTTTCAAGCGCCGCGACGAGCTGGCCGAACATCGAACGGTTTTCGAGGCGGTGGTGTCGGGCCGGCTCGACGATGCCAAGCGCTTCATCGCCGAACACTATCGGCGCACCGCCGGCCACGTGAGTGTGACAGGCGCCGCGCGACCCGACGAGCGACGGGCAGCCCGGACCCTGCGCCGTTCGGGCGGAGCTTGTCGAAGCCGCCTATCGCATCGAGGACGGCCCTTCGACAGGCCTGTCCTGAGCAGCGTCGAAGGGCTCAGCAACCGTCTTGCCCGTCAAGCCGCACAAAGCGATTCATCCCAATGTT
>CAXSDY010000136.1:0-6745 GCA_964235835.1 uncultured Sphingomonadaceae bacterium | reverse complement strand
TGGGAGGTCTCGGCGCCCTCGATCGTCCAGTGGCCGCTGTTGTGGACGCGCGGCGCGATCTCGTTGACGATCGGTCCCTGGGCGGTGGCGAAGAACTCGACGGCCAGCACGCCGATATGATCGAGCGCGGCCGCGAGGCAGCGGGCCATTGCGATTGCCTCCTGCGTCCCGGGCAGGTCGGCCGGCACGTGCGACCGGCGCAGGATGCCCTCCTCATGCTCGTTGCGGGGCACGTCCCAGGCGGTCACCTCACCGCTCGCGCTGCGGGCAAGGACGACCGAGAACTCGCCGAGGAAATCGACCGCCTTCTCGGCGACAGCGGGCTGGGCGCCGATGGCGTGCCAGGCTGCGGCCGCAGCCTCGCCATCGTGCACCCAGGCTTGCCCCTTGCCATCGTAGCCGAGCCGCCGACTTTTCAGGACCAGTGGCAGCCCGAGCTCGGCGACTGCAGCAGTGACGTCCTCGGCGGAGTCGATCTGGCGCCACGGCGAGACGGTGCCGCCATTCGCCTCGATGAAGCGCTTCTCGGCAACCCGATCCTGGGCGATGGCGAGCGAGCGTGTGCCAGGACGAAGCTTGCCGCCCAGCGCCTCGAGCGGCTCGACCGGCAGATTCTCGAACTCGTAGGTGATCACGTCGACGTCGGCGGCGAAGCGCGCCATCGCCTCCGCATCATCGAACCGCGCGCGCGTATATTCGGCGGTCACCACCGCGGCGCACGGTGAATCCTCGGGGGCGAAGACGTGTACCTTGTAGCCCAGCGGAGCGGCGGCGAGTGCGAGCATCCGGCCGAGCTGGCCGCCGCCGATGATCCCGATCGTCGAGCCGGGCGGAACGATCATTCGGGAGCGTCGGCCACGCCGTCCGTCTGCGCCGCGCGCCAGGCGTCGAGCCGCGCGGCCAAGGCTGCATCGCCCAGCGCCAGGATGGACGCGGCGAGCAGCGCCGCGTTGACCGCCCCCGGCTTGCCGATCGCCAGCGTCGCGACCGGCACCCCGGCGGGCATCTGGACGATCGAGAGCAGGCTGTCGACGCCGCCCAGCGCCTTTGACTCCACGGGCACTCCGAGGACCGGCAGGCGGGTCATCGCCGCCGTCATCCCCGGCAGGTGCGCCGCCCCGCCCGCACCGGCGATGATGACCTTCAGGCCGCGCTCCACGGCTGTCGACGCATAGTCGTACAAGCGCTGCGGCGTCCGGTGCGCAGACACGACGCGGCACTCGTGCGACACGTCCAGTTCGGACAAGGTTTCCGCCGTGTGCCGCAGCGTCTCCCAGTCGGACCGGCTACCCATGATCAGGCCCACGTCCGCGCCCGTGAAGGCGGTGGATACTCCGTGGTGTCCGTTCGTTTCGGCCATGTTCCAGCGCCCCGATCGCCCAAGGCGTGCTGCTTAGGAAGTTGGTGGCGGTGGTGCAATCTGGCACAGGATCGGAGGGAGGCATTCTGCATCCCTCTGATCTGGGTTATTGCAAGCCTGCCGGGACGCGATGCAGGAGGCGGCGACAGGGTGGGCGAAGACGGGGCAAATCCGGACGTGAACGGCGAGATCGCACTGCTGCGCGGTTTGGTCGCCAGGCTCGAGGCGCGCTGCGACGAGCTTGATCGCCTGGCGCACTACGACACGCTCGTGCCCTTGCCCAATCGCCGCGGCTTCCTTCGCCAGCTCGAACTCGCGATCGGCCGGTTCGAGCGCTACGGCGATCCCGCCGCAGTGCTGTTCGTCGACCTCGACGGGCTCAAGATGCTCAACGACTGCTTCGGTCACCTCGCCGGCGACGAGGCGCTGATCCACGTCGCGGCGCTGCTGGTCGGCGGAGTCCGGCAGAGCGACTGCGTCGGGCGGCTCGGCGGCGACGAGTTCGGCATCCTCCTCGACCATGCCGACGAACAGAGTGCCGGCGACACCGCGGCGCGGCTGGTCGACCTGGTGGCGGGCGAGGAGTTCCAGGTGGATGGGTCGGCCGTGCCGCTGTCGGTCGCGATCGGCATGACCATGGTCGAACTCGGCGACACGCCGGTGGCCGTGCTCGCCCGCGCGGACCAGGCGATGTACCAGGGGAAGGTCGCGGCCTAGCGCTCGCTCAGATAGTAGCGGTCGCGGACCGAGAAATCCTCACCGAGCTCATAGACGATCGGCTGCCCGGTCGGAATCTCGAGCCCGACGATGTCCTCGTCGGCGATCTTCGACAGATATTTCTCGAGTGCGCGCAGCGAGTTGCCGTGCGCCGCGACAATCACCCGCTCGCCGGCCACCAGCGCGGGGGCGATATGCTCCTCGAAATAGGGCAGCACGCGCGCGATCGTGTCCTTCAGGCTCTCCGTGCGCGGAATGACGATCCCATCGTAGCGCCGGTCGCGAGCGACGTCGTAGTCGCTGCCCTCGTCCAGCACGGGCGGCGGGATATCGAACGACCGCCGCCAGATCTTGACCTGCTCCTCGCCGACCTTGGCAACCGTCTCCGCCTTGTCGAGCCCGGTGAGCCCGCCATAGTGGCGCTCATTGAGCTGCCACGCCTTGGTCACCGGCAGCCACGAGCGGCCCATTCCGTCGAGCACCAGGTTGAGCGTACGGATCGCGCGGGTCTGGACCGAGGTGAAGCAGCGATCGAGATCGAAGCCCTTGTCCTTGAGCAACTGGCCGGCAGCACGCGCCTCGCCCTCGCCCTTCTCCGTCAGGTCGACGTCCCACCAGCCGGTGAAGCGGTTCTCGAGGTTCCACTGCGACTGGCCGTGGCGGAGGAGGACGAGGGTCGGCATCAGCTGTTCCGGTCTGTGAGGTCGGGCAGGATCGCATGGAGCGCGTCGAGGCACGCACCGGCGAGATATTTGGACCGCTCGGGCGACCAGCCGAAGATCGGGTCGGGCAGGTCGCTATTGTCCTTGAAGGGCATTTCGAGCGTCATCGACACGCAGCCGAACCGCTCGGCCAGCTGGGTGGTCGACATCGACATGTTGGCCTGGCCCGGGCGGGCGGTCTCATAGCCTTGGCTCGTCTGGAAGTCGGGCGAAAGCCGCTCGAGCGTTTCCGAGAACAGCTTGAACAGCCGCGACTGCCGCTCGGTCAGGGACGGGATGCCCTCGAACCCGGCGAGGAAGTTGGCCGGGATCGCCTCGTCACCGTGGATGTCCATCGCGAAGTCGACTCCGCTCTCGTCCATCGCGTTGCGGACGCACAGCACTTCGGGGCTCCGCCCGGCGCTCGGCGCGTGCCTTCGCGGTTGAGGTTCACGCCCGCCGCGTTGGTCCGCAGGTGCCCGCGGCGCGATCCGTCGGGGTTCATGTTCGGCACGACCCGGAACGTGCACTCGCGCCGGAGCACGCGCGCGACCGGGTCGTCCGGGTCGGTCAGCTTTTCGAGTGCGCCCTCCATCCACCACTCGGCCATGCTCTCGCCCGGATGCTGGCGGGCATAGAGCCACACGCGCAGCGGCCCGTCGCCGATCGTCAGGAGGTCGATATCCTGGCCATCGAGGCTCTGGCCGAGCGAGCGATAGGCGACACCCGGCAGCGAGGAGAGCGCCGCGACGAAGTCGTGGTGACGCTCCATGGAATAGGGCGCGAAATAGGCGATCCAGACGAGGTCGGTGCCGGGCGTCAGGCGGATGGTGAGCGTGCCGTCGGCGTAGCTGGTGTCCTCGACCCGGGTCCATTGCTCGCGGTCTGCCGACACGCAGGCGCGATAATCGGGCCAGCCGTTGGGATAGGCCGATCCGCCGCAGTTGGTGATCCGCAGCGTGACCTCGCGTCCGCCCCCGCCGGCGACGCGGAAGTGGAACCATTGGTAGAAGTCGGAACCATTGTCGGCGACGATCTCCAGCTCGGCGGTGTCCCCGCTGATGCTGGCGATGCGGATGTTGCCGGCGTCGAACGCGCTCGAGATGCTGATGGCCATGGGGGTCCTGAACGGGCCGGAGAAGAGGCGCTGATAGGGGGCGCGTGTGCGGGTGGGAACCCCCAGGCGGCGGATAGGCGTTCAGCCCGCACGGGGTGCCTTGCCGGCGGTCTTGCGCTAGCAGGCGAGCACTCGACAACCGACGAAGGCGATCCATGAGCGTAGACAAAGTCCCCGTCCTGGTCACCGGCGGTGCCGGCTACATCGGCAGCCACGCCGTGCTCGCGCTGAACGACGCGGGGTGGGAGACGGTGGTCATCGACAATCTGTCGACCGGCTCGCGCGAGGCTGTGCCGCATGGCGTGGAGCTCGTCGTCGGCGACATCGCCGACCGGAGCGTACTCGACCCGCTGCTCGCGAGGCGCGGCATCGGCGCGATCCTCCACTTCGCCGGATCGATCGTGGTGCCCGAATCGGTCGAGGACCCGATCAAATATTATCGCAACAACACGCTCGCCAGCCTGTCGCTGATCCACTCCGCGGTCGACGCGGGCGTCCGCCACATCGTCTTCTCGTCGACGGCGGCGGTCTATGGCGCGGCCGAACATGTCCCGATCGGCGAGGGCGATCCGCTCCAGCCGATCAACCCCTACGGCGCATCGAAGCTGATGACCGAGCGGATGCTCGCCGACGTCTCCGCGGCGGCCTCGTTCAACTATGCGGCGCTGCGTTACTTCAACGTGGCCGGGGCGGATGCGCAGGGCCGCTCGGGGCAGCGCGGGCAGGGCGCAACCCACCTGCTCAAGGTCGCGTGCGAAGCGGCGGTCGGCAAGCGCGATCATGTATCGGTGTTCGGCACCGACTATCCGACGCCCGACGGCACCTGCATCCGCGACTATATCCATGTGTCCGACCTCGCCGACGCGCACGTGAAAGTGCTCGAGGCGCTGATCGCCGAGCCGCAGCGCAGCCGCATCCATAATTGCGGCTATGGCCGCGGCTTCTCGGTGCTCGAGATGCTCGATGCGCTCGACCGCGTGAACGGCACGCCGGTGCCGCGCGTGCTCGGCCCACGCCGCGCGGGCGATCCGCCGGAACTGGTCTCGTCGCCGCGCACGCTGATGGATGAGGTCGGCTGGCGTCCGCAGCGTGACGACGTCGACGGGATCATCGCCAGCGCCTTGTCGTGGGAGCGCGCGTTGCGGCAGCAGGCAGCCGCATGATCCTGCGGCTGTTGATTCCGGCGGCAGCGCTGGCGCTGCTCGGCGCCGCTCCGCCGATGCCGCCCATGAGCGCGGAGGAGACGGTCGCCGCCAACACCGTGCGATCGCATGTCGAGTTCCTCGCCGACGACCGGCTCGAGGGCCGCGACACGGGCTCGCGCGGGCATGAGATCGCCGCGACTTACGTGGCGAGCCAGTTCCGCGCTCTCGGCCTGGAGCCTGGCGGCGCGGACGGCAGCTGGTTTCAGCAGGTTCCTTTGCGCCGTGCGACCCACGCCCAGCCGCCCGCCGTGACCCTGACGATCGGCGGCAAGTCCCAACCGCTGCGCCACGGGGTCAATGTGGCCCTGCGTCCCAGCCTGACGGAACAGCATCGTTCGATCCAGGCCGGCATGGTGTTCGTCGGCTATGGCCTCGACGAGCCGACGCTCGGCTTCAACGACTATCGCCGGCTCGACGTGCGCGGCAAGATCGTCGTCGCCTTGCGCGACACGCCCGTCGGCGTGCCGAGCGAGATCGCCGCCCACCTGCGCTCGACCAAGGACGACGTGGCCGCGGCCCATGGCGCGATCGGCTTCATCGAAGTGCCGCGCGACCCCGCGCGGCCAGGACGGACGCGCGATGTCGCCGCGACGGCCCGGCGGCCGGTGATCGATTGGCTCGATTCGACCGGACGCACCGGCAACGTGCCCGTTGGCTTGCGCGCCAGCCTCACCCTTTCGCCCGACGTGCAGGAGCGGCTGTTCCAGGGCGCCGCCCGGAGCCTGGCGCAAGCGCGACAGCAAGCGCGCGGGACCCTTCGCCCGGCGGGCTTCCCGCTTGCAGCCCGCATCTCGATCACGGCGGACAGTGCGTGGCAGGACTTCAAGAGTCCCGAGGTCATCGGGCGCATCCCGGGCGCCGATCGCCGCCGCGCGAGCGAGTATGTCGTGCTCATGGCCCACCTCGACCACCTCGGCATCAAGCCCGATGCCAAGCCCGGCGAGGACGCGATCTACAATGGCGCACTCGATAACGCCGCGGGCGTCGCCACCATGCTCGAGGCCGCTCGCGAGTTCGTCGCCAGCGGGCAGCGCCCGGCGCGCTCGGTGCTGTTCATCGCCAATACCGGCGAGGAGCGCGGCCTGCTCGGCGCCGACTATCTCGCTGCGCATCCGACTGTACCGATCGGATCGATCACCAGCGTCGTCGACCTTGACATGCCGCTGCCGCTGTATGACTTCAAGGACGTCATCGCGTTCGGCGCCGACCATTCGACCGTCGCCCGGACCGTGGCCGAGGCGGGCGCGACGATGGGCGTCGCGGTCGCGCCCGATCCGATGCCGGAGGAATCCATCTTCACCCGCTCGGACCACTATCGCTTCGTGCTGCGCGGCGTCCCCGCGATCCTGTTGATGACCGGCTATGCCAACGGCGGCGAGGCGGTGTGGAAGCGCTTTCTCGCCAGCGTCTATCATAGTCCGCAGGACGACTTGAGTCAGCCGATCGAATGGCGTGCGCTCGCCCGCTACGGCATGCTCAACTACCGCATCTCCCGCGCCCTCGCCGATGCGCCCGACCGCCCACGATGGATCGCCAACGATTATTTCGGCGATCGCTTCGCGTCCGGGCAACCACGCAGCCCGGCTCGCTCTCCTTGACGCGAACCGGTCGTCCGACTAGGGGAGCGACCGGTTTCGACCGCATC
>CAXSDY010000135.1:0-6795 GCA_964235835.1 uncultured Sphingomonadaceae bacterium | reverse complement strand
CGCGAATTCCTCCAGATAGAGCGCGGTCAGCACGCCGATCGGGAAGGCCAGGCCCATCGTCACCACGATCGTCAGAAAGCTGCCCTTGAGCGCGCCCCACACGCCGACTGCCGATGGATCGGTCGCGTCGGACGCGGTCAGGAAGTCGAGGTTGAAGGTCCGGCGCAGGCCGTGCTTCGCGTTCGCGCCGGCGACGAGCCGCTCGAGTTCGTCCCCTCCGTCCCCCTTGTAGGCGACGTCGACCTTCCCCGCGACGGGTAGCCAGACGTCGGCCCGTCGGTTGAGCAGCGTCGGATCGGCGATCAGCAGCCGGCCGAGCGCACGCGACCCGGCCTCGGCGAACATGTCGCCTGCGCTAGGTCCGTAGTTGGCGATCGCGGCCTGGCTGATCGCCGCGTTGAGGTTGGCGCCGGCGATCGCCTGCTGCGCGTCGGGGCCCTTCAGCGCGGCGGGATCGATGAGCACGTCCGACTTCGGCAGGTCGAGGGCGAGGCGGGCCTCGGTATGGGTGAAGCCGCCTAGACCCTTCGCCGCCATGGTGAACAGCAGGAAGGCAAGGAAGGCGACCGACAGCGCCACGGCAAGCAGGCCGAACATGCGGAACCGGCGCTCGGCGGCATAACGACGGCGGACGCGCGTCTGCATCGCACCGTCGGTCCAGCGCGACTGAGGCGTGAAACTATTCATAAGCCTCGCGATAGCGCCGCACGACGGTCAACGCGATCAGGTTGAGGACCAGCGTGATGACGAACAGCAGCAGCCCGAGTGCGAACGCGGCAAGCGTCTTAGCACTGTCGAACTCCTGGTCGCCGGTCAGCAGCTGGAGGATCTGGACCGTCACCGTCGTCACGCTGGCGAACGGATTGGCAGTGAGGTTGGCGGACAGGCCGGCGGCCATGACGACGATCATCGTCTCGCCGATCGCCCGGCTGACGGCGAGCAGCACGCCGCCGACCACGCCTGGCAAGGCGGCCGGAAGCACGACCTTCTTGATCGTCTCCGAGTTGGTCGCGCCCATTGCCAGGCTGCCGTCCCGCATCGCCTGCGGCACGGCAGCGATGCTGTCGTCGGCCATCGAGCTGACGAACGGGATAATCATGATGCCCATCACCAGGCCCGCCGCGAGCGCGCTTTCGCTCGACGCCGAGGTGACGCCGATCGACAGGCCGAAGTCGCGCACCAGCGGCGCCACGGTCAGCGCGGCGAAGTAGCCGTAGACCACCGTCGGAACGCCGGCGAGGATCTCCAGAATGGGCTTGAGCCATGACCGCAGGCGGGCCGGCGCGTACTGGGTCAGAAAGATCGCGCTCATCAGACCGAGCGGAATGGCGACGATCATGGCGATGATCGCGCCGATGAACGCGGTGCCCCAGAACAGCGGCAGCGAACCGAACTCGCCCGACGACCCGGCCTGGTCCGCGCGCAGGGCCATCTGCGGGCTCCAGCTGGTGCCAAACAGGAATTCCGCCGGGCTGACCAGCTTGAAGAAGCGCAGACTTTCGAACAGCAGCGACAGGACGATGCCCAGCGTGGTGAGGATCGCCACGGTGGATGCCGCCATCAGCAGCAGGGTCACCCACCGCTCGACGCCAGCGCGGGCACGATAGTCGAACTTGATGCGGGTGAGCGCAAAGGCTGCGCCGCCGAGCGCGGCGAGCAGGGCGAGCGCGCCGCCGATGCTCGCGAACCGCCTCCCCGCTTGGTGGAACAGCGGTGCGAGCGTGGTCGACTGCGGGTTGAAACCGGCCTCGATCCGGCCCGAGGCGATGTCCTGCGCTTCGCCCAGAATGCTCTCGCGCTGCATCTCGCTGTCGGGCAGCGCGCGGCCTTCGGGGCTCGACAGCACGGCGCCTTCGACCAGGCGCGACTGCACCGGCGCCCACGCCGCGATCACGAGCAAGGCGGGCAGCGCCGCCCACAGCATGGCATGCAGCGCGTGATAGACCGGCAGGCTGTTGAGCCGTCGCCCCGGCCCTCCGGTGCCTCGAAGCGCGGCGGCGCGGCGGAAGGCGATCAGCCCCGCCGCGAGCGCCACCAGCAGCACCGCGACGAGCGCAAGCGACAGGCTCATGACGGGCCCCTCGCCAATCCGCTTACTTGACGTTCGCCGGGTCGAGCGGCGTCAGCGCAGCCGCCTGGGCCGCCGCAGCCGTCGCGTCGGCGCCGCCGAACGGCACCAACCCGCGCTTCTCGAGCAGGCCGCCAGCACCCCACATCCGCGCATAGGCGGCGATGAAGTCCTTCATCTTCGGCTTGGCCTGGACGTGCTCGCCCTTGAGATAGACGAACAACCTGCGCGATCCGGGATAGGTCAGGTTGGCGATGGTTGCCTCACTTGGCGAGACGCCGCCGAGCGAGACGGCCTTCACCTTGTCGGCATTCTCGTCGAGGTAGGAGAAGCCGAGCACGCCCAACGTGTCCTGGTCGCCGGCGACCTTCTGGACCAACAGATTGTCGTTCTCGCCCGCTTCGATGTACGCGCCGTCCTCGCGGATCTTGGTGCATACCGCCTTCTTTTGCGCCTCGTCCTTGATCGCCTTGGTTGCGGCGTCGATCTCGCAGCCCTTGGTTAGGATCAGGTCGGCGAGGCTGTCGCGCGTGCCGGACGTCGGCGGCGGGCCCAGCACGCGGATCTTCTGCGCCGGCAGCGCCGGGTTGACGTCATGCCAGGTCTTGGCGGCGTTGGGCTTGCCGAACGGGTTCGCCGCCAGCGCCATGTAGATGTCCTTCGTGGTCAGGCTCAGCGCGGGAGCGCCCTTCGCCTGGATGAAGGTCAGCCCGTCGATGCCGACCGGCACTTCGATGATCTGCTTCGCGCCGTTCTTGACGCAGGTGTCGAACTCGCTCTTCTTCATCGGCCGCGAAGCGTCGACCATGTCGGGCGAGTCCGCGCCGACCCCGCCGCAGAACAGCTTGATGCCGCCGCCTGTGCCGGTCGATTCGACGATCACGCTCGTGCCGGGATGGTCGCGCTGGAACGCTTCGGCGACCGCGGTGGTGAACGGATAGACGGTGGACGAGCCGACGATCTTGATCTGACCGGTCGACGATCCGCTGCCGCCATGATTGCTGCCGCACGCGGCGAGCACGAAGATCGCGGGAAGGATCAGCGTACGTTTCGACATCGTCATTTCACTCCGTTCCTGTCCGCTGCCGCAGCGTGGACCATGATCAGGCTTCCCCGGCCGGCCGATACGCCGCCGGCCGGGAAACGGGCTTTAGAAGTCGACCTGCGCGCGGACGCCCGCCGTGTCGACTCCGAATTTGCGGCTGTTCGAGGGGGTCGCCGTGCCGACCGGGAAGAGGCCCGGGACGGTCGCCGTGCTGACCGCTCCGCGCGGTCCGCCGGTCACGTCGACATGGCCGTACTGGGCCATGAAGCGCAGGTAATCCATCGGGTTCCAGATGAGGCTCAGCTGATAGCCGATCTGCTTGCCGCCGTTGACGTAATCGGGAGCCGCGACGGTGGTGCCCGACACACGGTCGCGCAGGTTGACGTAGTCGACCCGGCCGTTGACCTGCACCGCGCCCCAGCCGCCCTGGTCGAACGGGTGCAGCACCTTGGTGCGGTCCCACTTGCCGCCCTTGTAGCCGCGCGTCTCGCCGGTCAGGTAATAGCCGAGCTCGGCATAGCCGCCGGTGAAGCTTGGGTCGCCGTTGAAGCGAGTGCCCGCGAAGGCGTTGTTGGGCGCGGTGATGACCTGCGTCGGATTATAGCCGCGCACCCACAGCTTCTGCGCCTCGGCCGCGAAATGCAGGCTCTTGTGGATGACGCCCAGCTCGACCCCCGCGCTGTCGTCGCCGTCGGCGGCGATCACGCCGGTGTCGACGAAGCGCTGGTCGGTGATCTGGGTCAGCGGCCGCGAGCGGTACTGCGTCCCCTGCACGTCGCGGTTGTTGACGCGGTGGTGATAGCTGGCGCCGAGATGGACCAGCGTGTCGCCGAGCTTCGGCGAGAAGGTGCCGCGCACGCCCGCTTCCCAGCCCGTGCGGTTGAACGACGCATCGTTGATCGGCTGGCTGAACACGCCGCCTGTCAATGTGTAGCGGTCGTTCTTCGGATCGACCAGCGACAGCGACACGCCCAGTCGGCGGTTGTAGTTGAACGCGTCGGTGAACGAGGCCCGCTCGAGGAAGCTGGTCAGCCGGGAGCTGGTCATCGTCTCCAGGCTCGACATCGGGTAGAAATTGCCGATCGTCACCCGCAGCGGGCTGTTCTTGCGCTGGTAGGTGAGGACGATGTCCTCGTAGTCGACCGTGCCCTGCGCCAGGTTAAACTCGACATTGTAGCCGAACCCGCCGGGCAGCGTTCCCTCCGCGCCGAGCACCAGGCGTCGGGCGCGAGTGTTGAACCCAAGGTTGTTGTAGTTGAGCCCGCCGACGGTGCCGTTGAGCTGCCGCCCGCCGGGGAAGCCGACATAGCCCGCGTCGAACTGGAGCAATCCTTTGGGCTTGAAGCTGAAGCCCGCGTCCTTATCCTCATAGAGCGGTCCGCCCTTCCACGACGGGGTGGCCTTGACCATCGACGCCTTGACCGCCTGCAGCTGCTCCTGGAGCGCTTCGACCTGCGCGGTCAGCAGCTCGATCTTGGCCGAGGCATCGTCGCCCGAGCCCGCAGCGCGGATCGCCGCGTCGGCCGCCGCGTCGGACGGATCGGGGGCCGTCTGATCGCCGGCGCCGGGCGCGACCTGCGCGTCGGTCTGGGCCGGTGCCGGCGGGTTGGCGCTGCCCTGCGCCGAGGTCTGCGCGGCAGCGGCGCCGGCAGTCACCACGGCGCTGCCGGCCAGCAATAAGCGAACGATCATCTTGCGGTTCATCACGATGCCCCTTCTTTCCCTTGCCTCCCGCAGGAGGCCGGCCGAACGCGCCGTCCCGGGCGCGTCCGGCCTGTCATTGCTACTTGAGCGAGCCGAAGTTGACCGGCGCGAGCGTGCGGGCGGCCTGCTGGCTGCGCGCGCGGATCGCGTTCGGTGCGGAGATCAGCCCGGCGGAGAGCAGATATCCCTTCGGGCCGAACGCGCTTTCCTTGGTGAACTCCGCCGCATAGGCGCGCATCGCGGGAATCGCGTTCACATGCGCGTTCTTGAGGTAGATGTAGAGCGGCCGTGCCCCCGGATACTGGAAGCTCGAGATCGACTGGTAGGTTGGCGACACGCCGTTGATCTGCAGCCCCTTCAGGCGCGCGGCATTCTCTTCGAGATAGGAGTAGCCGAAGATGCCGATCGTGCCGGGGTTGCCCTCGATCTTCTGCACGATCAGATTGTCGTTCTCGCCGGTCTCGATATAGGCGCCGTCGCTGCGGACGCCGGTGCAGATCGCCTTGAACTTGTTCTCGTCGGCTTTCTTGAGCGCGGCCATCGACCCGTTTGCCTCGCACGGCGGGGTCATCAGCAACTCGCCCAGCGCGTCGCGGGTGCCCGAGGTCGTCGGCGGCCCATAAACGCGGATCGGCAGCGCCGGCAGCTTCGCGTTCACGTCGTGCCAAGTGCGGGCGGTGTTCGGCCGGCCGAACGGCGTCTTGGCGATGGCCAGATAGATGTCCCGCTGGCTGATGTTGTTGAGCGGATTGTTCTTGGCGGTCGCGAACGAGATGCCGTCGATGCCCACCTGGATCTCGGTCACCTGCGTGACGCCGTTGCTGGCGCACAGCTTGGCTTCGGACGCCTTCATCCGGCGCGAGGCATTCTCGACGTCCGGGAAGCGCTCGCCGACCCCGGCGCAGAACAGCTTCATGCCCGCGCCCGTGCCGGTCGATTCGATGATCGGCGTGCCGAGCCGCGGGTTGGCGCGACCGATCCGCTCCGACACGATCTTGGCGAACGGGTAGACGGTCGACGAGCCGACCGCGCGCATGTTGGTCCGCGCCCCTGCCAGCGCCGGAACGGTGAGCACCACTGCCGCCACGGCGAGGCGCATCGAAAGCTTGATCATGTGAGTCCCCTGGTGGCCGCCCTGTGCAGCCTGCCGCTTGCCTCTAGGTCGATTCGGGGACTCGGTTATGACGCGCGGATGACGGGATTGTGACAGTCGGCGTTGCTGGACGACGGCCGTCTGCCCGGATCGAGTCCGGGCAGGCGGCGCGAAGCTACTCGCCCGAGCCGGGTTCGGCCTGCTTGCGGTGCATCTCGGCGGTCATCGCCTCGCTCATCACGCCCGACGCCAGCACCTGCGCCTTGTTCATCGCGCCGTGCACGACGCTGTGCTCGCCCTTGAGCATCGCGTCCCAGCCGGTCTTGGCGACGTCCGCCGGATCGGCTTTCTTCATCGTGCCGACCTTGGTGTCGTCCATCTCGGCCCGATGGAAGAACTCGGTCTCGGTGGCGCCCGGCTTGAGGCAGGTGATGGTGACGCCAGTGTCCTTGAGTTCGTTGCCGATCGCCGCGGCGAAGCTGTCCACGAACGCCTTGGTGCCGTTGTAGACCGCCTGGAACGAGCCGGCGAGGTGGCCGGCGATCGATCCGGTGATCAGCACCTTGCCCTCGCCGCGCGCGACCATCTTCTTGAGGATTGGCTGGAGCAACAGAAGCGTGCCGGTGATGTTGGTCTCGATCACGTGGCGCCACTCGCTCGGATCCTGGTCGAGGAACCCGTGGCCCAGGCCGTGACCGGCGTTGGCGACGAGCACGTCGACGTCCCGGCCGCCGACCTGCTCGATCAGCTGGTTGACGCCCTGCTCGGTGGCAAGATCCGCTTCAACCTGCTGCACCGCTCCGCCAAGATCCTGCAGCCCCGCCGCCGCGTCGACGAATGGCGTGTCGGCGGCGACGAGCAGGTCATAACCGTCCTTCGCGGCCA
>CAXSDY010000134.1:1307-6812 GCA_964235835.1 uncultured Sphingomonadaceae bacterium | reverse complement strand
GGCGCCGGTGCGACGGCTCTCAGGCGGTCGACGGTTCGCGGTCCGACGCCGATCCGTGCAGCGGATAAAAACAGCGCGCCGGCCGCGCCGCATCGCCGCCGAGCGACGGCCGCTCGGCGCGGCAACGCGGCTGCACGTACGCGCAGCGCGGCGCAAGCAGGCAGCCGTGCGGCCGGTCGAGGGCGCCCGGCACCGTGCCGGGCAGCGAGCGCAGGCGCCGGCGGCCGACGTTGTGCTCCGGCAGCGCCGCGAGCAGCGCCTCGGTGTAGGGGTGGCGCGGCGCCTCGAACAGCGCCGGCACGGGGCCGGTCTCGACAACCTGGCCGGCGTACATCACGACGGCCCGGTCGGCGATCTCGGCGACCACGCCCAGGTCGTGCGTGATCAGCAACAGCGCCATCCCGCGCTCGCGCTGCAGCCGCAGCAGCAGTGCCAGCATCTGCGCCTGGATCGTCACGTCGAGCGCAGTGGTGGGCTCGTCGGCGATCAGGAGGCGCGGGTTGCAGGCGATCGCCATCGCCACCATCACCCGCTGGCACATGCCGCCCGAGAGCTGATGCGGGTAAGCGTCGAGGCGCCGCTCGGGATCGGGGATTTCGACGTCACGCAGCAGCTGCAGCGCGCGGGCCCGCAGCGCCGCGCGCGGGCCCGGCGCGTGGATGCGCAAGGTTTCGATCAGCTGGTAGGCGATGGTCAGCGACGGGTTCAGGCTGGCGATCGGGTCCTGGAAGATCATTGCCATGTCGCGGCCGAGGAGGGCGCGGCGCTCATGAGGTCGAAGCGCCAGCAGGTCGCGCCCGTCGAATGCGAGGCGATCGGCGCCGACTCTGCCTGGCTCGTCGATCAGCCCCATCAGCGCCAGGGCGGTGACGCTCTTCCCCGACCCCGATTCGCCGACCAGGCCAACAACCTCACCGCCAGTGATCGCGAGGTCGACGCTTTGGACTGCACGCAGCGGCGATGTCGACGAGCCGAACTCGATGTGCAGGTTGCGGAGGTCGAGCAATGGCATGACGATCGGTCGCCGTAGCGGTGCAGTAGCGATCGTTGCCGCAAAGCCAACGATCGGCGGTGACGTTGTCTCGCGTATCGGTGGGCGATGATTCCGGGAGGACGAACGCTGCGGTCGCGCCTTCAGCGTCGAAGGTCGAATAAATGACCCAGCTCCGACTTGACGGATCGGCGAGGAGATCCCAGTTTCTCAGCGGGACGGAGTCAACCCGGGACGTGATTATGGGTGCCTGTGTTGGTGGTGCCGACTCGGCACCTGACTTGCCTGTCGCTCCTCGCCTGGGATCCCGCCAGCGCTACGGCGCTTGCTAGGGCGCCACGCGGTCGCGTCCGCATCGCCACGGGCGGCGTTCAATTTGATGCGGCGTAAAGCCGCGCTGCGACGAAGCCGTGGAACGCGATCTCGGGAAACGAGGGGATACAGGATTCGTTCACGGCGGTAGCCGCACGCCGGGGATCACCGCGTCGCCGCGCTTCGTTGGGGTGTGTGGTCTAGAGGAGCCCGGCGCCGACGACGCCTGCCAGCGCCGTGGTCCGCTCCGCTCGCTGCCGACCCCGGTACGATGCTTCATTCGCTCGACCAGCGCTTCCCAATCCTTCGATTCTGACGTCGACACGCCGCGATCCAAGGCCCGGCCGGAAACCAAGGGAGACCCTCATTGCCGATACGCATTGCCATCGACGCGCGTCCTTTTTCCGGCCCACCCTGTGGGTACACGGTCTATCTCGGTTCGATCATTTCCTGCCTTCGGGAGGGTGATTTCGAGTTGACCCTGCTCACCAATCAGCCGCTGTTGGACCGTCACGCGGACGATACCGTTGGCTTGAGAACGTTTGTCTTTGGCCAACCTGGCGCACTGCGCTGGGAGCAGACGAGCCTTCCTAGACACCTTCGGGCAGCGGACTATGATGTGTATTTCACGGCTGCCAACCGGGGCGTTCCGCTGGTCAAGCACCGCCGCACCCGTTATGTGCTCGTCCTCCACGATGTCATTCCGTACCTGTTCTTCCGCGATTATCACTTGCGCAGGTGGAAGACACTGTTGCGTCATCCGTCGGCCAATGCCGAGCTCGTCGCGCAAGTCATCGCGGTTGCGAGGGCCGATGCGATCCTGACGGTTTCACAGCAGAGTGCAGTGGACATCCGCCGCATCTTTCATCGGCGTGCCGTCACTGCGATCCCGATCCAGTTGCGGAAAGTCGAGCGGTTAGATGCAATGTCGCCCAAAGCGCAGTTCGTCTATGTCGGCGGATCCGATTTCCGCAAAAGAGTGGACATGTTGCTGCGCGGCTTCGCATTGTTCGTACGGGACCATCCGGGTTACCGTCTGGTGCTGGTCGGTTCGAACTATGTGCGCTTGGAGTCGCTGATCAAAGAGTTAGGTCTCGACGAATGTGTCGAACTGACCGGGTATGTCGACCACGCGACGAAGTTCCGCATCCTGGGCGAGAGTCTCGCCATGGTGTATCCGTCCCTCTACGAAGGCTACGGCTTGGCAATTGCGGAGGGCTTCCAGGCTCGCATCCCGGTGATCGCAGGAAGCGGTGGTTCGCAAAGGGAGGTGGGAGGGCCAGGGGCACGGCTAATCGACCCACTATCACCCGGTGACATCGCGAAGGCGATGACAGACATGCTGGATGCCGACGCTCGGGCCGACTGGATCGCACGCGGCGGCGAGCAGCTCGCTCGACTAAGTGATCCGGCCATCGGAACTGAGACGCTTGCCTATCTCACAGAGCAGGGTCGAATGGCGCAGGCCAGACTTTCAAGGCGCGACGGTGATTGGACGTAGTGAGGGCTTGCCGGAGAGGCGCCGGGCGAGAGAACGCGCACCGACATCAGACGGCGTCCGGAGACGGGGAACCCGCAGGCTTGAGATTAGGTGATCGCTGGCCCGCGACACACTGCAACACTTGCGCAAGGCTATGCTCGAATGCCGAGGGCGAGCAAGCTTGTGCGACGTAGGCGAAGCCGCCGTCCCGAATCTTTTTCCAGGCAGCGGCGTCCGTATAAAGATGCGCGCACGCTTCTGCGAAGCTGGACGCGTCGCCTGCGATCGCGAGTGTGCCCTCGTCGACTGCCAGCTGCTCGGCCAGCAGCGGCGTGACCACGCACGGAATGCCCTCGCTCATCGCCTCCGTCACCTTGCCCGGGATGCCGGCGGCGAACCGAGTCGGGGCCACGAACAGCCGACACTGGTCGTAGAGCGGGCGGAGATCATCGAGCGCGCCATAGACCACGATCCGGTCGGACGCCAGCGCCTCGATCGCGGGCGATTCGAGCCATCCGGCGAGGCGGACACGATAGGTGCGACCGATCAGCCGGTCGAGCAAGGGCATCACCTCTGCAACGAACCACAGGACCGAGTCCACGTTCGGCGACTCGACGCCAGACCCGGCGAGTCGGCCAACGAACAGGATGTCCTGCCGACCGTCGAAATCTGGCGTGCCAGTGCGGTTGGTCTCGGAGTGCGGCAGCACGAACACAGGGATGTCCAGCACCGAGCGGACGATGGCCGCATCGACCGGCCCCACCGTGGTAATGGCGGCGGCCGCTCGGGCCAGCCCCAGTTCTTCCGCTAGCGCTGCTCGATACTCGCGATCGGACCACTCCGCGCCATAGAGCTCCCTTCGACGCTTTTCGCGAGGCGAGATCACCGCTTCGGCGTCATAAACGACGGGCGGAGCGCGCCGGCCTCCTGCCGGTCGCCAGCGCAACTCGAGGAAAGTCCGCATGGGCCTCGGTCGGCTGATGAAAAGCACATCGAAGGCGGCGCCTTCTCGCCATAGCAGGCGACGAAGACCCCGTGCGCCCTCGGCCCGGTGGAAACGGACCGTACCGCGGAACATCGCCGACAGTCGGGAACGATCGACGGGCGTTGCCTCCATGGCGTAGTGATCCACCTGGAACTGTGCGTTGACCAGGGCCCGCACGATTTCATGCGCACGGGGATAGCCGGCGCCGAACAGCGGATCGGGCACCATGTCGTCGACGAAGAGAATCCGGCGGGTGGAGGTCGCCGAACGCTGAAGTTCAGCTTTCCGGCCCGCCCGATGCGCCGCGAGGTCCTTGACCAACCCGAGCATCGCGACACCACGACTCAGAATCCTGCGTGCGACCGAAGCGAACAGATGTTGAACGGCGTCGCGCACGAGCGGTCCTCTGAGTAGCTGATGCAGGGCAGCATTTTTTCGAATGCTCGAACTCGGGCCTGACACCCCGAAGCTACCTCGGTACAGTCGAGCGACCGAGGCCACGGCACATTCACCGCCATCGCCAAGGGCGAAATCGCCGTGCATCATACGGTGCGTCTTGTTGCTACAACATCGGCCGGCCAAAGGGACGCCGTTTGGCGCCAGCGGTTCCGCTCGCCGTCGGCCGCTCACGCGCCGGAGCCAAATTGCCGATCAATCATATTTTGTCAATTCTGGAGAAGGAACTGCCGATGGACCTGCCGCCGCGGCCAATGGTTTCGGTTATCACGATCTGCCTGAATCCAGGCGAGAAGCTCCGAGGCACGCTGCAGAGCATATTGGATCAGACGGGTGTCCAGGTCGAATCCATCGTCATCGATGGCGGGTCGACCGACCCTGAAACGTGTCGAGTGCTTGCTGAGTTCGCACCGAAGTTAGCCTATATGCAAAGCCAGCGAGATGCTGGAATCAGCGATGCACTCAACCAGGGACTCGATCATTGCACAGGAGACTGGATCGTCCCGATAAACGCGGGAGATCGGTTCATGTCGTCCGCCAGCCTGGCTGGCTTCTTTCCCGAGTCGAGCGGTTGGAATACTCTGCCCATTCGGGCGGCCATTGCCAAGTGGGGCAATCATTTCATTCCTAATCATCCGGTAGGAGACGCGACCATCCTGCCGGAGAGAGCCATGATTTCTCATCAGGCGACACTTGTGCACCGTCGAGTGTACGACGCTGCTGGGGGTTATGACCCGCGTTTCAAGCTTCGGATGGACTACGACTTCTGGCTCAGAGCCTTATCCAGATTTCCCATGACGTTCATTCCGACGGTTTTGGTCGACTACGAGGAAGGCGGAATCAGCGGTCAGGATCCCTGGCGCTTCTTTACGGAAGAGCTTTTGGCGCAGCGGTTGCGCCTCGACAGGCCTTACTCGGCCATCGCGGCGTCCTGCGCAACTTATGCCCGCAGGATATTGAGATCCCGGTTGCGTCATTGACAAATTCGGTCAGCCCGGAATACCGATCGCGGAGAATCGCCTCGAGAGGTGATACAGATCGGATTAAGCGCCGGAAACCATTGCAATGACCGGCCGTTGCTGCACTTCAGATCCAGATTCGCGCAGGGCTGCCGACGGTGTGATTTTTCAACTTCAAAAGCATCGGTTTCTTGTTGAGTGGATCGTCGACGTAGATATTCTTCTCGGTGCCGAGATCGAGCATAGGAAAGCTTCGCTATTGGCGCGAGCGGGCGGGACAGTTTTCAGCATCGGTCCGATTTTTCGCTGCAAAGATAAAAAA
>CAXSDY010000134.1:0-1297 GCA_964235835.1 uncultured Sphingomonadaceae bacterium | reverse complement strand
CACTTCAGATCCAGATTCGCGCAGGGCTGCCGACGGTCCGATTTTTCGCTGCAAAGATAAGGAATGGAGTTCGGGTGTGTCGCCGCCCCACGGCATCGTTTGAACCGTGGCGATGTCCAGGCATCCGTTGTGTCGGTCGCAGCCTGGACGATCGCTGATCCGCGGGCAGGCCGCGTGAGTCGTCGGCACGGCGCTTCACCGCTTCAACCTCGGATCCAGCGCATCCCGCAGCCCGTCACCCATCAGGTTGAACGCAAGCACCGCGATCAGGATCGCGAGGCCTGGCAGGGTGACCACCCACCAGGCGCTCTGGATGAACTCGAGCGCGCTCGCGAGCATCGAGCCCCACTCGGGGGTCGGCGGCTGGGCGCCGAGGCCGAGGAAGCCGAGGGCGGCGGCGTCGAGAATGGCGTTGGAAAAACCGAGTGTGGCCTGCACGATGAGCGGCGCGGCGCAGTTCGGCAGCACGGTATCGAACATCAGGCGCAGGCGGCTGGCGCCGGCGATGCGCGCCGCCTGCACATAGTCTTTGCCGAGCTCGCCGATCACCGCGGCGCGCGTCAGGCGCGTGAAGTGCGGCAGCATCAGCACGGCGATCGCGTACATCGCGTTCACCAGCCCCGGCCCGAGGATCGCCACGACGGCGACGGCGAGCAGCAGGCTCGGCAGCGCGAGCATCACATCCATCAGCCGCATCACGGCGTAGTCGGCGCTGCCGCGAAAGAAGCCGGCGACCAGGCCGAGCAGCACGCCGCCGGTCAGCGACAACGCGATCGAGACGAAGCCGATCGCGAGCGACAGCCGCGAGCCATAGATCAGCCGCGAGAGCAGATCGCGGCCGACCGGGTCGGTTCCGAGCAGGAACACGTGGCCGCCGACCGGCTGGAAGGACGGCGGTTTGAGGACCGCGTCGACGAACTGCTCGCGCGGCGAATACGGCGCGATCAGGTCGGCGAAGGCGGCGCAGAGCAGAAGAAGAACGATCACAACCAGGCCGATCAGCGCGCCGCGGTTCCTGCGGAAGTCGCGCCAGAACGCGTCGAAGGGCCGCGGCGGCGGCGCCACGGCGGTGGTCGCGAGATCGCCGGCGGGGCCGGCCAGCGCCTGGGCCGTGGCGGCCAGCGGCACGCCGGCGATGGTTTCGAATCGCGGATCGTCGATGTCGCCGGCCGGCGCCAGGCCGGGACGCGGACCCGCTGCCGGGCCGAAGGGAGAAGAACCTGCCGTGGTCATCGCGGGTGCCGGATCCGCGGGTTGATGACGCCGTACAGCAGGTCGACGCCGACGTTGACGACGA
>CAXSDY010000133.1:0-6820 GCA_964235835.1 uncultured Sphingomonadaceae bacterium | reverse complement strand
GAGATCGCGTTCGCGGGCCGGTCCAACGTCGGCAAGAGCTCGCTGCTCAATGCGCTGACCAACCGCAACAAGCTGGCGCGCACGTCGAACACGCCGGGGCGCACGCAGGAGCTCAACTTCTTCGACGTGGGAAAGCCGATCGCCTTCCGCCTCGTCGACATGCCGGGCTATGGGTTCGCGGAGGCGCCCAAGGACATGGTCAAGCGCTGGCGTTTCCTCATCAACGACTATCTGCGCGGTCGCCAGGTGTTGAAGCGCGCGCTGGTGCTGGTCGATGCGCGCCACGGCCTCAAGGACGTCGATCGCGACGTGATGGCGATGCTCGACGCGGCGGCGGTCAGCTACCACCTCGTCCTCACCAAGACCGACAAGATCAAGCCGACCGAAGTCGCCGCGACCGTCGAAGCAACGAGGGCGGAAGCGGCCCGGCATCCCGCCGCGCATCCGCTCCTGTTCGTCACCTCGAGCGAGACGGGCGACGGGATCGCGGACCTGCGCACGACGGTCCTGGCGGCAGCGCGGAATCACTGAGCGCTCGTCAAAGCGAGATGAACTGCCGCATTTGCGGACGTCCCGTCCACAGTGTGACGGTGATGCCCTTGTACCATTGCGTCGATGGCAGATCGATCGCCGGTCGGCTTGCGGGCTCCCCCAGCCAATAGGCAACCTGGCTGTCGGCGGGCGCGCGACATTCGCTGGTCACGACCCAAATTCGCCCCGGTGTCGGCACCGACGCGACGGGCCTTTTGGTGAAGTCGTCGAGGCCGAAGACCGTGTCGACCGGAGCCTTGAACAGGATCGGGAACAGGACAGTAGTCCAGTGCTGCTGTGACCCCACTGCCGGAATGCGCGCCATGCGATCCGTGATCGGAAAGAACAGGGGCGCAGAGACTCGGTCGTGAAGCGCATGCAGCAATGAGGGGGCCTTCCATTCTGCGCACACCAGGATGGCGTCGCCCGGTTGCACGTTGGCTTGCAGGTAATTGGCGACCGGCGTCCAAGGCTCCTTCGGCCGGGTTGTGCCGCCGATCGCCAGGCCGCCTGTGAAGAGCAGCATGAGAGCGGCGGGAAGCACTCGGCCCCGCTCCAGTTCCACCAGCAACATCAGCACGGCGACAAACCCGGGAACGCCGATCAGCACGGTGCGGGGCATGGCGATCGGCGTGATGAAGAAGCCGACCGACCACACGCCGAGCGGGGCCAGACAAAGGACGGCCGTGCCGAGGGCGTAGGCAGGATCGACCTTCATCCGCTCGCGCAACTCGACGCGGTGCGTGAACAATCGCCAGGCGATCAGCGCCGCGATCGCCACGATCATGTACGCCGAAGCAGCCGATCCGCGGACCCACCGGCCATTCCAGAGCGCCGCGGGCAAATCGGCTTCGCCCATGAGTGAGAGAATGCCAGACGCACTCTCCTGCTGGAGCCATCCGAAACCGCCGACCGGCAAGCGGTGCCACAGGCGATTCGCTTCCGGCACGGCAAGTGCGACCAACGCTGCCGCGGCCACAAGATAGGCACGCCGATCGCGCGAGGTGCCCAAGCGCCTAGTCAGTTCGCGGCCCATGATCACCGCCGGCCCGATCCAGAAGATGGATTCCAGATGCGTGTAGAAGCTGAGCCCGGTCGCGCAGGAGAAAAGCGTCAGGGGCGCGAGGGTCGCTCGCCGTTCGGCCAATCTGCGCCCGAGCCAGACGAAGCCGAGAAAGGCCAGCGAAACTAGGAACACCAACAGGGCGTAGGGCCGGCCCTCCTGGCTATAGTCGACGAGCGGCGGCGACAGCGCGATCAGCGCTGCCCCGACAAGGCCCGCTCGTCTCGAGAGGGCGACGCGGCCGGCCCCGTAAAGCGGGAGGACAGTGCAGCTGCCCGCAATCAACGAGATCAGGCGCGTGTCGAGCAGGGTGGGGTCAAGCGGCACGAACGCCTTCACGAGCAGGTAATACAGCCCGGGGGTGAACTCGACCGGCGAGAACAGCAGATCGCGCGCCGACCAGCGGGCGATGAGCAACGTCAGGCTTTCGTCGCTCCACAGGGCTTCCCGCTGGATGCCCACGGCGCGCAGAAACACTGCGACCGCAAGGACGAGGCCGAGAAGGAGATAATGCTGAGCGTCGCTCTTCCTGCCGGAAAGCGTCAGGTTCGCCGGGCTCCATTGCCGCCATGCATCCACGATGGTTCCCCCATACACCTTGCCCGATGCGCAGCTTTCGCCGACTAGCGGCAGATACTCGGGATTGGTGAAGGTTCTCTATGCTCAAGCTCATCATCGGCAATCGCGCTTATTCGAGCTGGTCGATGCGAGGCTGGCTCGCCGTGCAGCAGTCGGGACTGCCGTTCGAGGAACTGCTCGTGCCGATGTTCGGCGAGGAGTGGGAGAAGCGCCGCGAAGGCGACGAGTTCGGCCCGTCGAGCGGCAAAGTGCCGGTGCTGTGGGACGGGGACACCGTGGTGTGGGACAGCCTGGCGATCATCGAATACTGCGCCGAGCAGAGCGAGCGCGCTCGCTACTGGCCGGAGGACAGCGCCGCGCGCGGCATGGCACGGTCGATGGCGGCCGAGATGCACTCGAGCTTCGCCAGCCTGCGGCGCGACATGCCGATGAACATCCGCCGGGTCGTCGACGGGGTCGCCCTGTCAGCCGAGCTTCGCGCGGAGATCGAGCGGATCCTCGTGCTATGGGCGCAGGCCCGGGCGCGCTTCGGCGGAGGCGGTGACTTCCTGTTCGGCGAATGGAGCGCGGCGGACATCATGTTCGCACCCGTCGTCACCCGCTTCGTCACCTACCGGGCGCCGGTCCCGCCGTTCGCCGCCGCCTACATGGACGCCGTGCTGTCTCACCCCCACGTCGCCGACTGGATCGAAAAGGCTCAGGAAGAGCCTTGGGTCATCGAACATTATGAGCCGCCGGTGGCCGGTCCGTAGGGTGTTCCGTCCTTGTGCGTGTAGCGGCCCTCGGCCGTGAACAGCATGTCGATGTCCGAATAGCCGCCGCCCGTGTTCACCCCGCCGCCGATGACGATGAACACGCATTCCGCATCGGTGTCGTTGATCAGATGGTGGCCGTTGCCGGTGCCCTTCGGCCAGGAGGCGCAGTCGCCCGCGGTCAGCACCGTCCGACCGTCGTCCTCGACCAGCGTTGCCTGGCCGGAGATCATCACGAGGAACTCGTCCTCGCCGTCATGCCAGTGACGCTGCGACGACCAGGCGCCCGGCTCGAGGCGCACGCGATTGACGCCGAAGTCGGTCAGCCCGGTCGCGGCGCCGATCTTCTGCTGCCATCGGCCCAGAACGGCCTGATCGAACGGCGGCGGATAGCCGGTGCGGCTGACCGGCGCGAGATGACCAAGATCGACTTTCGGCATGACGCTCCCCTTGCTAGGCGAAAGGCCATGTTCAACGACCCCGTCGCACTGGCAAGTGCCCTGATCGCCGTCCCCAGCGTCACGCCGGCACGCGGCGCGGTGTTCGACGTGCTCGAGGCGGCGCTGACGCCGCTCGGGTTTGCGGTCCACCGCTTCACTCGCGGCGAGGCACCCGACGCGCCCGTCGAGAACCTGGTCGCGCTGCGGGGCACGGGCGCGCCGCACTTCGGGTTCGCAGGCCATCTCGACGTCGTGCCGCCCGGCGAGGGCTGGAGCGGCGACCCGTTCGTGCCCCGGGTCGAGGACGGCCGCCTGATCGGGCGCGGCGCCAACGACATGAAAAGCGCGATCGCCGCCTTCGTCGCGGCCATCCCGGAAAGCCAGGAGCGCGGCACGCTGTCGCTGCTCATCACCGGCGACGAGGAAGGTCCCGGCAAGCACGGCACCGTGGCGATCATCGACTGGCTGGAGGAGCGCGGCATCGTGCCCGACGGCATCGTTATCGGTGAGCCGACGTCCGAGCTGCGCCTCGGCGACACGGTCAAGATCGGCCGCCGCGGCTCGGTCAACATGTGGATCGAGGTGCCCGGGGTGCAGGGCCACGTCGCCTATCCGCACAAGGCCGCCAACCCGATCCCTGCCCTCGCCCGCGTCCTCGCCGTGCTCGAGGCGTGGCACCTCGACGACGGCAACGAGGCGTTCCCGCCGTCGAACCTGGAGTTCACCGAAGTGGCTGTGTCAGAGGGCGCGGCCAACGTCATCCCGGGTTCGGCAAGCGCGCGGCTCAATATCCGGTTCAACAATTTGCAGCGGGGCGCGGATCTGGTCGAGGAGGTCACGCGCATCGTCGAGCGGGAGGCGCCGGGCGGGCGGGTGCGCGCCGCGATCTCGGGCGAGGCTTTCCTGACGCCGGCCGGCCGGCTCTACGAGATGGTGGTCTCGGCAATTCGCGACGAGACTGGCGTCGAGCCGGAACTGTCGACGGGGGGCGGCACGTCCGACGGCCGGTTCCTGATCAAGCTGTGCCCCGTCGTCGACTTCGGCCTGCCGAATGCCACGATGCACAAATTGGACGAGAGCGCGGCTGTCGAGGACATCCGCCAGCTCTCCCGCATCTACGCCCGGGTGCTGGAGCGCGCCTTTGGCTAAGCGCGCGCGCGCGACCCGCTGCGCTGGGCGTTGAGCGTCCAGGCGCGATATTCTTCTTCGAACATCGGGTGGGCGAAGACGAAACCCTGCACCGTCTGGCAACCCATCGCGCGCAGAATATCCGCCTGCGCGACGTTCTCGACGGCCTCGGCGACAATTTCGCAACCGACGCCGTGGATGAGTTGCACCACGGCTTGGACGACCACCCGCGCCTTCTCGCTCGTCTCGATCTCGGCGATTAGCGACGGATCGAGCTTGACCCGGTCGAGCGGCATGGCGCGGAGCCGGGCGAGGTTCGAGTAACCGGTGCCGAAGTCGTCGATCGCGATCTTGGCCCCGTCCGCCCGCAGGGCCTGCAGCTCCGCCAGCACCGCGTCGCTGACTTCCATCGCGGCCGATTCGGTGAACTCCAATTCAATCAGCGAGAGGGGAACTTGCTGCTCGGCGAACGCGTGGCGCATGCGAGCGAAGAAATCGGAACGGTCGAGCTGCCGCGGGCTGACGTTGAACGCCACGCGCTGGGCGTTTCCTTCCCGGTTCCAGGCGCCCAGCATCGAGGCGACCTCGGCGATCACCCATTCGCCAATCTCGGCGATGATCCCTGTCTGCTCCGCGATGGAGATGAAGCTCGCAGGCTGGCGCATCCCGTCGCGTGGGTGATTCCAGCGGATCAGCGCTTCGGCCCCGGTGATCTCGCCGGTGCGCAGGCTCAGCTGGGGCTGCAGCGCCAGCAGGAACTCGCCGCGTTGCACCGCTTCCGTCAGCGCGGCCTCCGTCTCGACCTTGACCTGGTGCTCGTTTGCCAGCTCGGCCGAGAACAGGCAGTGCTGCCCCCCGCCCCGCGCCTTGGCCCGGTACATGGCGATGTCCGCGGCACGCATCAGCGTCTCGATGCTGGTGCCGTGGTCGGGGTTGATGGCGATGCCGATCGACG
This sequence comes from uncultured Sphingomonadaceae bacterium, assembly GCA_964235835.1. GTDB lineage: Bacteria > Pseudomonadota > Alphaproteobacteria > Sphingomonadales > Sphingomonadaceae > Sphingomicrobium. The sequence continues at coordinate 1,372 of CAXSDY010000133.1, read as the reverse complement.
CGCCGATGTCGACGCTGTGCCCGTGCAGTTCGAACGGCTCGCTGATCGCAAGGGCGACCCGCCGGGCGATCCGCTCGATCTCCGCGACGGAGACGATTTCGGGGAAGAAGAGGGTGAACTCGTCGCCGGCAAGTCGCGCGACGAGCGGCCTGCGGACGTCGTTCTCGCTGATCTCGGCGGTGACCAGAAGCCTCAGCCGATTTGCGACCATGACCAGCAGCTGGTCGCCGCGGGCGTGGCCGAGGCTGTCGTTGACCGCCTTAAACCGGTCGAGGTCGACGAACAGCATCGCGCCGGGGACATCCTTGTCGTCGCTGCGGGCCCGCTCGCCGAGCAGCTTGTCGGCTTCGGCGCGGAAGTGCAGCCGGTTCGGCAGCGACGTCACGGCGTCGTACATGCCGAGCGCGTGCGCGTTCTCGATGGACGCCCGGACTTCGGCGAACAGGCTGTCGACCGCGGCGGCGACCGCCGGCATGGTCCTGACCACGATCGCCGGTGCCGGGCTGACCAGGTCGCCGTCCTCGACCGCGAGCAAGCGTTTGCCGAGCGCCGCGAGTGCCCGCGCGTTCTCGCCATTGGGGCGTTCGGCGGCGAGATAGCTGACCAACAAACAGAAGGCGCCGGCGACGACCGACGCGGCGATCTGCTGGTTCCACTCGGTAATGGTGAGGAAAGCGACGATCGAGAAGAAGAACGACGCCACGCCCGCCGCGCCCGAGAGGAGCGCACTGCTGATCTTATGCGCACTTCGTGCTCGCATCGACGCGTTGTCCCCGGACGCCAACGTGCGCCTGTCCGATGCCGGGAGTTAAACAGTGGGGGTTAAGAAAGCGTGGAGCTATCGGCCTCTGCGGAGCACCAGGTAGAGGCTGCCGCCGCCGCCGTGACGAGGGTGAGCGCCACGCACCGCCGCGATGTGGCGGGCGTGACGCGAGTGGGCGAGCCAGTCGTGCACCGCCGCGCGGATGCGCCCGCGAAGGATCGGCGGCTCGCCGGCGCGATAATGGCCGGTGATGAGCAGCACGACCCGGTCACCCGCGGTGATGGCCCGTTCGAGCCCGTCATCGATCGCACCCCACGCCCCGTCGAGATTATGGCCGTGAAGGTCGAGGATGCGGTCGGGCTCGACCGCGCCCTTGGTCAGCCGCTTGTCCCAGCTGCCGTCGAGCGTCGTTCCGGGCCGGGGGGGCGGTGGCGGCGGTGCCGGCTTGGGTTTCGGCAGCGGGGGGATGCGTCCTGACTTGGGACGCGCCGGCGCATCGCCAGCGTGGTCGATGGGAACGGGCTTGGCGGCGACGGGGGGAGGCTTGTGCGTCCGTTCGCGTGACAGCGGGCGGATGGTGGCCGTGACCTTCGCCCACAGCGCGGCTTC
>CAXSDY010000132.1:0-6850 GCA_964235835.1 uncultured Sphingomonadaceae bacterium | reverse complement strand
GCCGACGCCGTGTTCTTCGGCCCCGACAGCTATCGCTTCGCGTCGCTCATCGAAGCGCGAGCTCGGCAGGCGCCCCGGCCTGCGCCGATCGTGATCGACATCGGCACGGGCGCCGGCGTGGGCGCGATCGCCGCTGCCCGCGCCTTCCTGCGCGCAAGGGTGATCGGCACCGACCTCAATCCGCTCGCGCTGGACTACGCCCAGCTCAATGCCCGCGCCGCCGGCGTCGAGCTGACCACGCGCCTCGGAGACACGTTCGCCGGGTACGACGGACCGGTCGACGTCGCCCTCGCCAACCCGCCCTACATCCTCGACGAGAAGGGGCGGCTCTACCGCGACGGCGGGGCGCTCCACGGCGGCGAACTGTCGATCCGCATGACCGCCGAGGCCCTTGCGCGGTTGGCGCCGGGCGGCGAGTTCATCCTCTACTCCGGCTCCGCGATCACCCGCGGCAGGGACCGGATGCGCGACGCGGTCGAGCAGCTCGCCGACGAGCACGGCTGTTCCCTGGACTACCGCGAACTCGATCCCGATGTCTTTGGAGAGGAACTCGAGACCGCCGCCTATGCCGGCGTGGACCGCATCGCCGTCGTCGCCGGCGTGTTCGTGAAGGCCGCTTAGTGTCGTTTTCAGCTTTGCTGAAACGGTGCCAGCCGTTCACCTGAAAACGACTCTAATCTCGCAGCACGAACCGGACCTTGCGGTACTTGAAGTCGAGCGACACCCGGCGGAAACTCTCCAGCACGTCGCTCCCCAGCAGCAGCGCGGGCTCGTCCGCGAGCCCGAACAGCCGGAACGGCGCCACGTCCGAAAAGGCGATCGGCACATTGTGCAGCACCAGCCTTCCGATCCTGACCTCGGGGACATGGGCCATCTGCGCGGTGACCACCTGGCCGGTGACGCTGATCAACTCGATGGGTGTCACCGTAGGCGCCGATCGCCGCGCGAAGATCTTGCGGAACAGGGCAGTGTTGCCGAGCGTCACCTGCGACCCGGTGTCGATCACGCCGGAGAGCGGGATGCGGCCAATGTTCACCTCGGTCAGGATCAACTGACCTCGCCGGCGCCGTGCCGTCACGACGATCTCGTCCGACCCGCCGGCGGAAGGTTCGGCGCGGCGCGGATCCTGCAGCGTGATGGTCCGCCGTTCGAAGTCCATCGACAGACGCTGCTCGCGCAGGGCATCGATGCCCATGATGCCCTGCGCGCCGATGTTCGCCTCCGCCAAAGCCGGCGCACGGATGTTGAGGATTTCGTTCGACCCGGCGCTTAGCCGACGGATCAGCACGGTCGCCACGGAACTCTCCCCGGCCATGTCGTTGAGCTTGATCGCGCCGCCGGACGGCAGGGCGAGGCGCTGCGCGAGGCCGGCGCCGATCACCGAGCGATCCGCGCCGCTGTCGACCAAGAACTGGAACGGTCCGTGATCGTCGATCGTCACCGCCAACGTCACCCGGCTGCTCGCCTGCCGGATGCGCAGCGCCTCCCCGGTCACTTCCAGCTTGTCGTCGATCACGGCCGGCGAAATGTAGCCCTGTTGACTTCGGGGGGGAGGTGCGGCCTGCGAGTGGGCTCCACGTGCGTGCCCGCCCGACCAGAATGTAGCGAGCAGCAAGGCAGCGGCAAGGATACGCGGGTGCGACAAGGCAGCCTCACACGAGAGAAGACGCGACCAGAGCCTAATCGAATGTTCCTCGGCTGCAAAATCGATGATGCTTCGTGGTAAGCCGTTCCAAATTCGGCACAATCCTGGCGACGCGCCGTTCTTCGATCATGCGTCCGTCCATTGTCACGACTCCCTTCGCGCGGCCGGCCAGCATCCTGATGACGATGCACCGGCTCAGCCAGGGGGGTGCCGACCGCGTCGGCGTTCTGCTCTGCAACGGGTTCGCTCGGGCAGGACTCCGCGTGCGGCTCGCCTTGCTACGTAGTGGCGGCGAGGCTGAGCGCGAAATGCTTGGCATGCTCGACCGTGATGTCGAGGTTGGCATCGCCGGCTCGCCGATGGGTTCGCGGCACCTCGAACTGCTGCGCGGCCGGCGCTTCCTCGTGGGCGAAATCGGTTCGTTCGCACCCGCGCTGGTGCTCGCAAGCAGCAACAACATGGGGCTCGTGACCGGCCTGGCTCGGCCGTCGCATTCGGCCCGACCGGCGTTTGCGATGAAGCTGACCAACCCGGTCGTCCGTCCCGAAGATCGCGGCGCGCTCAGGCAATTCTACCGCCACCAACTCTATTCGCGGGTGATGGACCGGTACGACAAGGTGCTGGTCCTGAGCGAGACGGAGCGCGCGATCCTGCGCGACGCTTACCCGCGCCTTGCCGACCGCATCGACGCTGTGCCGAACCCCTATGTCTCGGAAGCGATGCTCGGCCTGCCCGGCGCCGAGCAACCCGTCCGACCGCCGGTGCTTCTGTGTGCGGCACGGCTGATGCCGCAGAAGCGCATCGATATCCTGCTGCGTGCCTTTGCGCTCGTGCAGCACCCGGGGACGAGGCTGACCATCCTCGGCGACGGGCCGCAGCGCGCCACGCTGGAACGCTTGGCGGACAGCCTCGGCATCGCCCACCGGGTCGAGTTCGCCGGCTTTGTTACCGACGTCCAGCCCCACCTTCGAACCGCGCGCCTGTTCGTCCTTTCGTCCGACTACGAAGGGCTGCCCGCCGCCGTGATCGAGGCGCTGGCGTGCGGCGTGCCCGTGGTCACGACCGACTGTTTCTCCGCTGCCGGTGAGATGCTGGCCGGCGCGGAAGACTGTGCCCTGGTTCCGCGCGCCGACCCAGCCGCCCTGGCCGACGCCATCGATCGATGTCTCGCCATCCGCCGGGCCCCGTCAGCCCTGCGGCGAATCGCGGAGCCGTTCACGGTCGAAGCGTCGATCGCCGCCCACCTCGCGGCGCTCGCGCCGCTGATGGCTACGACTGCACCCTGACGCTCGCGAGCACGCTATTTCTTCATATTGTCCAGCCCGCGAACCACGCCTTCCTTGGTCGAAGGCGCCGCGGCGATGGTCTTCTTCTTCTCCGCCTTGGGCTTACGGGCTTCCTTGTTCGATTTCTTCTGACCCTTGGCCATCACGCTCTCCTCGCACCACGTCGCCCGATTGTAGCCAGCTCTCTCCGGCCTGTCTGCACCGTGCTGGCGAGGCGCCCTGCCTTATCTTATGGCACGCGCCATGAGCCAACGCGCCGCCACCACGATCGCCGCAGCCATCTTCGCCGCCCAGGCGAGCCCCGCAGCCTCTCAGCACGCGCCGTCGATGCCGGGAATGGACATGTCGTCGCCGGCTCCGTCAGGCCCGGGGGGACGGATGTCCGCCATGCATCACGTGATGCACGCGGCGCTTGGACCCTACTCCGTCTCAAGGGAGGCCTCCGGCACGGCGTGGCAGCCGGACACTTCGCCGCACCACGGCATCATGGTTAAAGCAGGTGGCTGGTCGCTGATGGCGCATGGCCGCCTGATGCTCGTCGCTGACCACCAGAGCGGACCGCGCGGCGCGGACCGGCTGTTTCCGGCGGGAATGTTGATGGGCATGGCGCAGCGGCCGCTCGCGCACGGCACGGTCCAGTTGAAGGCGATGGTCAGCCCGGACCCGCTGATGGGCAAGCGCGGCTACCCGCTGCTGCTCGCGTCAGGCGAAACGGCGGACGGCCGGACTCGCCTGATCGACCGCCAGCACCCGCACGATCTGTTCATGGAACTGTCCGCCTCGATCTCCCAGGATGTCGGCAGGCGCGGCAGCCTGTTCCTCTACGGCGGCCTCCCGGCCGAGCCGGCGTTCGGTCCGCCGGCGTTCATGCATCGCGAAGCGGTGATGGATTCGCCCGAAGCGCCGATCACCCACCACTGGCTCGATTCGACCCACATCGCGTTCGGTGTCGTCACCGCGGGAGTGGTGCTGGGCCGGACCAAGCTGGAGGTCAGCCGGTTCAACGGCCGCGAGCCCGACCAGCATCGCTTCGACATCGAGACGGGGCCGCTCGATTCGACCGCGGTGCGCCTGTCGTGGAATCCCAGCTCGACCCTGGCGCTGCAGGGCAGCTGGGGCCACTTCGTCGATCCCGAGCAGCTCGAGCCCGGGGTCGACCAGAAGCGGCTCTCCGCCAGCGCCCTCTACGCCGACGAGATCGCACCGGGCATCCGACTGGCCGCGACGCTCGCGTGGGGCCGCAAGACGATTGAGGGTCGGTCGGACGACGCCTTCGCGATGGAGGCGGCGGTGAAGCGCGGCTGGTGGACGATTTTCAGCCGCGCGGAAGTGACCGAGAACAGCGAACTCGTGGTCGCGAGCGAGCACGGCCCCTCCGCCCGGGTCGCCAAAGCCTCGCTCGGGCTCGTCCGAGATTTCCGCATGACGCCTCAAGTGGCGCTGGGTCTCGGCGGGCTGGTCTCCATCAACGCCGTTCCGTCCCGCCTGGCGTCCAGCTACGGCGGCCGTCATCCGGCCGGCGCGATGGCCTTCGTGCGGCTCAAGATCGAGTAGAGGACAGGATTATTTGAGTGCCTGGACCGCTGCGAGCGACTTGGCGACATGCTCCTTCCAGCTCCTCTCGGAATGGACCATCGCGACGCGGCCGTCCTTGGCGATGACGTAGCTCGTCCGGCTCGTCATGTTCACCATCGGCAGCTTGACGTCATAGGCGTTGATCACCGCGGGCGTCGCCGTCGCGACCGGAAAGGCGTTGCGGCACTCGGTCACCGAGAACTTCTGCAGCGTCGGCAGGTCGTCGGCGCTCATGCCGATCACGCGCGCTCCGGCCTTCTTGAACTCGGCCGTCGCCTCGCTGAAGGCATGGGCTTCGGCGGTGCAGCCGGCGGTGAACGCCTTCGGGAAGAAGTAGAGCACGACCGGACCCTGCTTGAGCTGGTCGGCGAGGTGGAGCTTGAACGCCTTGCCCGCGATCGCTCCGGTGGTCTGGAAGTCGGGCGCCTTCGCGCCGACGCTGAGCGCCGCGGTGGCGGGTGCGGAAAGGGCGAGAGCGGCAAGGGTGGCGAGGATGCGGCGCATGGGAGGTCTCCTGTTGTGGTAAACGCTAGACCCTCCCCGCGGCACTGACCAGCGGGCCGTTCGTTGCCCTGCCATGACAGACGCGCCGACGATCGAACCGATGGAAGCCAAGCTGGTCGATGCGCTGCCCGAAGGGAACGGCTGGCAGTATGAGCCCAAGTGGGACGGCTTCCGCTGCCTCGCCTTCGTCGCCGGCGGCGAGGTTCAGCTCATCTCGAAATCCGGCAAGCCGCTCGGCCGCTACTTCCCCGAGGTGGTCGCCGGCCTGGCCGCGCTGCCGGACGGCGTGCTCGACGGCGAGTTGATCATCCCGGTCGGCCCGACCTTGTCGTTCGAAGCGCTGCAGATGCGCCTGCATCCGGCGGAAAGCCGCATCCGCAAGCTGTCCGCCGAGACTCCGGCGCGGTTCATGCTGTTCGATCGGCTCGCCGCGCCTGACGACGGTGCGCTCGCCACCAGGCCATTGGCCGAGCGGCGGGCCAGCCTCGAGCGGCTCTACCGCGAGCACCGGTCCGATCTTCTCCGCCTTTCGCCCGAGACCCGCGACCGGGCGGCAGCGGTCCGCTGGCTCGAGGGCACCGGCAGTGCGCTCGACGGTGTCATCGCCAAGCGGCTCGACGAGCCCTACCGCCCAGGCGAGCGGGCGATGCTCAAGGTCAAGCGCATGCGCACGGCCGACTGCGTGGTCGGCGGGTTCCGCTATGCGACCAAGCGGAAGGAGGTCGCCTCCCTGCTGCTCGGCCTCTACGACGACGGCGGGCTGCTCCACCATGTGGGCTTCTGCTCGGGCCTCGGCGGCATCGACAAGGCCGCCCTGACCGCCGAGCTGGAGGCGCTGGTCGAAGCGCCCGGCTTCACCGGCGACGCGCCGGGCGGGCCGAGCCGCTGGGCCACCGAGCGCTCGACCGAATGGTCGCCGCTGCGCCCCAGCCTGATCGCCGAGGTGCGCTATGACCATGTCACCGGTCGGCGCTTCCGCCACGGGACGTTGTTCCTCCGGTGGCGACCCGACAAGCGGCCCGACCAATGCCCGATGGAGCAGCTCGGCGAGGAAGCGCGGCCGGCGATCGTCGACGAAGCCATGGCAGGCGCCTGAGCGGCGTCCGTCCACCGCCATGCCCCCGCTTGCCACGCCCCCCGCATCTGCCTAGACACCGCGCGAAAATCGGAGCCGCCACGAGAGTGGTCCCGGCCTCAAGGGGGATTTGATGAACCTGCTTCTCGTCGCCATCGTCTGCGGCATCATCGCCTTGCTCTACGGCGTTCTCACCAGCCAGCAGGTGCTGCGCGAACCGGCCGGCAATGCGCGCATGGTCGAGGTCGCGAGCGCGATCCAGGAAGGCGCGTCGGCCTATCTCCGCCGCCAGTACACGACGATCGCCATCGTCGGGGTGATCGTCGCGGCGCTGGTGTTCTACTTCCTCGGCGGGCTCAGCGCCGTGGCGTTCGTGATCGGCGCCGTGCTGTCGGGCGCGGCCGGGTTCATCGGCATGAACATCTCGGTGCGCGCCAATGTACGCACTGCCGAGGCGGCGCGTCATTCTCTTCAGAAGGGCCTCACCGTCGCGTTCCGCTCGGGCGCGGTCACCGGCATGCTCGTCGCCGGCCTGGCGCTGCTCGCGATCGCCGGCCTGTTCTGGTACCTGACGGGACCGGCCGGCCTCGCTCCGGATGCGCGTGAGGTCGTCACCGCCCTCACCGCACTCGCGCTCGGCGCCAGCCTCGTCTCGATCTTCGCGCGCCTCGGCGGCGGCATCTTCACCAAGGCGGCCGACGTCGGCGCCGACCTGGTCGGCAAGGTCGAGGCCGGCATCCCCGAGGACGACCCCCGCAACCCGGC
>CAXSDY010000131.1:0-6851 GCA_964235835.1 uncultured Sphingomonadaceae bacterium | reverse complement strand
AGGGCAGGGAAGCACCTTGTCAGCGCTCCGAAGCTGCCAGGCTGCTTCCCACCAAACTTGCCGACCTCGTCTTCAGCTTGGCAAAAGCGCCCGTCGCGCAGACGACTGTGTTGATCCAGCCAGAACCGGATAGGCTATACCTGCTGCGAAGACGCCTAGTACTTTCTGGTAAAGTTGGCCTGAATAGCCGCAGGAGAATCTGCTTGGGGACCCATATGGCCGAGTGTCCGCCTAAGGCGAGCGCCTAGCCGGCGTTGAATGTCCCGATTGGAGACTTCACGCCATTTATCAGAAACAAGGGGAGCTTTCTCGCTTTGTCGACCCGGAGTGGCCGAGCAGCAGGACGATCAAGTGTTGCTAAGCGCCACCCAATTTCTTGAGTCTGACACGCCGCTTGTTAACCACGCGGCCTAGCCTCTACCCGGAGTCGGCTCGATCTCCCTGCAGACCTCCTCGGGAGCGGGACGGTCAAGCACCGCCTCATTTCATCAGGGCGAGTTTAAGTTCGTAGGACCTCCAGACGTCCTTCGGACCAAACCTGAACTCGGGTTCGCTTTGCCTAGAGCGGGTAAGGCCGAGTTTGCGGTAGAGCACATCGAGGCCCCTCTGCCGTTCGGCAGCTTCCGCCGACACGCTGAGGAGGGTGAGCTCCTTAGCATTCGACACGCTGGCCTCTAGCAGTGTTCGTCCGATACCCCTGAGCCGGAGATGTCCCGCCACGTAGAGCGCGCCAATCCGAGCTCCCATGCTGTCTTCGTTCGCCACGAGCAGGCACGCCCCGATTGGCTTGCCCGACTGATACGCCATCCATCCCACCTGTCTGTCGCCACCGCGGCGCGTCGCTGCGCGGCCCTCCTGCCTGTTACCATGTTCGTGTGGATGGCTGCCGGATCGACCGCCCGAGCGCTGATTGGTGCGATTGTGCTCGCCGCGGTTGGCAGTGGCGTAAGCGCGGTGCGGGCTGTGGCCACGGCTGAGCAGTTTCCGGGTGAAGGCCGTCTCAGCGGGCTAGCACTCGGCGCGACATCGGCGACTGCTATGTTCGGCGGCCTTACACGATTCGTCGCTCAGCAACTCGTGGACCGCACCGGCTCCGCGGCCGTTGCTGGATTCATGATCGCCGTAGTCGCGATCCGCGTACTGCCCGTTCTACTCGCAATGCCCGAGACGCGGCCGCGCGGTACTGAATGGTGAATCCCGATGCCCTTCGTTCGACTGCTTGCCTCGGATCAGCGCAGATACCGGAATCACTGCTGTGTCCACTTCGCCACACTCGCCAACCGAGTTATGTTCGCCGTGCTGAGCAGACCGAAATGATGGGACTGAGTGAGTCCAGTTAGCTCTCGAGGTCTTGCTCGTCCTGACGCTCCTGCGCGAGTTTACGCTCAAAGCGCCGGTCCTCCCAATCAGGTGCTGGAGGTTTCGGCTCGTCTGTCGGCCGAGATTCACCCTTCAATCCAGTTATCGGTAGGTCGAGGACATACTCGCGATATTTTTTAGGCGCGAAGTCAGGATCGGCAACACCGCTCTTGCCGATCTTGAAGCCGAGACTCTTCAGGACCCCTGACAGCTCGTCGTTTCGTTCGAGCACATTGGCGGTGAGGTTTAACATGGTCTGGGTTCTCGCGCGCTCGATAGCCTTCTGGATCAAGAGCGCGTCTATCCCGAGGCCACGGGCCTCTGCGGTGACAAAGCAAATCGATATATGTGCCCGCATCATGGTCTCATTGCCCGTCATCAGACAAACTGCGACGCGCTTGCCCAAGCGTTGCGCAATCCAGCCCAGCTCGCTGGGATCGCCAGGCTGACTAAGGAACGCGTGAATGTCGGCGCTAGCTCGGGCAAGGCTCATCCAAGCATCGTACTTGCGGCTAACCCCTCCAAGCTGGTGAAGAACCCACCCGAAATCGCGCGCTGCAATAGGACGAGCCGTGACCGCTACGCCCTCCGCCTCATCGAAGGCGTCCCTACTGGCCGCGCCCGTAGCGCGGAGAATCATCTCCCTGTCGGGCGGTGTAAGGGTGGCAAACTGCTGCTCTACGGCTTGATCCATATGCTCGTTGAGCGCCTTGGCGCGGCCCACTCCATCAGCTGTCAAGAAACGCAGGCGTTGGCTCTGATGGTAAGGGGTGGGCTCACTGCTGACGAAGCCCTCGTCTGAAAGCCCCTTGATAATTCGAGAGAGGTGAGACCGATCGAGACCCAGTTCGGTCGCCAGCTCCGAGTCGACCATGCGAGGGTGGCGAAGCAGCTCGAGAAGCACGCGACGCTCGGTAGGGTTGCCGAGGTGGCGGGGCATGGCTCTGTCGATGTTCGCTAGCACTCGTGCGTAGAGACGATTCGTTCCCTTCAGGGCAGCGATCGGATCAAGCCTCCCTCTCACCACCTGAACGTTCCTCATCTTTAGCAACCATGGTCAGACGCACAAGCTTGAACGTCAAACCTCCGAACTCGGCAACGGAGCACGTCGCAAGACTTGGGCCGCGGCTATATTCCCGTCACCGCAAGCTGATCTGAGGCCACGCACCAGACCCTTGATCTTTGCCTGAGGCAAGGAACATAGACGGCAGCTTTGTCAGAGTCCACAAACACTCGATCCCATTGTCCTCCCTGATCGCCAGCGCCGAGTGGTAGGAATCCACCGCAAGTGGTTGTTTAACATACAAACTGTGAAGAGACCACAAAAACCTCGATCTGCTCTTAAAGCTGTTGCTCATTTCGAGGAGCCCGGAAACGCCGTCGCTGGCCTCCGCCCGTGCGTATCGGAGATTCCTACGGCTGTTGGTGCACGAGAACCACCGAGGGCTGGGCTGGCCCCAGACAAATGGACCAGGGATTGTGGCGGAATACGCCCAATTTCCGCCTGAGAAGCAAGTCAAGGGAGACGAAGTTCAAAGGGAGTGGTGCCCAGGGACGGGTTCGAACCGCCGACACTGCGATTTTCAGTCGCATGCTCTACCAACTGAGCTACCTGGGCCCAGGTGCGGTCGGACGGGCCGGCTCGCGGGCGTGGCGTCCGTAACCGGCGCACCTTGCCCTGTCTAGTCAGTCGCCGTCTGCCGACCCCTCGGCGAGATCGTCGGCCGGCGCGTGCGGTCCGGGAATGCGGTAGCCCTCGCCGAGCCACTTCAGCAGGTCGCGATCCTTGCAGCCACGCGAACAGAAGGGCGCGAAGGCAGCCTCGGGAGGCGCACCGCACAGCGGGCAGGGCTTGGCTCTAGGACGCAAGGCTTTGGACATGTCCGGAGAAGGTGGTGAGGCCGGGGCTCGCTTGCAACTCGATGCGGGTGCCGGTCCGTCGGGCGAGTTCGGCGGTCCATTCCGGTTCGCTTTCGAGGCGCGCGATGACGGCAGCCGATGCCGACAGGCGCCGGGCGCCGAGCCCCGGGACTCGCTCCGCCCGCCGCAGCAACGCGCGCGCGGCCGCGCCCACTGGATCGAACTGGACGAGTTCGGGAACCGAGCGCCGCTCCCGCCGCCGAACGATCTGCAGAAAGCCGAACGCGTTGACCGCGGTTCGTTCGAAGGGTCCGGGCAAATGGGTATCGAACGCTTCGGCGGCGCGCTGCCGGTCGGCCTTGCGCGCCACGGTCGGCAGGTCGACGCCGATCGAGCCGGTGATGCCGTGGCGGCGGATCGCCCGCGCCGCCGCCGCCGCGCCGGCAAGCGCGAGGTCGGCGGGCGGCAGGGTACCGTCGACGTCGAACAGGGTCATGGCCGCTGTCAGGCTGAGCTGGAGCGTGCCGCCGGAAAACGGGATTTCGCCGGAGGCGGCCTCGTCTAGCAGCTCCGACCAGCCGGCCGCCTCGAACGCATCGGGATCGTGTGAGGTGATCGCGCGGTGTGGCCCGATCCGTTCGGCCAAGGAGGGGCCCGCCCGTTCGAGCTCGGTGGTGACGCGGCCGACGGCGCGCTTCGCCCTGCCACGTTCCGACAGGTCCTCGCGGACGATCTCGACATTGACCGCCCGGCCTTCGACCCAGAGAGAGGACAGTGGCTCGATCAGCACCTCGCCGCTCGCCGTCCTGGCGAGCGCGCGCCGCCCCGGTGCGATGATCGGGCCCGACCGCGCGGCCACCACAGCTCCGGCGCGCAGTGTCGCGGGCAGTTCGATCGCGGCTTCGATGATCCGGTCCTGCTCGACCAGGATGGCGCGGTTCTCACCGATGCCGGCTTCGAGCAGCCACTCAGCCAAGCGGGTAGCCGGCGCTCTTGAGCAGGTGCCGGGTCTCGGCCAGCGGCAGCCCGACGACCGCGGAATAGCTACCCGCCATGTGCCGCACGAACACCTCGCCGAAGCCCTGCAGCGCGTAGCCGCCCGCCTTGCCGCGCCATTCGCCGTGCGCGACGTAGAACTCGATCTCGTCGCGCGCGAGCCGCTTGAGGGCGATCGTCGTCTCGACGACCCGCGTCCGCAGCGGCGCGCCGGGCTGCGCCAGGGTCACGGCGGTGAGCACGCGGTGGCGCCGGCCCGACAGCAGCGCGAGGCAGTCCCGCTCGGTCTGCTCGTCCTCGACCTTGGGGAGGATGCGCCGGCCGACCGCGACGACCGTGTCAGCGGCGAGCACGAGCGCGTCGGGGTGACGGGCGGCGACCGCTTCTGCCTTCTCGACCGCCAGACGCAGCGCGTGCGGTCGCGGGAGCTCGTGCTTGCGCACCTGCTCGTCGACATCGGCGGGGTCGACCAGGTCGGGGATGACGCCGATGCGGGCGAGAAGATCGAGCCGGCGCGGGCTCGCCGAGGCGAGGACCAGGCGCAACGCTTACTTGAAGCGGTAGGTGATGCGGCCTTTAGTGAGGTCGTAGGGGGTGAGTTCGACGAGCACCTCGTCGCCGGTCAGCACGCGGATGCGGTTCTTGCGCATCTTGCCGGCCGTGTGGCCGAGGATCTCATGGCCGTTCTCGAGCTCGACGCGGAACATGGCATTCGGCAGGAGCTCGGCAACCCGCCCCCGCATTTCGAGAAGTTCTTCCTTGGCCAAACCCTACCCTTACCTGCTTAGACGCGGGCGCCTTACCGCCGGTGAGCCGAAATGGGAAGCGCGTCAGACGGTCAACACCGTCGATCCGGTGGTTTGCCGCCGTTCGAGCGCACGGTGGGCGGCAGCGGCGTCGCTGAGGGCGAACCGCTGCGGGATCTCGATCCGCACCCGGCCGCTCTCGACCATGGCGAACAGCTCAGTGGCGGATTGCTGGAGTTCGTGCGGGCTGTCGGTGTAGTGGAACAGCGTCGGGCGGGTGAGGAACAGCGATCCCTTCTGCGCCAGGAGCGTCGGCGAGAAGGGTGCCACCGGGCCGGAGGACTGGCCGAAGCTGACCATCATCCCGCGCGGCCGCAGGCAGTCGAGCGAGCGCAGGAAGGTGTCGCCGCCGACCGAGTCGTAGACGACCGGCAGTTTCTCGCCGCCGGTGATGCGCAGCGCTTCCGACACGAAGTCCTGCCGAGTGTAGACGATCGGATGATGGCAGCCGTGCGCCCGGGCGAGTTCCGCCTTCGCGTCGCTGCCAACCGTTCCGAGGACGGTCGCGCCGAGGGCAGCCGCCCATTGGCACAGGATCAGGCCGACGCCGCCAGCCGCCGCGTGAACCAGGATCGTGTCCCCCTCCGCCACCGGGTAGATCGTCCGGATCAGCATCCGCACCGTCATGCCCTGCAGCATCATCGCCGCGGCCTGATCGACGCCGATCGCGGTGGGCAGCCGGACAAGCCGGTCCGCCTTGATGGTGCGCAATTCGGCGTAGGCCCCGATCGGGCCGGCGTAGGCCACCCGGTCGCCGAGCCGAAGGTCGGTGACGCCGTCGCCGACGCCCTCGATGACCCCCGCGCCTTCGACGCCCGGCGTGAACGGTAGGGGGATCGGGTAGAGCCCGGTGCGGTGATAGACGTCGATGAAGTTGAGGCCGACCGCCTGGTGGCGGAGCAGGACCTCGCCGGGCCCTGCGTCAGGCGCGGGAACCTCTTCCCAGCGCATCACCTCCGGCCCGCCCGTCTCGTGAATGCGGATGGCGTGCGGCATCGCTTGGCGGACCTTTCCCGATCAAACCGGCACGGCCGACGGCCGCACCGCCGTGCTAAAGGCCGGCGGCGCTCTTGCCGGCGAGGGCGGCGAGCAGCAGCAGCGCGACGATGTTGGTGATCTTGATCATCGGATTGACCGCGGGACCCGCGGTGTCCTTGTACGGATCACCCACGGTGTCGCCGGTCACCGCGGCCTTGTGCGCCTCGCTGCCCTTGCCGCCGTAATTGCCGTCCTCGATGTATTTCTTGGCATTGTCCCACGCGCCGCCGCCCGAGGTCATCGAAATGGCGATGAACAGGCCCGAGACGATCACGCCGAGCAGCAGGGCGCCGAGCGCCGCGAAGCCGTTGTCGCGTCCCGCGACGGCGCCGATGGCGAAGAACACGACGAGCGGCGCGAGCACCGGCAGCAGCGAGGGCAGGATCATCTCGCGGATCGCGGCCTTGGTGACGAGGTCGACCGTCCGCGCGTAATTGGGCCGCGACGAGCCATCCATGATTCCCGGATTGTTTCGGAACTGCTCGCGCACTTCCTCGACGACCGCGCCCGCGGCACGCCCGACCGCGGTCATGCCCATCGCGCCGAACAGGTTGGGCAGCAGCGCGCCGAGCAGCAGGCCGACAATGACGTAGGGGTTCGACAGGCTGAACATGGTGTCGGGGTTCGTGACGATGCCGAGCGGACCGGCGAATTCGCGCAAGTCGGCGGTGTAGGCGCCGAACAGGACCAGCGCGGCGAGGCCCGCCGAACCGATCGCATAGCCCTTGGTCACGGCCTTGGTGGTGTTGCCGACGGCGTCGAGCGCGTCCGTCTTGACGCGCACTTCGGGAT
>CAXSDY010000130.1:0-6916 GCA_964235835.1 uncultured Sphingomonadaceae bacterium | reverse complement strand
TTGTCGCGGCGCCGGCGTCGGCCAAGAACCCGATGGTCGGCGGCGCGGCGATGTACCCGACCAAGAACATTGTCGAGAACGCTCAATTCGAAGGACCACACCACGCTGGTCGCCGCCGTCAAGGCCGCCGGCCTGGTCGACACGCTGTCCGGCACGGGCCCGTTCACTGTCTTCGCGCCGACCAATGCCGCGTTCGCCAAGCTGCCCGCCGGCACCGTCGACACGCTCGTTATGCCGGAGAACAAGGCGACGCTGACCAACATCCTGACCTATCACGTCGTGCCCGGCCGCATCACCGCCGGCCAGATCGCGTCGATGGCCGCTAAGCACAAGGGCACGGCCACGCTCAAGACCGTGCAAGGCGAGGACCTCATGTTCCACAAGAGCGGTGGTGGCTGGATGGTGATGGACGCCAAGGGCGGGTCGGCCCGCATCACCATTCCCAACGTCATGCAGTCGAACGGCGTGATCCACGTCATCGACACGGTGTTGATGCCGTAACGACGGGCTGATGCCCTGACGGCGCACAACTCCCGCGCCTCCCTGCGGGAGGACGGCCGGCGACCTTGCCCCCTGTGTCGCCGGCCGCTTCCGCGGGACCTACTGCAGCTTGGCGGGCACCGCGCCGAGCTGCATCGCCAGATCGCTCACCGCCTGGCGACTGATCAGGCCGATGCCGCGGGTCAGCCCGGCACAGGCCCCAATCCCCTTGGCCGGCTCCTCGCGCTCGACATGGAAGGCCTTCGCCGCCTCGCCAGCCCGTGCGGCCGTGCCGTCGATCGACACCCGCGTGATGCAGGTCGTCTTCATCTCACCGATAAAAACGCAGCGGCTCAGCGTGGCCGCCCGGACGATCGAAACCTTGAGGTCGGCCGGCTGGTCGAACGCGCTTGCCGGCGTACCGCCCCTATCCCAGGCCGCCATTGCCTTGCCGATCATCGCCGACAGCGGATTGCGCACCTTCCACGCCGAACAGGCCACCCCGACCCGCAACACCTGGTGGTCGACGGCCGGGTCGATCCGCAGCGCGATGTGCAGCGCCCCGCGCGCGGGCAAGGGCGCCAGCGCAACCCCCTGCTCGGCGGCGTATTGCGCGGCGGTCGCCTCGTCGATCGTGTAGTCGACCAGCCGCTCGGCATGCGCGGCGGCGGGCACGACGCTCATCAGCGCCAGCGCCGCCCACCCTCGCAACCAGCTCACTGCGATGCCGTCTGCGCCGCGCTCGTGGCCGCCTTCGGCTTATGCTTCAGCCCGCTCAGCTGCTCGGCGATATGCTTGGCGAACTCCCCGGCCAGCTTTTCCCGCACGCCCGATCCGCGCACCGCCATACCGAGCCATCCGCCGTGGGTGTTGAGCACGTCGACGTAGAACTCACCCAGCTTCGCGCCGCTCGCCGCGTCGCTCACCGCCACCGTCCCGGCCAGCTGGTCGCTGCTCGCAATGAGCAGCGCCATCGCGGCGTTGGCCGTCTTGACCGTGTCGAGCGTGATCGTCAGCTTGACCGCACGTCCGGCGACGAGACCCCACTCCCTGGTGACGTCCTCGACCTCCAGCGGCATCATCGTCGTCAGCGGCAGCGTCTCATAGACCTCCGCCGGGGGCCGCGCGCTCACGGGCGCCGCGGGGTCGAACGGCGCCAGTTTCGCGGCAACCCGCTTCTCGGCGGCCTTGGTCTCCAGCTTGGCGAGGTTGACCCTCGCCGTTTCGCCTACGACGACGGTCGTGCCGGCCACGGTGACGTTCCCCGCTAGTCCACTCGCCAACGGTTCGATGACCTTGACCGCTTTCGCCAGCCCCGGTGCCGGCACAGCCAAGAGCAGCAGCATCGCCGCCATGATCAATTTACGCATGTTCCCTCCCCCACAAGCGGCGTCGATGCCGCAAGGTCCTCTATTCCGCGAAAAGCTTAGCGGTTCGTCGACGCGGACCGCGCTTAGCCGGCGACGAACGCCGCGTTGATCCGCAGCATGACTTCGTCACCGACCGCCGGAACGCCATAGCCCATGCCGAAGTCACTGCGCTTGATCGTGGTCGTCGCCTCGAAGCCGATGTTGGTCGGATTCGGCGGACGCATGCCCGGCCCCGCGCCGATGAAGCGTGCGTTCAGCGTCACCGGCTTGGTCACGCCATGCAGGGTCAGGTTGCCGGCGATCCGCGCCGTCATGCCGCTCGCCTGGACCGAGGTCGAGGTGAAGGTCGCGGCAGGATATTTCGCCGCGTCGAAGAAATCGGGCGTGCCAAGATGCTTGGTCAGCGCATCGACCGTCGTGCTCATCCCGCTCATCGGGATGTTGACCGACAGCTTCGCCGTGGACGGCGTCTTGGGGTCCAGCTGCAACATGCCGGTAACGCCGCCGAACTGACCGTCGAACTTGCTGAAGCCGAGATGGTTGAGTTGCCACAGCACCTGGGTGTGCCCGGTGTCGACCGTGTAGGCGCCTGCCTTGACCGCCTTGACGTCGGCTCGTCCCGGAGCACTCATCGGCCCATTCTGCGCGAGCAGTGGGGCCGTCGCCGCGGCCAGCATCAACGCCGTCGTGATCACCAGTTTTCGCATGCCATCCTCCCTTGCTTTTGCCGGAGTGTGGCGAAACCGTGCGCTTTCGACAAGCGGCTTCTCGCTTGCTAGTCAGCGGGCTCCGCTCCCCTGCCTAGGTGCGTTCTGTTGATCAGCAATCCACTTTCCCCGCAGGTCCCGCTGCAGGCAGACCGCCGCCGCCGCAGCGGAATGCTCGCATTGCTCCTGCTGGTCGCCCTCGCCGCCCGCCTGTGGATCGCCGCCGCCTTTCCCAACGTCATCCACCCGGACGAAACGTTCCAGTATCTCGAACAGGCGTATCGGGCGGTGACCGGGCGCGGCCTGGTCCCGTGGGAATACCAGATCGGCGCCCGGTCGTGGATCATCTCCGGCCTGCTGATCGCGCCAATTGCCGCTGCGCAGGCCTTTTCCTCGTCCCCCGCCCTCACGCTGTGGGCGGTGACGCTGACGATCAGCCTCGCCTCGCTCATCGTGGTCGGCTCGGCCTATGTCCTTGGAGCGCGCGCGAGCGGTGAAGCCGGTGGCTTCGCCGCAGGCCTGCTGGTCGCGCTGTGGCCCGAAACGCTGCTGATGTCTCCGCACGTCCTGGCTGATACGGTGTCCGCCATCCCGCTCATCGCAGCGCTGGCGCTCGGTTACGCCAGGCCAGCCTCGACCCGGGCCCTTGCCACCACCGGCTTCCTGCTCGGCATGGCAACCATGCTTCGCCCCCAGCTCGCGCCTGCGGCCGGGCTGGCGTTCCTGTGGATCGGCGCGTTCGAGTGGCGACGAATCCAGCCGATGGTGCTGGGGGGCCTCGCTTCCGTCCTGCTCTACGGGCTGGTCGACTGGATCACCTGGGGCGCCCCTTTCTCCTCGCTCGTCGTCTATTTCCGGGCGAACAGCGGCGGCATCGCATCGCTGTTCGGAGTGTCGCCGCTCTACCAGTATGTCGGGCACGAGATCGTTACCTGGCACTGGTCCCTGGTGCTGGTGGGCGTCACTGCGATTGCGGGAATGCGTCGCGCGCCTCTCCTCGGAATGGTTGCACTAACCGTCCTGATCACCTTCTCAGCGATTCCGCATAAGGAGAATCGCTTCATCTATCCCGCAATCCCGCTCCTGATGACTCTGTGCGGAATCGGATCGGTTGAGATCATGCGCGTGGCCCAAGGCAGATTTGCTAGCTTGCGACCCCGGCTGATCCCCTCCGTCCTCGCCGGATTATGGATTGCGGCAGGGGTGACGGCCGCAACCCGGCGACCTACGCTCTACATCTTGCATGAAAACGGAGAAATGCTGGCGGCCATCGCGTCGCTCAATGCCGATCCTGCGACGTGCGGCGCCGCCTTGGACCCGCCGGACCATTGGTATTTGACAGGGCTCGTCCGCTGGCGGCCCGACATCCGTCTCTACGATGCGGCGGGGCAATCGCCAGCGGGACCGCACCCCTACAATGCGATCCTGTCGCGCGACACGCACGATGATCGCGCCTTGGCGGCGGGCTTCACTCGCATGGCCTGCTTCGGCGGTGAGACTCAGGTGTGCACCTATCGCCGGCCCACTTCATGCACTCCTGGTTCGGGACGGCTGATCGTCGCCGATCGAGGTCCGCAAGTCACGGCCACGCTCCAGCGGCTCGGACTCCTTCCGAAGCAGGAGTCCGCTCGTTAACGCATGATCCCGCTAGCCAGGCAGTCCCTCCCGAATGGCCCTTGGGCGAGCACGGGCACGCCGTTGTGCACCAGCTTGCCCGACACGCCGCCCGCCACCGTCTCTGGATTGAGCCCGGTGCAACGCACCTCGATCCGCGTGTTCAGCTCGCCGCGCAACTCGACGCCGCGTGTATAGCTGTTCGGTACCCCACCGACCGTGCAGTCGACCGTCCCGCCGCTGCACTGCACGAGCCCGATCGCCGGATAGTCGCCCGGCGGCGCGAAGCGGCCGTTGATCGTGTCCGACAAATGGAAGTTGGTGCAGCCCGAAAGGACGATCGGCTGACGCGGTCCCGTGAAGATATTACCCTGGGTCCGCAGCCCATTGACGCCAACGGCGCTCAGTCCGGTCCCGCCGAACTTGTCGACGATGAACTGGTTGTTCTGCACCGTCACCGAGCCCGCGATCTTCGACAGCACGACGGCGGTGCCGGTCTGCGTCGCGAAATAATTGTTGGCCAGCGTGATGGCGGCGCTCGGGCCCGCATCCTCCAACCACACGCACGCTGTGCTCCCCGGATCGAGCACGCAATTGGTCACGATCAAATCCTCGGTGCGGAAGCTTGTCTTGGCCACCCCGTCGCCGATGCCGTGGATGCCGTACTGGATGCCCCCGCCACTTTCGAACCCGTGCAGATAGGTGTCGACCCATCCGCCGTCGAACCGCAGGCCGGCGCCATAGGTCAGCGACGCCGCGATCTGCCAGTTCGCCGGGAAGGCGCGGCAGTAGGTGAGGTACAGGCTCGCGTTCCCGCCATTGTAGATCGACGCGGAATTCTGATCGACGTGGAAGCCGACGAACACGCTCCGTCCGCCGCTGCTTCGCTGCCGCATGACCAGTGCGCCGCAGTGGACGATATAGGTCTCGACCGTCCCGCCGAAATACCAGCCGCGGCAGCTGTTGATCGACAGCACGCGCTCCGCATGACAGTTCACGCACCAGCCGAGGGAGATGCCGATTGCTCCAAGGATGCCGGAAGCCGGCGTGAAAGGATCGGCCGACCGGTTGACCGTAAAGCCCTCGATCCGCACACATTCGACCAAGTTCGCCGGTCGCGCACGACCTTCCGGCCCGATCTGCAGGATGGTCTCGCGCGGGTCGGTGCAGACGATCTGCGTCGCGGACCCATTGGCGCCCTGGTCGGTCTGGGTGTGCCCTCCGCCGAACAGGTGAACCCCGCTGCGCCGGATGCGCAGCCCGCGCGTGACGTAGTAGGAGCCCGCTCCCAGCTGGACGGCCGGGCACAGGTCGAGCGCCGCCTGGATCGCCAGCTGGTTGTCGAACCCCGGCGCATTCGCCCGCGCGCCGAACCATTCGGGCCGGCCGGTCATCCCGTCCCACTCCCGCACCCACGCCCCGCGGCTTGGCGCGACCTGCGCATGCGCGACGGTCAGCCCCTGCAGCGGATCGGCGCGCACCGCCGCGCTGAAATCCCCCGCGCGCCACAGCCACACGCCGCTGCGCCCGCCCTCGTCGAGCCGCACCGCCGCACCCGGCACAGCTTCCTGCCGCACGAGCAGCGCCCGGCCGGCGAGCACGGCTCCGCCCTGCGCGGAGACCGCCGCCGCGGTGCCGCCGCCAAACACCGCCAGCATCGCGCGGCGTGAAAGTTCGGTGACGTTCATCGGCTGATCTCCCGCGGCTGCGCCCGGCGGCGCGCTCGATCGGGCGCTAGCGGTGGGCTTGCCAATATTCCAGCGCGGCCGCGGCCGCGAGCGGCCGGGCGAAGTGGAACCCCTGTCCGCTGGCGCAGCCCAGCTCGGCAAGCTTGGCCGCAAGCGCCGCGCTCTCGATCCCCTCGGCCGTAGTCGACATGCCGAGCGCCCTGGCCAGGCTCAGCACCGCGCGGACGATCGCCACGCTGTCCGGGTCACCCAACATGCCCGTGACGAAGCTGCGGTCGATCTTGAGCACGTCGATTGGCAGGCGCTGGAGATAGGCGAGGCTGGAATAGCCGGTCCCGAAGTCGTCCATCGCCACGGTAGTGTCGAGCGCCTTGAGCGCATCGAACACCCGCGTCGCGCGCCCCGGGTCCTGCACGATCGCGCTTTCCGTGAGCTCGAGCGTCAGCCGGTCGCCCGACACGCCGCTCGACCGCAGCGCGCTCGAGACGACCGCGGCGATGTCGTCGCGCGCGACTTGGATCGCGGACAGGTTCACCGCGACGTTCAGCGGCAGCGGCGCGCCCCCGCTCAACCCGTCCGCAGCCCGGTCCCACGCCGCCAGCGTGTGTGCCGCCTCGTCCATCGCCCACCGCCCCAGCGCCAGGATCAGCCCGCTTTCCTCCGCCACGGGAATGAATTCGTTGGGCGAGATCTCGCCCCGGTCGAGGTGCGTCCACCGCGCCAGCGCCTCGAACCCTTTGACCCGGCCCGACTTCAACTCGATCAGCGGCTGATAGAACAGCTTCAACTCGTTGCGATCGAGCGCCCGGCGCAGCTCCGTCTCGATCGAGAAGCGCCGCCGCGCCGCGCTTGCCTCGCCCGGCTCATAGACCTGCGCGCGCCCCGCTGCCTTGGCCTGCTTGACCGCGAACTGCGCGTTGCGGAACAGCTCCTCTGCTTCCTGCCCGGGCTGCATCAGCGCGACCCCGATCGCGCACTCGACCCTGATCTCCAGGTCCGACAGGCGGAACGGCTGGGTCAGGACTTGCTGGATCCGCTCGGCCGCGGCGAGCGCGTC